>CANHBC010000013.1 GCA_947458835.1 Betaproteobacteria bacterium | reverse complement strand
GGGCGACGGCTCGTCGCGCGGGGATGACGGATCAGGCAGCCTCGCGCTCAGGCCGGCCGGAATCCGCCCTCCGCCGGCAGCGGCGGGCTGTAGATGACCACCACCTTCGCCGGACCATCGAGCGAGCGTGCGCCATGCACGCAGCCGGGCGGGATGCGGATCACGCTGCCGGGACCGCAGCGCCGGGGCGGCTCACCCGGCTCCGAGTGCTCCAGGAAACCTTCGAGCACCATCACGATCTGCCATGCCGTGTCATGCGAATGAGGATGCGCGGCGCCACCGGCCGCGACCTCGCCCAGCACCATCTCGAGCCCGGCACCGAGCGAGGCCTCGACCAGGCGGCGATTGACGGTTCCGCCATGGCCGGGCGGCGAATAGGCCGGCAGGGTGTCGGGGTGGACGATGCGCGGGGGCTGTTCCATCGGCTGGGCTCCGGAAGTTCGCTGAAGGATCGTGGGTCGGGGCCGGGTCGACCCCGCCGGGTTCAGTCGAGTGCGCGCGCGGCGCCGGTGGCGAGCAGGTCGGCGATGCCTGACTCGTCGTAGCCGGCCTCGCGCAGCAGCGCTCGGGTGTGCTCGCCCAGCCGGGGGGCGTTGGCAGGATGACGTGCGGCCTCGCCATCGAAGAAGCCCGGCGAGGACAGGTGTTTCACCGGCCCGATGCCGGCGAACGCGCGCGTCTGGGTGGCTCCGCTGCGCTCGAGTTGCGGATCGTTCGCGACCTCGGCCAGCGACACCACCGGCATCGCCGGCATGTTCAGCTCGCGCGCAAGGGCGATCCATTCGGCGACGGTGCGGGTATGCGCAACCGACTCGATCACGTCGTAGAGCTCGTGGAACCGGGTACCGCGCACTGCGGGGTCGGTGACCCGCGGATCGGTCGCCATGTCCGGGCGGCCGACGGCCCGGAAGAAGCGCGCCCACTGCTCGTTGCTGTAGGGCGTCATCGACACATGGCCGTCCTTCGCCCGGTAGATGCGCCGGCCTTCGCGGGTGACGCGGGTGTAGCCGACGCTGCCGTCGGGCGAGAACGTCGCCCCCTGCAGGTGCTCGACGAGACTGAAGGAGGCAAGCGTCTCGTACATCGGCACGTCGACCGTGCCGCCCTGGCCGGTCGTGCGCTGGCGCACCAGCGCGGCGAGCATCGCCGAGGCGAGCGCGAGGCCAGCGACCTTGTCGGCGACCAGGCTGGGCACCAGCCGAGGCGTGCCATCGGCATCGGCGTTGAGTTCCGTGAGGCCGACCGCGCACTGGATCACGTCGTCGATCGCCGGTGCATCGGCCAGTTCGTGCGCCTCGGAGAATCCGGTCGCCGCGCAGTAGAGCAGCCGCGGGTTGAGCGCGGCGCAGGCCTGCGCCGAGAAGCCGAGCCGGGCCATCGGCTTGCGCCGGACGTTGTGCACGAGCAGGTCGGCCCCACGGATGAGGGCTTCGAGCGCGGCCTTGCCACCGGGCGTGCGGATGTCGAGCACGATCGACCGCTTGCCGCGGTTGAGGTTGACGAACACCGGCCCCATGCCGCGTTCGGGCGCGTGCCCCGCGTAGCGCATGATGTCGCCGTCGGGTACCTCGACCTTCACGACGTCCGCACCGTAGTCGGCCAGGATCTGCGTCGAGTAGGGGCCGAACACCACCGACGTGAGGTCGATCACCCGTACCCCGTCGAGCATCTTGGCTGCAGTCGTCATGGCTGATCCGGATCCTTCGCTGTGCAGCCGCCGATGTTAACCGATGCCCCTGCACCCGCCAGGGCTCGACGGACCGCCGCCAGCGGCCGGCGTATCATCGCGGCTGTCCGAACGGCATGGAAAGATCGTGGCCCGCACCCTCCCCGTCCCCTTCACTTCGACCGTGCACGGTCGCATCAGCCTGCGTGCCGCCCGCGCTGCAACCGTGCTCGCCGCACTGGCTGCGCTGCTGCCGTGGTCGCCCGTGGTGCCCTCGGCCGCGGCCCAGGGTGCCGACCCTTCAGCCTTTCCGTCGCGCCCGGTCCGGATGGTGGTGCCCTACGTGCCCGGGGGACTCCCCGACACGCTCGGCCGCATCGTCGCGCAACGCCTGGGCGATGCCTTCCGCCGTCCGGTGCTGGTCGACAATCGTCCCGGAGCCGGCGGCATCATCGGCACCGAACTGGTCGCACGCGCGCTGCCCGACGGCTACACGCTGCTGGTGGCCGACCTCGGACAGACGGCGATCACCCCGGCGATGACGCCGAAGCTGCCGTACGACATCCGACGCGACTTCACACCCGTCAGCCTGCTCGGCACCTCGCCGTTCTTCCTGGCGGTGAACGCGGGCACCGGTGTGTCGACGCTGAAGGAGTTCGTCGCCTTCGCCCGGGGGCGCGGCGGCAATGCGTCCTATGGCTCCTCCGGCGTGGGCAGCCCGCATCATCTGGCGATGGAAATGCTGCGCCTGCGCGTGGGCATCGACCTGGTGCACGTGCCCTACAAGGGCAGCGGCCAGTCCACGCCGGCGCTGGTGGCCGGCGAAGTGCCAGCCCTGTTCACGGTGCTGCCCACGGTCGCCGCGCACGTGAAGGCCGGCACCGTGCGGCTGCTCGGCGTGGCGAGCCCGGCGCGCAGTGCGCAGGCGCCCGACGTGCCCACCTTCGCCGAACTGGGCGTGAAGGACTTCGTACTGCTGCCGTCGGTGAGCGTGCTCGCGCCCGCGGGTACGCCTGGCCCGGTGGTCGAGCGCCTGGCCGCGGAGATGGCCCGGGCGGTGCGCCATCCGGATTCGCTGCAGAAGCTCGCGGCCATGGGCATCGACCCGGTCGGCAGCACGCCGGCCGAGTATGCGAAGCAGCTGCGCGCCGACATCGACCTGTTCGTGCAGGCGGTCCGCGCCGCCGGCGTCAAGGCCGAATGAGCGAGGCGACGCCGCTCTGGTTCGAGGATTTCTCGCCCGGCCAGCACTGGCCAGGGCAGGAGCGCCGTCTCGACAGCACCGCGTTCCGTGCCTTCGCCGAGCTCACCGGCGATGCGCACCCGATCCACTACGATCCCGAGTACGCGCGCCGCACCCGATTCGGCGCGCCAGTCGCGCACGGATTACTGGTGGCCGCGGTGGGCGCACTCGGCGCCACCGCGCTGTCCTCGCGCCTCGAGGCATCGATGGTCGCCTTCCTGGAGCAGGGCATGCGCTTCCTCGCCCCGGTGCTCGAAGGCGACACGATCCGCACCGCGTTCGAGGTCGAGAGCACGCGGCGCTCGCGCGATGGCACGCGCGGGATCGTGCGCTTCATCGTTCGCGTCTCCAACGCCGCCGGCACGCCGGTGGCCGAAGGCTTCCATGCCTACCTGCTCGCCTGCCGCACGCCGGCCGTCGAGCCCACTGACCAGGAACTCTCCCGATGACCCGACCCTTCACTGCCGTCGTTCCGCCCGGCTGGAACCCGCGCTACACGTTCTCCGCCGCGGTGCGCGCCGGCAACCTGCTGTTCATCTCAGGCATGACCGCCGCCGACGAGAACGGCGAGCTGGTCGGACCGGGGGACATCGTCCGCCAGACCGAATACATCTTCGAGAAGATGGGGCGAGTACTGGCGCATGCTGGTGCATCGTTCGAGAACGTGGTCGAGACCACCGAATACTTCACCACGCTGGACGGCTACGCGAAGACCGCGTCCGTGCGGCGCAAGGTGTTCGGAGACGGCCCCTACCCGGCCGCCACCGGCGTGCAGGTCGCCGGGCTGATCCGGCCGGGCGCGCTGATCGAGATCAAGGCGACCGCACTGATCGGCTGAGCGCGGCCGGCGCGCGGGCGCACCGGCCGCCGCCCGGGTTGTCGATCGGTTCACCGATCAGTTGACGGAGGCCCCCGAGGCACGCACGACCTTCTCCCACTTCGCCAGCTCGCTGCGGATCAGCGACCCGAGCTGCTCCGGCGTGCCTGGCGAAGGCTCGTCGATGCCCTGCCCGGCCAGCTGGGTGCGCACCTCGGGATCGGCCAGTACCTTGCGCAACTCGGCGTTGAGCCGATCGATGACCGGACGCGGCGTGCCGCCGGTGGCGGCCAGTCCGTACCAGGTGGTCGCGACGAAGCCGGGAACGCCAGCCTCCTGCACCGTGGGCAGGTCCGGCGCCGCGGCGCTGCGCTTCGCGCTGGTCACCGCCAGCGCCCGTACCTTGCCGGCGCGCGCAAGCGGCAGCAGCGTACCGATGCTGCTCAAGACGATCTGCACCTCGCCGGACATCAGCGCGGCCAGCGCGGGCGGTGCACCCTTGAACGGCACGCGCACGGTCTGCACGCCCGCCAGGGTGTTGAGCAGTTCGGTGGCGAGCAGCGTCGGGCTGGAGGTCGCGCCGTAGAACAGGCCGCCCTTCTTCGCCCGCGCGAGCGCGAGCAGTTCCTGCATGGTGTTCGCCGGCAGCCCGTTATGGACGGCGACGATGTTCGGCGACTCCCCGATCAGGCCGACCGGTGCGAAATCCTTCAGCGGATCGAACGGCACCTTGCCGTAGAGCGGCGGGTTGATCGCGACGCCGGGCTGGATCAGCAGCAGCGTGTAGCCGTCCGGGCTCGCGCGCGCCACCACTTCCATCGCGATGTTGGCATCCGCACCCGGCCGGTTCTCGACGATCACCGGCTGGCCGAGCGGCGTGGCCAGCCGCGGGGCGACGATGCGCGCGACCAGGTCGACCGGGCCTCCGGCGGTGAAGCCGACGACGATGCGCAGCGGTCGCGACGGCCAGCCCTGCTGCTGTGCATGCGCCGTCGTGGTGGCGAGCAGCAGCGGCATCGCACAGGCCGCGAGCAGCCGCGCGGGGATCGGTCGTCGGGTGGGCGTCGGTATCTTCATCATCGGGTCGGTTGGTTCGTTCCTGGAATGCACCGGATCATCGGGTGGGCCGGAAGGCGGGCGGCGTCCAGCCCGCGCGGGGTGACCGCGAGTGCCCCTCACTCGGCACGGATGCCCACGCGCGGGATCACCTCGCGCCACAGGGCAATCTCGGCATGTACCCGCTTCGTGAACGCCTGGGGCGGCACCAGCAGCGCGCGCGCGCCCTGGGCGGCGAACAGCTCGCGCAGCCGCGGACGGCCGGCGGCGCGCACGATCTCGGCATGCAGTCGGTCCAGACGCTCGGCCGGCAGTCCGGCCGGTCCGATCAGACCGAACCAGATCGGCATGTCGTAGTCGCCGAAGCCGGACTCGGCGAAGGTCGGCACCTCGGGGAGCAGCGGGTTGCGCTCCGGGCCGGTGACCGCCAGCGCGCGCATGCGCCCGGCCTGGACTGGAGCGGCCGCGCTCGCGATGCTGGAGGTGCCGATGTCCACGCGCCCGGCGATCACCTCCGCGATCGACCCGGCCACGCCCTTGAACGGCACGTGCACCATCTTCAGGCGCTGGCGGTCGATGAACAGCTCGGCGGCCAGGTGCGATGAAGTGCCGTTGCCACCGGTGGCGAAGGTGAGCTCGCCCGGACGATTGCGCGCGAGCTGTACGAGTTCCTTCGGCGTGCGCGCAGGCAGGTCCATGCGACTGAACCAGAGCGTGGGCGCCTCGGCGACCAGCGTCACCGGCTGGAAGTCGCGTACCGGATCGTAGGTCATCTGCCGCCCATACAGCGCCGGCGCGATCGAGAACGAGTTCTCCGTCATCAGCAGCGTGTAGCCGTCGGCGCTGGCCTTCGCGACGGTGGCCGCGCCGATGGTCGTGCCCGCGCCGGCACGGTTCTCGACCAGCACCGGCTGCCCGAGCGACTCGCCCATCTCGGCCGCGAGCGCGCGCGCAACGACGTCGGTGAACGAACCCGGCACCACCGGCACGACGATGCGCATCGGCTTGACCGGCCAGGGCGCCTGCGCGCGCGCGGGCGGCGCCTGGCCGGCCAGCATCGCAGCCAGGAGGATGGCGGCGCCCGCACAGGCGCCGCGCCGACGTTTCGCAGCGGCCAGGGCCTCGCTGCCAGCATACAATCGCGCCAAGGGCTTCCCCGCAGTCCGTACCGTGATCACATGACATCCTACTACGAAGACTTCACCGTCGGCACACGCTACCCCACCTACAGCCGCACGATCACCGAGGGCGACCATTCGCTGTTCTGCGCGCTCGTCGGCTACCACGTGCCCCTGTTCATCGACGAAGAGTACGCACGCAAGACCCCGTACGGCGGCCGAATCTGCCCGAGCCACCTGATCATGTCGTTCTCGACCGGCATGACCGAAAGCCTGTTCCGTACTTCGGTGGTCGGGCTGCTGGCGCTCGATGGCGGCCGCTTCCTCGCCCCGGTGCGCATCGGCGACACCATCCGCACCGAGGTCGAGGTGCTGTCCAGGCGCGAGACCTCCAAACCCGACCGCGGCATCGTCATGCTCCGCGACCTCGTCTACAACCAGCGCGACGAACTCGTTTTCCAGATGGACAAGACCGTGCTGATGCGTACCCGGGCCGGCCTGGCCCCGACGGCCTGAACCAGAGCGCGACATGACCACCCACGCAGCCGGCACCATCGACGCCTTCGGAGACCCGCTCACCTTCCGCGCACGGCAGGGTTCGGCCCGGCCCGCGGTACTGCGTAACACCGCAGGCCAGGACGTGTTCACCGTCGAGGCGCGCCAGATGGCGCACCATCAGAAGGAAGCCGTCGTCACCGAGGGCGCCAGCGGCAGCGCGTGGCGCCTGACCAGCGACGAGGGGCGCCACCTGTCGGGCACCGACCTGGCGCCGTTCCCGCTGGGGATCTTCAACGCCGGTCTGCACGGCGACCTCTTCAACCGCCTGCTGGCGACGGCAGCCGCCGCCGGCCTGCCGGTCGACGACCTGCGCATCCACCTCGACAACCGCTACAGCCTCACCGGTTCCTTCGTGCGCGGCGATGCCGTCGGACAGGCCGAGCCCACCCGCATCACGGTCCGGGTCAAGTCGCCCGCCGAGGCCAGCGCGGTGCACGCCTGGGTCGACCGGGCCCTCGCGGCATCACCGGCGCTCGCAGCGCTGCGCATGCCGCTGGTCAATACCTTCGCGATCTACGTGAATGGACGCCGCCGCCCGGTGAGGGCGCTGCCGGCCTCGACGGCCGCCGACGCGCCTGATCCCTATCTCGTCCACACTCGCCCGCCGCGGCCCGTCGCCGGCCCGGACCCGCTGCAGCCGCTGGTGCGCCGAACCGGTGAGCAGCGGCCCGGCGTGTCCCAGCCGGCGCAGGCCTCGCCCACGGGCCGCGTGCTCCGGCTGATCGTGGGCGACAGCCACCGGCTGGATCCGGCCGGGGTGACCGAGACGAACACCTGGCTCGACCTGCCCGCCGCAAGCCACTTCGCACTGCGCACCGACGAGCGGCCTGGCACTGGAAGCGCCGGCGACCAGGGCCCGAGCGGACTGGCCCTCCTGTCTGCAGGCATCGTCTTCTGCTACATGACGCAGCTGTCGCGCTACATCGAGAACATGAAGCTCGACATCGGCGGTGTGCGCATCGTGCAGTACACCCCGTTCGCGCTCGAGGGCAGTCTTGCCGACGGCACGCTGGCCGGCCGTGCGCTGCCAGTCGACACGCACCTGTTCCTCAACGGCGGTGCCGCCGACGCGCTGTTCGAGCGGCTGCAGAAGATCGCCGCGACCACCTGCTACCTGCATGCCACGCTGGCCTCGGCGCTGCCGCCGGAAGTGACCGTGGAGCACGAACGCAGCACTCGCTGAGGCCGACGTCACCGTATACCCGGCCCTTCCTTCCAACATTCCCGCCCGGGAGATCGCCATGCCCCACGTGACCGCCGATGATGGCATCCGCCTCGCCTACCAGGTCGACGACTTCAGCGACCCCTGGCTGCCCGATGATCCGCTGCTGCTGCTGCATGCGGCGATCGGCAGTTCGAAGCGCTGGTATTCGATGGTGCCTGCCCTGGCGCGCCACCACCGGATCATCCGGATGGACCTGCGCGGCCACGGGCAGTCGGGCGTACCCGATCCGTCCTCGCCGTTCTCGCTCGAGCGCCTGGCGCAGGACACGCTCGCGCTGATGGACGCCCTCGGCCTGGGCAAGGTGCACATCCTGGGCAACTCGGCGGGCGGCTATGTCGGCCAGCGACTGGCGATCGACCATCCCGAGCGGGTGAAGAGCCTGGTCCTGTACGGCTCCACGCCGGGGCTCACGCGCAGCCAGGTCAGCACCTGGGTGCCGCAGATGGGTGCGAAGGGTATCCGGCCCTTCCTGGCCGAGACGATCTCCGACCGCTTCCCGGTCGACCAGGTCGACCCGCGTTTCGTCGAGTGGTTCCTGGACGAGGCGGCGAACAACGACCTCGCGTTCATCCAGCGCTTCGTCGGGCACATGTCGACGGTGGACATGATGGAGGAGATCCGCGCCATCCGCTGCCCGGTGCTGATGATCGCCCCCGGCGCGGAACCGGTCGGCCACGCATCGACCTACGAGGACATGAAAGTGCGTATCCCCGACAACGAACTCGTCTACTACGACGGCGCGCGCCACAACATCTGCGACTACCTGCCGGACCGTTGCGCCGCCGACACGCTCGCCTTCCTGCAGCGGCGCTTCCCGCGCGCCTGAGTCAGCCGGCTGCGCGGGCCGCAGGCGGCCCGGCACCGGAAGACCGGGCTCCTCTCCTGCCTCAGGCGGCGTGCCTGAGCAGGAAGCGCTTCAGTTCCTCGGCACAGCGGTCGGGTACCGCATCGGTGATGTTGTGCGGCAGGCCGTCGTAGACCACGAACTCGCAGCCGGGCACCCGCTCGGCGATCGGCCGGTATTCCTCGGCGGGGTGCAGCGGATCGGCCCCGGGCACCACGACCAGCATCGGGCAGGCGATCCGCGGCAGGTCGTCCTGTAGGTCGACCGTGGCCATCATCGGCACGAAGCGCGCGAGCACCTCCACCGGCGTGCGCGCCGACTCGGCGATGAACCAGTCGACGAAGCCCGGCTTCGCAGTGGCCAGGTCGACCCGATCGGCGATGGTCTCGCGCAGGAAGGTAGCCACGCCCTTTGCACCGATGCGCGCGACCCAGCCCGCATAGTCGGTCGACACCTTCTTCATGCCGGGCACCGACGCGAAGCTCGCCAGCGTGCGCACCCGCTGCGGATGGTGGATCGCCAGCCCCTGCGACACGATGCCCCCGGCGGAGGACCCGGCCAGGTGGGCCTTGTCCACGCCCAGATGGTCGAGCAGTTCGACCACGTCCTGCATCAGCCGCCGGAACGACAGCTGGTCGGGACCCGGGATACCGGATTCGCCATGGCCGCGCTGGTCGATCCGCACCACGCGGAAGTGGCGCGCGAGGTGCGGCACCCAGGCGTAGAAGCGGCGCGAACTGCCCATCGCGGCATGCACCAGCACCAGCGTCTCGGCCTTGCGCCAGGGATCGGTGTAGTCATCGACGACATAGCGCACCTTCAGGCCATCGCTGGCGACGAGCGTTTCCATGGTGTGTCCTTCAGTAGGCGGAGCGGCCGCCATCGGCCGGGAGGGTGGCGCCAGTGATCATCCGCGATTCGTCGCTGGCGAGGAACAGCGCGACGTGCGCGATGTCCTCCGGACGCCCGACCCAGAACGGATAGTCGCGCACGCGGCCCGCGGCGTCCTGCCGGTCGGCGACCGGCCCGGGTGCCTCGGCGGTACCGTAGTTGTTCAGGATGCGGTCGGTCAGGATGCGCCCGGCGCAGATCGCGTTGGCGCGGATGTTGTCCTTCGCATGGGTACCGGCCAGCGCGCGTGTGAACGACAGGATCGCCCCCTTCGCGGCGGTGTACACATGCTTCGGGCTGCTGCCGCGCAGGGCGGCACCCGAGGACATGTTGACCACCGAGCCGCCGCCGGACTTCACCAGTATCGGGATGCCATGCCGGCAGACCAGCATCGTCCCACGCACGTCGAGCGCCATCGTACGGTCCCACACATCGAGGTCGACCTCGGTGACCGGGCTGTCGGCGTTGAGCGAACCGCCCGCGCAGTTGAACAGCACGTCGAGCCGGCCATGGCGTACCACGGCCGCATCGATCGCGGCACGCACGCTCGCCTCGTCGGTGACGTCGGTGCACACCGCCATCGCCTCGCCGCCCGCCGCGGCGACCGCCGCCGCCGTGGCTGCACCCAGCGAGCCGTCGATCTCGGCCACGACCACCTTCGCGCCCTCGCGGGCGAACAGCAAGGCCGCGGCGCGCGCGATGCCCGAGCCTGCGCCGGTGATGAACGCGACCTTGCCTTCCAGCCGGTTCATGCGTGCACGGCGTTCACGGACGCAGTTCGGGAAAGTGGTGGCGCAGGAAGCGCAGCACCTCGGCCACGCAGCGGTCGGGCTGATAGTCGTACAGGTTGTGCCGGCCGTTCTCGTAGACCACCCGCTCGCTGTTCGGGATTCGCTTCGCCATCTCCGCGAAGGCGGAACCGGTGCCGATCGGATGCGCACCCGGCTCGACGATCAGCGTCGGGCATCCGATACGATGCACCTGGTCCATGAAGTCGGTGTCGGTCCAGTGGCCGATGAAGCGCTTCAGGAACTCGAGGTCGTTCTTGCAGATCTCGTCGAGCACCCACTGCACCAGCCGCGGATCGGCCTCGCCGACCGGGATGCGCTCGTCGATGGTCTCGCCGAACACCGCGCGCATGCCGCGCACCGAGGCCTCGGCGAGCCAGCGCTTGCCCTGGTCGCCCTTGAACCCCGGAGTGGAGCTGAACAGCGACAGGCTCTTCACGCGCGCCGGGTGGTGGATCGCCAGCAGCTGGCCGGTATAGCCGCCCGCCGATCCGCCCAGGATATGCACGGCGTCGAGCCCGAGCACGTCGAGCAGCTCGAGCACGTCCTGGCTGAGCCGCTCCTTGTCGTGCGGCACGCTCGCCGGCGGCACCTCAGACTGCCCGTGGCCGCGGGTATCCATGCGCACCACGCGCAGGTGCCGGGCAAGGCCCGGAACCATGGAGAAGAACCGGCGCGAGCTGCTCATCGCCGAATGCAGCATCAGCAGCACCGGCGCGTCGCGCCACGGATCGGTGAAGTCATCGGCGAAGTACGCGATGCGCACGCCGTCGCTGGTGGTGAAACGGCCTTCGGTGGTCATGGGCCAACCTTTTCGAGGAACGCCAGGTAGGCAAGCGCACAGGCGTCCGGGATCTCCGCGCTCATGCCGTGGCTTGCGCCGGGGAAGGTGACGAACGTGCAGTCACGGACGTAACCGCGCATGCGCTCGTACTCGGCGCGCTCGACCATCGGGTCCGGGTCGGGAACCCCGAGCATCACCGGGAAGGGGAACGCGGCGAGCCGCTCGGTCCAGTCCTCGCTCGCCATCAGCGGCACGAAGCGGGACAGGTACTCGACCGTCAGCCCTTCGGCCGAGTCGAGATACCACTGCACCTGCGCGGGGGACGCGTCTCCGATGCGATCGCGCACCGTCTGTTCCAGGAACCCGCGGACGCCCGCCTTGCCCACGCGCGCCATCCAGTCACCCTTGGCCGGCCGGCTGGGCGGGATACCAGCGGTAGCCGAGTACAGCGCGAGGCTGCGGAAGCGTTCGGGCCGGCGGATCGCCGCCTGACCGGCGATCATGCCCCCGGCCGAGGAACCCATCACGTGGGCGGACGCGATGCCCAGCTGGTCGAACAGCTCGAACAGGTCGAGCGACAGCCGGTCGTGGCTGAGCCCGTCGAGCGGGCCGGGGGCCGAACGGCCATGACCGCGCGTGTCCGGGCGCACCACGCGGAAGCGGCGCGCCAGGTGCGGTACCCAGCCGAACAGCCGCAGCGAACTGCCCATGCCCGGGTGCAGCAGCACCACGGTCGGCGCGTCGGCCCACGGATCGGTGAAATCGTCCACGCGATAGAACAGGCGCGTGCCGTCGCTCGCGGTCCAGTGATGTTCGGCGGTCATCGGCAGGCGCCCCGTGCTCGTCCCCGCGCATGCGGCAGCGGCCCCGGCTCCATGCCCGGGCGTCGGTGGATGGAATGCATGGATGCCGTTGCATCGATGCAGGCTGTTCGGACAGATTATCACAAGGCGTCTGCTACCATTTTGGCCTGGCGTGGCCATCCTGGCGGCGCCACAGACCGATGCGAGCCACCTTGGACATCCGTGCCGCGCTGCTTCCCCTGCTTGCTGCGATGCTGCCTGCCGGCGCTGCGATCGCCGCGGAGTTCCCGGCCAGGCCCATCCGCTGGATCGTTCCCTTCGCGCCCGGTGGCAGTGCCGACGCACTCGCGCGCACCGTGCAGCCGGCGTTCGCCGAGGCGTTCGGCCAGCCGTTGCTGATCGACAACCGCGCGGGAGCCAGCAGCACCATCGGCTCCGAGATGATGGTCAAGGCGCCGCCCGACGGCTACACGCTGCTGCTGATCACCACCACGCACACCATCAATCCGAGCCTGATGAAGCTCCCGTTCGACCCGGTGAAGGACTTCGCGCCGGTATCGCTGATCCTGTCCCAGCCGAACATCCTGGTCGTGCACCCCTCGGTGCCCGCCCGTTCGGTGAAGGAACTCGTCGCGCTGGCGCGCGCGAAACCCGGGTCGATCAGCTACGCCTCCGGCGGCAACGGCAGCTCGCCCCACCTCTCCGGCGAACTGTTCCGGATGGTCGCCGGCATCGACATCGTGCACGTTCCGTACAAGAGCTCCGGGCCCGGCGTGAACGACGTGCTCGGCGGACACGTACCGATGATGTTCGTCGGCCCGCTGGCCGTGGACGGCTTCGTGAAGTCCGGCCGGCTGCGCGCGCTGGCGGTGGCCGACCTGCGCCGCAACGCAGTGGTGCCGGGCGTGCCGACGATGAAGGAAGCCGGCTTCGGCGGGGTCGAGACCGGCACCTGGTTCGGCATCGCCGCGCCACCGGCCACGCCGCGCGCGATCATCGCCAGCGCCAATGCGGCGATGGTCAAGGCACTGGCCAGCCGCGACCTCAAGGCGAAGCTCGACGCGATCGGCGTGGACATCGTCGGCAGCACGCCCGAGGCCTTCGGCGCGCACATCACCGCCGAGATCGCCAAGTGGGCGGCAGTGGTTCGCAAGGCCAACGTAAAGCCGGATTGAGCCGGCAGATGTCGGCCGGCCCGGCCGACTGGATCCAACCCCGAGGAGGCGACCTGATGGCAACGGCGAAGAAGAACGGCAGGCAGGCGAAGGCATCGACGAAACAGCCGGTGGCGAAGCCATCCACGGCGCGCACGGTGAAGCGGGCCGGTGCCGGCCGACGCATCGACGTGCACAGCCACGTCATCCCGGCGGAACTGCTCGAGGCGATCGAGCGCGATCCGAAGCGGTTCCAGATGACCATCGAGACCCGCGAGGGCAGCCGTCGGATCCTGCGCGACGGCGGCCAGGCGTTCCCGGTGTACCCGGAGTTCTCCGATCCTGCGATCAAGGTCGCGGGCATGGACCGCAAGGGGCTGGACGTGTCGTTCATCTCGCCGGCCCCGGTGGTGATGACGTACTGGCTCGGCGTCGACGCGGCGGCGCAGGCCGCACGCATCACCAACGACGGCATCGCGAAGATGGTCGCGGCATATCCCGACCGGCTCAGGGGCATGGGCACGCTGCCGATGCAGCACCCGGACGCCGCGATCGCCGAGCTCGAGCGCATCGTGCGCGACCTCGGCTTCCGTTCGATCGAACTGGGCACCTCGGTGGAGCAGGAGCAGTTGTCGGAGCCACGCTTCCGTCCGGTACTCAAGCGTGCGCAGGACCTGAAGGTCTTCATCTTCGCGCACCCGAACGCGGCCACGCCCGAATGCGGCACCGAGAACTACCACCTGCGCAACCTGATCGGCAATCCGCTGCACAGCACGATCATGGCCGCGAACCTCATGTTCAGCGGCGCGCTCGACGACCTGAAGACGCTGAAGATCGTGCTCGCGCACGGCGGCGGCTACATCCCTTACCAGATCGGCCGCTTCGTGCACGGCCACAAGGTACGCAAGGACACGAAGGCCGACACCCGCACCTCGCCCGAGAAGATGCTGCGCCGGTTCTGGTACGACGCACTGGTGCACGACGAGGCCGCGCTGCGCTACCTGATCGAGCGCGTCGGCGCGGACCGCGTGATGCTGGGCACCGATGCCCCGTTCGACATGGGCGAGGAAGACCCGGTGGGCCGACTCAAGGCAGTGCGGCGCCTGTCGGCCGCCGACCGTGACCTGATCTGCGGCGGCAACGCGATGAAGCTCTACGGCGGCAAACTGTAGCCGCGGTCCGGTCATTCGCGGTCGGGGTGCCTGGACGGTCAAGCAGCGGACCCTGCGGAGGTATACTTCCCCTCTGTCGAACGAGGGGGGAATGACGTGGCCGCAGGTCCGGAAGGCAACGCCCGCAGGGTTCGCTGGGGCGTCGTCGGCCTCGGGCGCCTGGTCGAGCAGTGGATGGTCCCCGCCCTCACGCAGGGCGCCGGTTCCGAACTGGTCGCCTGCCTGGGCAGTTCCCCCGAAAAGACCCGCGCATTCGCCGAACGCCACGGCATTGCGGGCGTCCACGACGACCCGGAGTCGCTCGCCGCAGACCCCGCGGTGGACGCGATCTACGTCTGCACGCCCAACGCGCTGCATGGTGCGGCGGTGTTCGCGGCCGCACGGCACCGTAAGCACGTGCTGTGCGAAAAGCCGCTGTCGATCGACCTCGCCGAGGCCGCGGCGATGGCCGAGGCCTGCCACAAGGCGGGCGTGGTGCTGCGCATCGCGCACCAGATCCGCCTGGAGCCGGCGATCCGCCGGCTGCGCGAGATCGTGCGCTCGGGCGAACTGGGCGAACTGCGCGCGGTTTCACTCGAGCGCAACGGCCCGATGGGTGGCGCGCGCGCGCCCTGGCGGCTCGACGTCAGGCAGGGCGGCGCGCTGTTCGACATGGCCGTCCACCTGCTCGACCTGGTGCAGTGGGTGTCCGGCCTGCCGTTCACCGAGGTGGCCGCGCTGTCCCACCCCGACCGCCGCGCCGGCCTGCCGGACGAGACGATCTCCGTGCTCGCGATGCTCGGCACCGGTTGTCAGGCGGTCGTGCGCGCCACGCGCGAGATGCCCAGCGTGCGCAACGACTTCGTGCTGCAGGGTACGCGCGGCATGGCCGCGACCTCCGCGCTGCGCTGGACCGACCGCCATGTCCTGACCATCACCACGCCCGAAGGCAGCCGCGAGGAAACCTTCACTGCCGCGCCGTCGGCCTACCGCCTGGAGGTCGAGGCCTTCGAGTCGGAACTGGCCGGCACGCGCACCGACCTGCCGGACGGCGAGTCCGGCGTCGCGCTGGTCGAGGTGACCCGCGCGATCATGCAGTCGATCGACGAGCGCCGGACCGTGCTAGTCACCGGTGCACGGGCCTGAACCCACGCCAACCCGCCAGCGCGCCAGACGAGCCGGAGCCCCACATGTACACGCCCTTCCCCGTCCACGAGATCGAAGGCAGCGCACACGACTGCGGCGAGGCGCACGGCCGGCTCGCCGCCGACCGCGTGCAGCGCACGCTCGACATCTACCTGCCGTCGTTCGAACGCCAGGCAGGCCTGTCGCTCGCCGACACGCGGGAGCGGGCGCGCACCTTCGCACGCTCGATCCGCGAGATCGACCTCGACATCCTGCATGAACTGGAGGGCATCGCCGCCGGGTCAAAGCAGGCCTTCGAGGACATCGTCGCGGTGAACTGCCGCACCGAACTGCTGTATGGCAGCGCGATGGGTCTCAAGCCCGCCACCGAATGCACGACCATCGCGGTGCTGCCGGAGGCCACGCGCGACGGCGGCGTGATCGTCGGCAAGAACTGGGACTGGCGCAACGGCTGCGTCGACAGCATCGTGGTGCTGAAGATCCGCCAGCAGCGCAAGCCGGCACTGACCCTGATCGTCGAGGCGGGCATGGTCGGCCGCGACGGCTTCAACGAGGACGGCATCGCAATCTGCGGCAACCTGCTGGTGTCGAACGAAGACCGCGGGCATGTCGGCGTGCCGATCCCGATCCTTCGCCGGCAGGTGCTCAATGCACACCACTACTACGACGCGATCGACCGGCTGGTGCGCGCGCCGCGCGGCGCCTCCGGCAACTACCTGATCGCGCATCGCGATGGCGTCGCGATCGACTTCGAACTCTCCCCGAAGCAGGCGTTCCCGGTCTATCCGGAGCGCGGGCTGCTCACCCATTCCAACCACTTCCAGTCGGTGGTCGCGCAGTCCACCGGCGTCGCGAAGTTCTACACCGGCGACAGCCTGTACCGCGACTTCCGTGCGCGCCAGCTGCTCGAGCCGAAGATCGGTTCGATCACCGTCGAGGACGTGAAGGACGCGCTGCGCGATCACTTCGGCCATCCGCGCTCGATCTGCCGCCATCCGCACGACTACCCGGGCAGCGAGCCGACGATGACCGTGTCCTCGCAGGTGTTCGACCTGAAGGAGAACCGGGTGCACATCGCCGCCGGCCAGCCGTGCCAGTCCGAGTACCGGTCGGTCGGCCTGCCCGGCAGCGATTGAAGGAGGACAGATGAAGGGACGTTACCGCTGGCCCGACGGCGTGCGCTGCGCCGTCTGCCTGACCGTCGACTTCGACGGCCCCTCGCACGAGACCGGGCGCAAGCTGCGCCCGCTCGGCGCGAATTCGGTCGGCCGCTACTCCGGCCGCTGCGGCATGCCGCGCTACATGGAGCTGTTCGAACGCCATGGCGTGCCGACCACGTTCTTCATGCCGGGCTTCGACGCCGAGTGCTACCCGGAGCTGGTGCAGGAGGCCCATCAGCGCGGCTTCGAGATCGGCTCGCACGGCTACCTGCACGAGAGCTGGGAGCTGGGCGACGAGGAAGCCGGGCTGCTCGAACGCACGCATGACATCCTGACCGGCCTGATGGGCACCCCGCCCACCGGCTGGCGCTCGCCGTCGGGGCGCAAGAGTGCGCGCACCATGCGCGTGCTGCGCCGGCTGGGCTACCGCTACGACTCCAGCGACAAGGACCACGACCTGCCGTACATGGTCGAGATCGACGGCCAGCGCCAGGACGACATGGCGGAGCTGCCCAGCAGCGCCTACAGCCTGGACGACTTCCCGTTCTACCGCTTCAGCATGACGCCACCCTCCGAGGTACTCGAACACTGGAAGCAGGAGTTCGACAGTCTCTACCACGAGAACGGCTACTACATGCTGATGGTGCATGCGCGCAGCGGTTGGGGTTCGGGTACGCCGGCGCGCGCGCGCATCGTCGAGGAACTGATCACCTACATCAAGCGCCATGAAGGCGTGCGCTTCTTCAGCGTCGGCGGCCTCGCCGACTGGGTGAGGGAAAACCATGCCAGCTTCGACTAGTTCGCTCCCCCGGCTCGCCAGCCCGCGCTGGCCCGGCAATGCACAATGCGTGGTGCTGGTCACCGTCAACTTCGACGCCGAGTCGGTCGACCTGACCGAGACCCGCGAGGAGAACCTGTACGGCCGCTACTCCTACGGCCGATATGGCATGCGCGCCGGGCTGGCTCGCCTGCTCGAGGCCTTCGCCAACACCGGCACGAAGGCCACCGTGTTCGTGCCCGCGACCGATGCGCAGCGCCATCCGGCTGCACTCGACGCAGTGCTGCAGGGCGGCCATGAGATCGGCGCGCGCGGCCATGCGTTCGAGGACCACGGCAGCCTGGGCGAGGCCGAGTTCGAGACCCTGCAGCGGGCGCACGAGGCGCTGACCACGGCCTGTGGTCACGCACCGGTGGGCTGGCGCGCGCCGCGCGGCCTGCTGTCCCCGGCCACGCTCGGCCACCTCGCCCGCCTGGGCTACCTCTACGACGCGAGCTTCGAGGACGACGACTGGCCGTACATCGTCCGGGACGACGACGGGCGGCGGCTGGTCGAGCTGCCGCAGTTCCAGCCCCTGCAGGACGCGACCTTCTACGAGCCGCGCCATTCGCACGTGCGCGTGCTGAAGACGTGGAAGGAAGAGTTCGACGCGATGCATGCCGAAGGAACGCTGGTCACGCTGACCGTGCATCCGCGGGGGGACTACGGATCCGGACGCGCCGCGCGCGCACGCGTGGTCGAGGACTTCATCGGCTACATGGCCGCGCGCCCGGGCACCCGCTTCATGACCTGCCGGGAACTCGCGTCGTGGTGGCTGGACAACCAGCCCGGCACCACCGAGGGCATGCCGCCGGGCTGAGCCAGGCCCGCCCGGTCAGATCTCTTTCGCGATCCGCTTGATGAGCTTGCCGTAGGCCTCGAAGTCGGCACGCAGCATCGCGCCGAACTGCTCCGGCGACAGCACGGTCGGTTCCATCCCCTGCCCGGTCCAGGCCTCCCGACCCTCGGCCGAGCCCAGCACCTTGCCGATCGAGCCGTTCAGGCGCGCCACCACCTCGCGTGGCGTGCCCGCCGGCGCGACCACGCCCTGCCAGCCGGTCATGCTGTATCCCGGCAGGCCCGACTCGGCGATGGTCGGCACGTCGGGCATCGCCGGCACGCGTTTCGGTCCGGTGACCGCGATCGCCCGCAACCGCCCGGCCTTGACGTGCGGCAGCAGGAACACCGGGCTGTTCCACATCAGGTGGATGCGCCCGCCGGTCAGGTCGACCAGTGCGGCGTTGCCACCACCGCGATAGGGCACATGCAGGATGTCGACGTTGCCCATCGCGCCGAACAGCACGCCGGCCAGGTGGAACGCGCTGCCCACGCCGTTGGATCCATAGGCGATCTCGCCCGGCCGCTTGCGTGCGAGCGCGAGCACGTCGCGCGCGCTCTTCACCGGCAGCGACGGATGCGCGACCATGAGGAAGGCGAACTCGCCGATCAGCGCCACCGGCGTGAAGTCGCGCAGCGGGTCGAACTGCACCTTCTGCAGCCACGGCGTGGCGACGATGCCGGAGCCAGGCCCGGCCAGCAGCGTGTAGCCATCCGGCGCCGCCTTGGCCACCGCCTCGGCGGCGATGGCGCCGGTGGCGCCCGGACGGTTGTCGACCACGACCGGCTGGCCGTACTCCTCGGACAGGCGCTGCGCGAGGAAGCGCCCGTTGATGTCGATCGAGGTGCCCGGCGCGTAGCCGATCAGCACGCGGATCGCCCGCGCGGGCCATCGGTCGGCCGACTGTGCCGCCACCGGGGCGGCGACGAGGAGCAGCGCTGCCGCAGCCGATGCAGCGAGGCCTCCGGCGCGCAGGGGTGTTCGGAAGCGGTGGATCATGGCCTGGCCTGTCGCATATCGGTCAAGCCAAGATACAAGGCCGCGGCGCGCAGCGTCAATCGGGCCGCCGCCGCACCGGCTCACTCCTGTTCCACGCCAGCGCGCCGGATCACCCGCGCCCACTTGTCGATCTCCGACTGTACGAAGGCCTGGAACTGGGTCGGGCTGCCGCCGCCCGGATCGCCGCCCTGGCTGCGCACCATCTCGCGCACCTTCGGGTCGCCCAACGCGCGGGCCATCTCGGCATTGACCTGGCGCACCAGGTCGGCCGGCATGCCGGCCGGGCCGAACAGCCCGAACCAGGCGATCGCCTCGTACCCGGACAGCGTCTCGCCGATCGCGGGCACGCCGGGCAGCACCTCGGACCGCGCAGCGGACGTGACGCCCAGCGCGCGCAGCCGTCCGGACTTCAGGTGCGGCATCGCGGTGGTCACGTTCGGGAACATGCTCATCACGTTGCCGCCGATGACGTCCGCCATGCCGGGCGTGCTGCCCTTGTACGGCACATGCAGCATGTCGACCCCGCCCAGGTCGGCGAACAGGACACCGGCCAGGTGCTGCGAGAAGCCGGTGCCCGCCGACGCGTAGGTGACCTGCCCGGGCTTCGCCCGCGCCAGCGCCAGCATCTCCTTCACCGAGCGCGCCGGGAACGAGGGGTGCACCACGAGCGCGTTGGGCACGCTCGCCACCAGCATCAGCGCGGTGAAGTCGCGGACGGGATGGTAGGACAGCGACTTGCGCAGGCTGAGGTTGATCGCATGGGTGCCGCTGTGGCCCATCAGCACGGTGTGGCCGTCCGCTGGCGCGCGCATCGCCAGTTCGACGCCGATGATGCCGCTGCCGCCGGCGCGGTTCTCGACCACGAACGGCTGGCCGAGGTTCTCGGCCATCTTCATCGTCACCGCGCGGGTCAGGATGTCGGTGCCGCCGCCCGGCGGGCCGGGGACGATCGCGCGTACCGGGCGGCTCGGCCAGGGCTGTGCGGACGCCTGCCCCGGCAGACACCCGGTGGCGGCGGCGATCGCCGCGCCCGACAGCAGGATGGCGACGGGTGCAGGTCGAACCGGCCGCCTGCGGCTTCGGTCGCGTTGCGCGGCGATGGGATGCATGGTTTCTCCTCTGCAGCCGGCGAAGCCCCTGCCGATCCGGGCGAGCCGGCGCGCGCCCGGATCGGTCAGACCACCTTGCCCGGGTTCATGATGCCCTGCGGGTCGAGCACCCGCTTGAGCCGGCGCATGACATCGAGCTCGACGGCGCTCTTGTAGTGCGGCAGCTCGGCCACCTTGGCCTGGCCGATGCCATGCTCCGCGCTGATCGAACCGGCACGTTCGTGCACCAGGCGGAACACGACCTCGTTCACGTCGGTCGCGGCGATCGCCACCGGATCGTCGCGCATCCGGCCTGGCACGTAGCAGTTGTAGTGCAGGTTGCCGTCGCCGATGTGCCCGAAGCAGACCACGCGCACCCCGGGGAAGGCCGCCTCGAGCCGGGCACCGGCTTCGTCGATGAACGAGGGGATGTCGCTGGCAGGCACCGAGATGTCGTGCCGGTAGAGCAGCCCTTCGTTCTTCGAGGCGTCGGGGATCGACTCGCGAATGCGCCACAGCGCCTGCGCCTGTGCATCGCTCTCCGCGAGCACCGCGTCGGTGACCAGCCCGGCCTCGACCGCATCGGCCAGCGCCTGCTCGAGCGCCGGGCGCAGGTCGGACTCGGTGCGCGGATCGTCGACGTTGGTCAGCACATACCAGGGCGAAGTACCGCCGAGCGGATCGCGCGAACCCGGGATGTGCGTGAGCACCAGCTCGATGCTGAAACGGGAGATCAGCTCGAACGCACTCACGCGGTTGCCGACCTGATCGCGCAGCCGGCCCAGCAGCGCGATCGCCGCGGTCGGATCGGGTACCGCCGCGAACGCGGTGACCGAGGTACGCGGCATCGGGAACAGCTTGAGTACCGCGCCGGTGATCACCCCCAGGGTGCCTTCCGAGCCGATGAACAGCTGCTTCAGGTCGTAGCCGGTGTTGTCCTTGCGCAGGCCGCGCAGGCCCTCGATCACGCTGCCATCGGCCAGCACCACTTCCAGCCCGAGCGCGAGATCGCGGGTGTTGCCGTAGCGCAGCACGTTCACACCGCCGGCATTGGTCGCGAGGTTGCCACCGATCTGGCAGCTGCCTTCCGCGCCCAGCGACAGCGGGAACAGCCGGCCGGCCTCGGCGGCCGCCTGCTGCACCGTGGCCAGCACGCAGCCGGCTTCGACGGTGATGGTGTCGTTCAGCGGATCGAGTGCGAGCACGCGGTTCATCCGTGCGAGCGACAGCACGATCGTGCGTCCGTCCATGGTCGGGGTCGCGCCGCCGCACATGCCGGTGTTGCCGCCCTGGGCAACGATCGCCACGCCAGCCTCGGCGCAGGCGCGGACCACGTCGGCCACCTCGGCGGTGCTGCCGGGGCGCACCACTGCGATCGCACGTCCCTTGTAGAAGCCGCGCCAGTCGCTCACCGCCGGGGCGACGTCCGCCGCGTCGGTCAGGACATGGGCGTGGCCTACGACCTGCGCCAGCCGCTCCACCAGCGCTGCGGCAGGAAGTTTGTTGTCCAGTTCCATGGTTGCCTGCATTCTCGGTTCAGTGTCGTCGAAGCCCCGGCGCATCAGCGATCCAGCGCGCATGGCCGGGTAATCCGGTAGGCGCGATGGTACCGGTAGGCGGGCGCGTGAGGGGTGTGGCTCACGATCGGCGGGACGAGGGTACAGGCGGGCTGTTGTCGGTCGCGGCACCGAACGCCCGTAGCCCGCGCGCCTTGCGGCGCAGGTCGGTGCCGGCCGGAAGCGGGGTCGAGGCCACCGGCGCGTGGCCGAGCACGCTGCCGACCACGTCGGGCGGCACCGTCCCGACCGCGTGGGTGGCGAAGGTGTGGCGCAGCCAGTGCGGTGAACCCCGCGCCACGCGCGCGGCGCCGCGTGCCCCTCCCGCCTGCAGCCCCGCGCTGGCGGCAGCAAACACCCGCTTCAGTTCGCGATAGAGCTGCGCCGCCGGCAGGCGAGCCTCGGCGCCCTGCGCAGCCATCCCCCGCGGCGCAGTCCGTGCACCCGCCGGACCTGTACCGCCCGGCTCGCCCACGAGGGCCGCGATCAGCGGGGCGTCCGGTGCAGCATCGCGCGGATCCACCGACAGGCCGCGCCCGGCGAGGTCTTCATCGGGGCAGCGCATGACCGCCTCGACGATCGGCACTTCGCGCCTCCGTCCGCCCTTGCCGGCGACGGTGAGCACCCAGAGCGCCTCGCCATCGAGCATTTCCTCACGCAGGTCGCCGAGGCTCGCGGCCAGCAGTTCCGACCGTCGCAGGCCGGTGTGGTAGAGCAGTTCGGTGACCAGCCGCATCCGGGTCCGCCGGAGCGGGTCGGGCAAGGCGTCGACCGCGCCGCGGATCGCCGCCCATTGCTCATGACTGAACGCCCGGGACGGGTCGCGCGTGGGCGCCGGACCCGGACGGGGCAGCGCCTTCCACGGGTTGGCGACCAGGTACTGGCACGACACCAGCCAGTCGAACATCGCCGAGACGATCGCGAGCGCGGTGCGCTGGCTGCGCGGGGACAGCGGCCCGGACAGCGGGCGCCACGCCGGGCTCCAGCGCTCGACGTTGCGCGGGGCCACCCATGCCGCGGGTGGCGCCTGCAGGAAGATGCGATACCGCGCGCAGTCGTCCACGGTGATCGAGGACAGCGCCATGCCGCGTTCCAGCACACACCACAGGAGCAGCCGCTCGGCCTCGCGCCGGTAGGCGCGGCGGGTGTTGTCATTGCGGCCCCGCGCGTTGAGCCAGGCCGCGATCGCTTCCGCATCGTCACGGGCCGCGATCTGCGCGCGGCCGGGCTCGGCGCGCAGGCTGCCCTGGCTGCCATCGAGTTCGCGCGGTACCAGGAAGCGTTCCAGCGGTGCGATCTCGGTGCGCACCGGTCGCTGTCGGAGCAGTTCGCTCGCGCTGCCCAGGTGCTCGCGGGGCACCACCGCCGTCCGGTCCAGTGCAAGTCCCTCGACGCCGGAATGGGGCGCCAGCCACCGCCGCAACCGGGCGGCCTTCTCGACCCCGATGCCGGGCACAGTCTCCCACCAGCGGTAGCCGGTGTTCATGCGGGCGACCAGTTCGCCCAGCGTCCGGATGCCGGCGGCCATCAGGTGCGCAGCCAGGCGCGGCGGCAGCCAGGCCTCGACCGCATGAGCTGGCAACGGCTCGGGCCGCACGCGCGCCTGGAGAAACTCGATCGCCTCGCGCTGCAGGTTGCGCAGGCGCGTGATGCGCTGCTGTCGCCGGTCCTGTCGCGGCTGCCCGCATTGCTGCTGGAACAGTTCGATCAGTTCGGCTTCTCCGTAGAAGCCGCGCGGATCGACGGCACGCCGGAATGCCTCCAGCGAAGGCTCGTCCCCGTCGCCCGCCGGCGGCCGTGCGGGCGCGTACAGGCGCGCGGGATCGATGGCCAGCGCGCGTGCATACCGGAGCTGTCCGTGCTGCATCGCCAGCGAACGCAGCGCGTCTCGGACGAACTGCACCGTGCGTCGCGGGCTCCCGTCTTCCCCGCCCTGCTCGAGGTAGCGCTGGGCCAGCGTCGACAACGGCAACCCCTCCAGGTAGCCCCGGAAGAAAGCAAAGTGATGGAGGGACAACTGTCGGTTCATGGCTCAGGGGCAAAAGGTTTTGCGTGCTTGATAACGATGATTATCAAGCACACAGCGCGTGAACGTCACTCTCGACGCCCCGGTTCAGCCCCGTCAGTCCCGCCCGTCCCCCGTTGCCCTCGCACGGCAGGCTTGCGTTCTGAAACGAACTACCGTACAAACCAGCTTGCTCAATTAGCTCAATTCGACGGGAAGCCATCGAAGGAGGTGTGTGTTGCACGTACTGCACAGATTCGTCGCCGGGGATGCATCTGCGGCCCGCAGGCAGGTCGGCGCGGCGCTCGGCAGGGATGCGGTGCTGCTGTCGTGCCGTGACGTCCAGGAAGGCATCGAGATCATCGCCATTCCGGGGACCCCACGCTCCTCATCGGGCAGCGTGCCCCGGTCGATGCGTACCGGGGCTTCGCCAGCGTATCCGCGTCCCCGAACGAATGAACGGGCCTCCCCCCCCGTCCACGAGATAGCGTAGCAATGAACCCGTATGCAAGGCGCAGCCGGCCCCTCCGTCGGCCCCGCCGTACAGCCGCCCTGGAGCGTGGCGACGGCACGGTGCCGAGCGCTGGCAGCGGCGGCAGGCGTGCCTGGGCCAGCGCCCGGACACTGCCATGGTCGTTGGCCGCGGGCACGCGATTGGCGCGGTCCCGATCACGCGTCTCATGAAGGCTTGTTCCGTTCGCCGGGAGCGCAAGGGCGCAGCTTCCACACGGTGGGCACGATGGTGCGCATCGATCGCCTTGCTGTGGACGGCGCTGTTCTGCGGGCAGGGCCTGGCGGCAGACGGACCCACGCCCCCTGAAGGCTCGACCTGCGCCGCCGGGTACTGCGTCCATGTGCTTCAGGACCCCCCTGCGGCGAAAGCGCCCGCGACCCCGCCCGCAGCCCCGCCCACCACGGCGCGCCGGACCGGCACCGCGTGGCTCAGCGAGTCCGGCTACCTGGTCACTTCGCTCCATGTCGTCAACGGCCAGGACCGGATCGTGGTGATGAGCGCCTGGGGCGCGCGTTTCAGCGCACGGCTCGTGGCTTCGGACGTCGCGAACGACATCGCCATACTGGCTTTCCCCGGCAACCGTCGCGCCAACCAGGGCATGCGTACCGCGGTGGAACCCGCCCGGCTCGGCAGCGCGGTGTCCTTCGTGGGTTATCCGCTGCCGTCCGTGCTGGGCAGGCAACCGAAGGTGCAGACCGGCGTCGTCTTCGGCAGGGACGGCCCCCGGGACGACCCGCGCCACATGCAGATCTCGGCCCATGCGCTGGCCGGACACAGCGGCAGTCCTGTCCTGGATGCCGAGGGCTCGGTCGTCGGCATGGTCGTCGGACGCCTCACGCTGTCCAACGGCCAGGACATCCCGCAACTGGCGCTGGCGGTCAAGGTCGAACATGTAGCCTCGCTGCTCGGTCGGCTGCTCGACGCCGAGGGCGCGCCCCCGCGCGCTGGAGCGGTCGATACCCCCATCCCCCCCCGAAGCCGCAATCCGGCCGACGTCACGGAATCGGTCTATCTGGTCCTGTCGGATTCCTTCGTCAAGAAGGAGCCACCGCTGTGAACATACCCTTCGCCGGTGCGTCCCAGGTCCCCGAGACCGCCGACGTCCCGCGATTCGGGCGCAACCTCGAGGTCCTTGTCTCCAGGAGTCCGGACGGCTTCCTGTTCGTGGACGGAGACGGGCGCGTCGAGTCGGCCAACGACGCGTTCTGCCGATTGATCGATGCCGGGCAGGAGGGCCTGCTTGGCCTGCCGATCGAAGCGGTGGAGTCCCGACTGAGAGCCTGTGCCACGCCGGACACCCCCTGGCCTGCCCTGGAAGAACTCGAGCCCTGGAAGCCGAAGACAACGGACGCCGCCGCGAGCGATTCGCTCATGCAGGAGTCGAGGGACCGCCAGTGGCTGGCGCTGTGCACGCCGTCGGAGATCATCCTCGAGCGGCGCCGGTTGCAGATCTCCGAATCGCCCGTCGGCGCCTGCGTGTTCATCTTCCGTGATGTCACGCAGGAAGCGCAGGTCTCGCGTACGAAGAGTGACTTCGTGTCCGCGGCGGCACACGAGATCCGCACGCCCCTGTCGACGGTGCTGGGTTTCTCCGAACTCCTCCACTCCGGGCAGCTTTCCCAGGAAGAGATCTCCGAATTTGCCGGGTTGATACACCGCCACGCCACCGAACTGACGCATCTGCTCGACGAACTCCTCGACCTGTCCCGCATCGAAGCCTCGGGCGTGCGTGCGTTCGAGTACCGACGTACAGCACTTGGCCCGTTCATCGAGTTCCTGCTGGCCGGATATGGCAATAATGCGCAACGCCAGCGCATCCATGTGGCCAACGCCTGTGCGCGTGACATCGAGATCCTCGCGGACAAGGAGAAGCTGATGCAGGCGCTGCGCAACATCCTGCACAACGCCCTGAAATATTCCCCGCCGGAATCGCCGGTCGAGATGGACCTCTCAATGGTCGAGCAGAATGGCAAGACGCTCGTCCAGTTCCGCGTGTCCGACCAGGGAATCGGCATCGCGGAGTCCGACCTGCAGCGGATCTTCGTGCCCTTCTCCCGTGGCGCCAACACCCGCCACCTGCCGGGGACTGGATTGGGTCTGTCACTGGCGAGGGACATCATCCGCAACCACGGTGGCGAAGTCAGCCTCGACAGCACCCTTGGAAAGGGAACGACCGTCACGGTGCAACTCCCGGCAGCCCCGCCGCCTGGGTCGGGCCAGCCGGTGCGCCGCGATTCGACCCCGCAGCGCTGAGCGAATTATCGTCAGATCATGCATTGAACCCTGCGCAGATACGCACCGATACGCTGCACGTATTGATCAAGCGTCCTTTTACCGTTATATTTAAGTGTTCGATGTTTTTTGATTTTTCAGGGTCGTCCACGGACTCCCACGCACTTCACCAATCGGAGAGGTAATGGCTGCAAAAGTCGTCCAGGAGGAAGCCAGCACGGATTACCTCAGTACCCGGGAAGCGGCAGCCCGGTTGGGCGTCTCCCTTTCGATGGTTCAGCGCATGGTCGAGGCGGGTGAACTTCAGGCCTGGAAAACCTCTGGCGGACACCGGCGCATCCCGGCCTCGGCCATCGAGGCCCACCTGAGTGCACGCGAAATGCCGGCAACGGCGCGGCGTGCCGGACGGGTATTTCCCCCGACCCAGCGCAACGACGGCGAATACAGCATCCTGGTGGTCGAAGACGACCCGGCGCTGTTGAAGCTCTACGCTGCCCGCATCGCAGCCTGGAAGCTCCCGGTCCGGCTGGAGGTCGCGGAGGACGGCTATGAAGCCATCCTGAAGGCCGCGCGCAACCTGCCGGATCTGATGATCGTCGATCTCGTGCTGCCCAAGCTGGGTGGCGCGGAAGTGATCCGCAAGCTGCGTGCCGATTCTGCCTTCGATTGCATGAACATCATCGTCATCACTGGCGTGGATACCGCGGAACTCGAGAAGAAGTTCCACCTCCCCCCGGATGTCACGGTACTCGGAAAGCCGGTGCCCTTTGCACAGCTCCTGGGCTTCGTACAGGCCGGGATCGCAACGCGCAGGCGTACTGCATGAACCCAGACGACCCACCGGCCTCATGACCGATCCGACCCCACGCCCTGCCCCAACCCCGCAGCGCGTGCTTCTGGTAGAGGACCATGAACATATCCGCAAGCTGGTCAATGCCTCACTGAAGCCGCTGCGAATTCCCATCGACGAGGCGAGCAGCGGTGACGCTGCGCGCGTGTTGCTGCACGCCCATCCGGACGCCTACTCGCTGGCGATCCTCGACATCATGCTGCCCGGCGGCACGAATGGCCTGGATCTGTGCCGCGAGATCATCGCGCGGCGCAACGCGGCGGGTCATGCCTGGCCTTATGTCATCGTGCTTTCGGCTCGCGCGCAGCAGAGCGACCGGCAGATGGCCGCGGACAGCGGGGCCGACCGCTTCATGTCCAAGCCGTTCAGTCCCCTGGAGCTGCTCGCGACGGTCCGGGCGCAACTGTCATCCTCCCCGGGTTGACGGCCGATGCTGCCTGCCCGCACGCCGCACGCCTCCTCCGATCCGCTGCCGCCGGGACCCCAGGAGCTTCTGGACCAGCTCGGCCAGGTCTCGTCCGACCTCGCCGAACTGCTGCTGGAACGCGAACGCGCCTATACGCTGCTCGAGCAGGCGCATCGCGACACGCTCCACCGGCTGACCGTCGCAGCCGAATTCAAGGACAGCGACACCGGCACGCACCTGGTACGCATCGGGCGGCTGGCCGCCCTGCTCGCGCGCCTGGGCGGCTGGCCGCAGGACCAGGCCGCCCTGCTGGAAGAAGCCGCGCCGATGCACGACGTCGGAAAGATCGGCGTTCCCGACGCCATCCTCAAGAAGTCGCAAGGCCTCACCGAAGAAGAGTGGACGGTGATGCGTCGTCACCCGGAGTTCGGGGCGCGGATCCTCGGCGGCAGCGGCATCCCGGTACTCGAGATGGCTGCGGAGATCGCCTTTTGCCACCACGAGAAGTACGACGGCACGGGCTATCCGAGGGGGCTCGAAGGCGAGGCCATTCCCGAGGTGGCACGCATCGTCGCACTGATCGACTACTTCGACGCGTTGACCATGGACCGGGTCTACCGGAAGGCACTGCCCGATGACCAGGTGCTGGAGATGATCCAGCAGCAGTCCGGCCTGCATTTCGACCCACGACTCACGCTTCGGTTCCTCGAGAACGCGCAACGCTTCATCGACCTGCGCGACCAGATCAACCGCGAAGCCGTCGCTCCTCGCTGACCGTGCCCGTCATGCTCAATGCCTGGACACAGCTGTCCCGACTGCCACGATCGGCACGGGTCGGCGGGCTGATCGCCGTCCTGGCGCTGGCCCTGCTGTGGATGACCCTCTTCAACGCCCTCGAGACCGACCGGGAACAGCAGGTCGCGTACACCGAGCGCCAGTTGTCGACCCTCGCCCGCCTGCTGGCGCAGCATTCGTCACTGGGCTTCGACACGGCCGACCGCCTGGCCCGGCTGGTGGCCACCGATTTCGGCGAAGAACGCGTCCTCCCATCGCCGCAGTTCATGAAGCGGTTCGACGTCGGTGGAACCCACATCGTGCAGCTGGCCATCGCCGACCGGGACGGCCGCGTGGTCTTTTCCAACCTGGGCCCGAGCACCGTCAATGTTTCCGACCGGGAACACTTCCAGGTCCACGCGAAAAGGCTCACCGAGGGAACCTTCGTGAGCATCCCGGTGCTGGGACGGGTATCGAAGCGGTGGACAGTACAGGTCACGCGACGCATCGACAGCCCGTCGGGTGAGTTCATGGGCGTGGTCGTGGTGTCGGTGGATCCCTACTTCTACACCCAGATATACAAGGGCATCGACCTGGGTGAGAGCGGCTCCGTCACGACGGTGGGTCTGGATGGCGTCATACGCGCACGAACGGTTGGCGGGGCGGAGATCGGCACCGGCGACCGGATCGACGACAGTCCACAATGGCAAACGATGCGGTCGAGCGCCTCCGGCACGCTGGTGGCGCGCAGCTCCGTGGACGGGAAGGAACGTTTCGTTGCCTTCGAACGGATCCCGGGTTTCGATCTGGTCGTCGTGGTCGGGAAGGCGACGACCGAAGCCATGGCGCAGTACCACCGCCACCGCAGCAAGCAGCTCGCGCTGGGCCTGATGCTGTCGGGTGCGATCGTCGTCGGGCTTGTCTTCATCGGCATCGGCCTCGTGCGCCAGGACCGACTCCTCTCGGACCTGCAGGAAGAGCGGCGGCGGGCGAACTCGATCAACGAACTCAAGTCCAGGTTCATCACCATGGTCTCCCACGAGATCCACACGCCGCTCACCGGCGTGCTCGGGTTCTCCGAACTGCTGATGCAGGCGGACCTCGAGCCTGAACTGACGGACTACGCAAGTACGCTGCACGAATCCGCGATCAGGCTCCGTGACATCGTCGGCCAGATCACCGAAGTGCAGAGCGCGGGCGAAGGACAGCTGCCGTTCAAGCCGAACGCTGTCGACGTGTCGGAACTGGTGCAAAGCCTCGAACAGGCGCATGCGCCGGCCGCCCGGGCCAAGGACCTGCGCCTGCTGATCGACGCCGAGCCCGACCTCGGCACGATCCACACCGATCGCCGCCTGCTGGCCAAGGCCGTGGGCAACGTGCTCGACAACGCCATCCGGTACACCGATGGCGGCGAGGTCAGGGTGCACGTGGCGCGCGTCGGGCCGGAACTGCGGATCGACATCGCCGACACGGGCGAAGGCATCGGCGAGGACGTGCGTCGCCTCATGTTCGATCCCTTCGTGCAGGACGTCAACCTGTCCAGGCCGGAGGGCGGAGGCCTCGGCATCGGACTGTTCCATGCAAAGATCCTGATGCGGATGATCGGGGGGACGCTGGACCTGCAGGCATCGAGCAGGAACGGATCCACGTTCCGGTTTACCCTGCCGGTCGAAGGCCCTCCGGACCGCCGCGTCGCCTGAGGTCACCCCGGTGCCCGGGACGGCTCGTCCACACTGCCCGGTCAGCGCTACCGAACCAGCATTCAGTGTGCAAGCTTCGCTGCAAGCGCCGGTTTGCCGGAAGCCTCATCCTGGCCCTGGGCGGTCCTGGGCTTCATCGAAGCCTGGCCGATCATCGTCGAGCGCGCCCGCTTCACCGCGCGTCCCCGGGATCCGGGGCAATTCGACCGAGACCACCGTGCCTGTGCCGACGAGGCTGCTCAGGCGCACCGTGCCCCCGTGCAGTTCCACGATCTGTTTCACCACGCTGAGCCCGAGCCCGCTGCCCTTGACGTTGGACGTTCCCTCGGCCCGGTAGAACCGATCGAAGGCGTGTTGCGCTTCGTCGGGCGTCATGCCCATGCCTTCGTCGGTCACGGTGAACAATACCGGCCCGTCGGGCCCTGCCTGCACCGACAGGCTCACTGGCGATGGCGCGGTGGAGTACTTGAAGGCATTGCTCAGCAGGTTGCGCAGGACCTGGCGGATCTTCTGTGTGTCCACCGACACGCACACATCGGCATCGCACGCCACCTGCAGCTGCACGCTGCGCGAGTCGCCGTTGACACGCCAGGTCTGCGCCAGTCCGGTCACGATGGCCACCGCCGATTCCGGGACGAAGGTGAGCGAGCCCGCGCGCCGCGCCTCCATCCGTGCGAGGTCGAGCAGGTCATCGAGCGTACGGCTCATCTCCCTGGCCTGTTCATAGATCAGGCGTGCGTGCTCGGGCGTATCCTCCGCGGTCGACAAGCCCTCCGCCAGCATCTCGGCGAAACCCAGGACGCAGGCCATCGGCGTGCGCAGCTCGTGCGTGGCGGTGGACAGGAACTCGCTCTTCATCTCGTTGAACTCGTGCTCGCGGGTGATATCGCGCATGTAGAGCACGTACTCGCGGCTGGCCAGGCCGGGGATCGGCTTCACGCCGCACACCAGCACCTGCTTCGGGTCGACCAGATGCAGCCTGTGGCGCTTCGACTGGCGCCGGCGGTGCGGATCGTCATCGACAAAGGACGCCGCGTCGAGCGGGGACGGCAGCCCTTCCCAGGCTTCATCCGGCGCAGCGAGGGGCTCGAGCAGCGCCGAGAGCTCCGGCGCCGTGTGGCCGATCACCTGATCACGACCCAGGCGCACGAAGCGCAGGAACGCCTCGTTGGCCATGAAGACGCGGCCGTCCGCGTCCATCAACGCCATTCCGTCCGGACTCAGCGCGAACATGAGCGACAGCCGCGCTTCCTTGGTGCGCAGTTCGTTCGCCGTCTCGATGAGTTCGGTGACATCCGCCTGTACCGCACTCAAGCGCGCGACTGCCGGGTCCTGGTCGGCGATCGCCGATACCTGACCCGGCGCCCGGAAGCCGGTGCCGTCCGGCAGAACCCGTGTCGCCGCACGCAGTCGCCGCAGGATGGGCAGCGCCGCCAGCGCCAGCCCGCCCGACAGGACGAGCAAGACCGTTTCGAGGCTCCCCCAGGGAAGACCGCCCGCGCCGTCCCGGTGCGCCTGCAGGTGGAGCTTGATGCCCCGCAACGCACCGTCGGTCGGCACCGGGATGTCGATCCAGCCCACGCCTTGCAGTGTGGCCGGGGTTCCGGTGCCGACCTGCAGCGTCCATTGCGCCGCCTCCGGCAGTCCGCGCATCACTGGCATGAACAGGTCATCCAGGTCGACGACCGCCAGCAGCCGGCCCACGGCGATCCCGGCTTCCGGACCCACTACCGGCAGGCTGAGCGTGAGCCGCCGGCCATCCAGCACCACCCGGGTCGTCACGTCCCCGGCGGGAATCGGACCGGGCAACAGGCCCCGGATGTCGTCCCCGGGCAGCTCGGACAGTACCCCGGCGATCGGATCGCCCGCGGCATCGACGACCAGGATGCGCGACGAGAAGCGTTCCCGCAGCGCGCTGTGTTCGAGCACCGCGCGCAGGCTCGAGCGCGGCCCACCCGGATCCTGGAGCGCCGACAGCACGGCCGGTCCGGAGGCGAACGCGGCCGATGACTGCTCGAATTCACCGAGCAGTTGTCCGTAGCGGCTCGCGACCGCCTGGGCCGTGCGCTCGAACGTGTCCTGCCGGACCTCCTCGAGGGACCGCTGCCACAGGACGACCAGGACGAGTCCCAGTGCCACTGCCACTGCCACTGCCAGTGCCAATGCCAGCGCGAGGACACCGAAGGCTGCAGCCGCCGGGCCGGATGCAGGCAGGGCAGACGCAGGTCGACGACGAAGCGACTTCAACTGTGTGCCTTCTGGATGAATGGAAACCGCGATTGCAGGACGGGACGGTCCTCGAAAACCCCTGCTGTCCTGCGTCGGGCTGACCGATACGCTGGCAATCGCCACGCCGCCCGGCCCAGCAACAGGTTGAAGGTTGCTTGCGCGTGCAGCCGATGCTCAGGGACTTCGACCCGCCCGCCGTCGTCACACAGGCCAACGCCGGATCTATCAGGTACGTCGATACGTACTATCGAGCCCGCCACTCCGGGGGCGAACGCTGGAAGGCGCCGACCCGAATCGAAACGCTACCCTATCCGCTCCGCGCAATCTGCGCAACGGATCAAGTCGATCCGATCGTCGCCTCGACGCGCGGCCACGCTTCATCATGGTCCACGAGCGAGAGCGCCCTCGACAGCAGGCGCGTCCGGACACCCGTCCCGCCGGTCCGTGCATGCCTGAGACGAAGCGCCGCGGCAGACCTGCGCATGGCGCGACCACGCAACGCATGCTCCACCTGCAGACCCAGACGCTCCTCGATGCGCAGACGCGGCACGATGGCGACGGCGTCCTCCCGAGCCGCGCAAACCGCGTGGGCGAGGCTCGATCCGGCAGACGGTACCACGATCTGCGGCACGCCGGTTGCCAGGCAGGCCGACAGCATCCCATGCGTGCCATCGTGGATGCACAGATCCGCATCCGGCAGCACGCTGTCCAGGCAGATCGCACTGCCGATCCACCGGGTTGCCGGGCGGGCCTGCTGCAGCTCGACGAAACGCGTGCGTGCGCGTACGCCCCAGCCGATCACGTCCGCACCCACCAGCGCCGGGACGCCCGCCACCTGCTGCGCCAGCGCCGGATCCGGAAGGTGCAGCAGCACCCGCGGGCCAGCCTCCTTCCAGCTCATGGGCAGGCCCACATCCGTGCGCACATGGGCACCTTCGTAGACGGTTCCCGGGCGGGGCGCAAACGGATCCAGCGCCTCCACCGTCAGCAGCATGCATTCTGCGGGGTCGAACAGGTGCGTCCGGACCGATGGCCGACCGCCAACCGCCAGCCGCGTCACGCCAGCGACCACCTCGGACACCCGCCGCTCGCTGGAACGCAGCCGCGCCGTCCGCCGGATCCCGTCCGACTCCCGGTCAACCGCGGCCCATCCGAGGGTGGACGGCAGGGTATAGCCGTCACCGAGGACCAGGCGGGGCAACCCCGACACGCAGGCCGCGACCAGCGCAGACGGACCATTGTCGATCACCAGCGCATCCGGCTCGAACAGGCTGAAGATCCCCTGCCATGCCTCGACCATTCCGAGCAGGGCCACCCGGTCACCGAGCCCGGCACGCACCAGTTCGTCGGCGTAGCACTGGTCATGGTCGGGGCCCGGCGCGAGGTCGTCGAACGCCTGCGGCGACGGCACGAAGGCCAGTCCATGCCGGGACAGTTCGCCGGCCCCCGCCTGCACGTCATGGACGGCGAACAGCACCTGATGGCCCAGGTCGCGCAACTGCAGCGCGAGCGGCAACAGGCGCATCAGGTGGGCATGCCGGTCCCCCAGTTCCCAGCACAGCAGGAACCGGCTCATCGGCGATCGCCCGCAGCCGCGTGCACGGTACGCCGGCCTGTCAGGACGCCTGCGCCCTGCAGGCTCGAGGCGACGCGTGGTTCACCACGACCCCGGTCGCCGGATAGTAGGTCACCGCGCACAGGCTCCCGGCCGATGGCATCCGCGTGAAGTAGACGGTGCCGTTCGCGTTCACGTGGACATTGAAGCCGTCGCACTGTTTCAAGTCGGGGCAGGCAAGCAGTCGCCCGAGCCCCTCCGGGTCGGCCGCGGGAAATCCGCCGGACGCTCCGGTGTGCACCCGCACCGAGGTGCCGTCGCGCATCGGGACCATGGCCGCGCCAGCCGTGGCGTCCATGCCCACCTCGACGTAACGGTTGCGCACTTCGTTCACGCGCAGCTTCAGCCGCTCGGCGAAGTCGGAGGTCGCGGCGACCGTGACTTCCGACTCGGCGCTGAACAGGCGCGGGATCGCGGTCAACAGCAGGATGCCCAGTACGGTCACCGTGACCATCAGTTCGACGAGGGTGAAGCCTGTGCTGCGGCCATGTCCCCACGACACGGCGCATCGGCCACCGGTCTTCGCCGCCAAGGACCGAACGGGAACTGCCTGTGCATCGTGCCTGCCGGTCATGACGTCTTTTCGCGTGCGCTGTTGGCGATTCTTCAGTTTGCGCTATCTGGTCAAAATCGTCAAGCCGGATACCT
>CANHBC010000012.1 GCA_947458835.1 Betaproteobacteria bacterium | reverse complement strand
GTGCAGCCATCGCCAGACAGCCCGCAAGGAGTTGTGCCGTCAGCGCCAGCGCGCCGGCCCGCCGCGGGAGGGTGAAGGATCGCATCCGCGTCAGCCCGGTGCCGGGGAAGCGGGGGCGGCGCCCGGCTCCTGCCGCGGCCCGCCCCCGGGCTCCGGCCGGGCGACCCGGTTCACGGTGGGTTCAGCCCAGGTGCCGGTCACCGCGTAGTCGAAGGTCGCCAGCTGCGCGAGCGGATCCTTCAGCGCCCGCTGCACCAGGAAGCTCGCGATGCCGGCCACCGGCCCGCCCAACAGCGCCCCGGCAAGCGCGAGGCTGTCGCCGAGTGCCGGCGTGACGCGCACGTGCAGGTTCTGAGTCTCCTTCGCCAGGTTGACTTCGCCGCTCATCAGCACCCGCGCCGATGGGCCCTGGATCCGGAAGCCGTCGAGACGACCCGTCCCGCGCGCGATACGCATCGAACCCGCGATCTCGTCGAACGAGAACCCCTCGCTGAACACATCGCGGAAGTCGAGCGCGATCCGCCGCGGCAGGCTCTGCAGGTTGAAGACCCCGAGCAGTCGTCCGACGCCGGGCTCCAGCGTGAGGAACTGGCCCTTGGACAACTCGACTATCAGCGTCCCTCCGAGCGTGGCCACGTCCAGGTCCTGAGGACTGCCGGCCCAGGACAAGGGACCCTCGATGCGGCCCGCCCCGCCGCGCATGCCCTCGGGGTAGCCCATCCGGGCCAGCAGTCGACCACTGTCGGCGATGTCCAGCCGCACGTTCACATGGGTGCGCGGCTGAGCCATCCAGCTCTGCCAAAGGCCATCCATGTTGAAGGTGGCATCCGGATTCGTGACGCGAAGGCGCTCGATGCGCCAGTCCCGGCCTTCCGGCTGCGCAGCCAGTTCCAGCCGACCGAGTGCACGGTCGGCCAGCAGGAAACTGTCCACCGTCACGTCGAGCGCCGGCAGTTCGGCGTCGTCGAACTTCGACTGCTGCAGCGCTGCCTGCGTCGCCTGCGCCGGCGGCAGGTTGACCTGGCGCAGCCGCGCCACCAGCCGGCCACGCCCCTGGGAGCGCCAGCTCAGATCGCCCGACACTTCCTTCGACGCGATCGTGCCGGACCAGCCTCCCGCCTGCGCGCCCGTCCTCAGCACGACATCGTGGAACCGCCGCCCGACCGCGTCGACCTCGCCGATGCGCAGGTCGATGTCGGCCAGATCAGTCCCACCCCTGGTGCCGGGCGGACCACCCAGCGCGGCCAGCAACGGCCGCCAGCTGTCCAGGCTCGCCTGTCTGAGCGTGCCGCTGACCGACAAACCCCGCCGTTCCGGAACCGGCGCGGTGCCGCCACCGAGCACCAGCGAGGCGCGCTCGACCGTCGCCTGCCCTGCGTCGAGCCGGCGCAATACCTGCGCGGACAGGACGTTACCCAGGGTGAGGCCGATGCGGTCGCGTTCGACGCCGGTGACCTGTTCGATGCGCAGCGGCATCACGTCGCTCGCGGCCTTGCCGAACGGCGGTGGCAGGTCGAGCGACAGGCCGGCGAGCGTGGACTCGATCACGACGTCGCCGAGCTTGCGCCGGTAGTTCACGGTGGCACGCCAATCGGCTGCACCGCGCAACGCCTGGCCGATCACGGCGGGAAGATCCTTGCGCAGCAGTTCCGCCGTGGCCCGGCCAGCCACCCCGATCCGCACCGAACCGTCGCGCTGGGAGGCGACGTTGATCACCGCCGGCCCGCCCAGGACCTGTGCCGTCGCGCCGTTGACCCGGATACCGCTCTCGGTGAAGTCGAGGCGCCCGCTGACCGACTCCAGCACCGGCATGTCACGGTCGATCACCAGCCGGTTGTTGAAGAACTGGAAACTCCCGGCGACGGTGCTGTCAACCAGGTGCCGCAGGGGCAGCACGAGCCTGATCGCGAGCCGACCCCGGCCCTGAGCTTCCATTGCGCCGGTCGCGCCGTCGAGCATGCCGTCGACCGGACTCTGACCGATGAACCGAAGGAAATCTGCGGTCGCCGATTCCGCCTCGCCAGTAACCTCGAGGATCTCGTCGTGGTGCACGATGTCAGGAGCCATGGCCCGAACCCGCTGCAGCCTCACCCCGGCGAGCGTCGCGCTCCTGGGCACGATCTCCATGCGCTGGCCACGGAAAATCACCTCACCGTCGATGCCGGTGATCCGGGGCCACCCGGGCGCATAGTCGAGGTCCACGCCCTGCGCCTTGACCGTGACCAGGAACTGCCCGTTGCGCTCGCGTCCGGGTTCGGAAAACGGGAAGGCTTCCAGGTCGCCCCTCAGGCGCAGCCGGACGTCGGTCGCACGGCCGGCCAGCAGTGCACGTGCGAGCCAGCTCCGGGTGTCCTCGCTGACGGCCAGCGGGAGGTAACGCGCCACGGCAGTGGCCTGGGCCCGGCTGAGCATCCCGGTCAGGTCCGCGTAACCGTACCGGGAGGCAGCCGGACGGTACTCGCCGGACAGGGTGCCGGCGAGGTCGGCATTGGCGAAGGAGACCCCGGCCAGCTGGATCGCAAGCCGGCTACCCTGCCCACTCCAGGACGCCTGCCCTGCGAAGGTGTCGAACGCCAATGGCCGCGTGAACACCGACGCCAGTTCGAACCGAAGGTCGCGCGAGTCCAGGCGCAGCACGCCCGCGCGCTCGCTGCCCTCGATCGATCCGGAAACGCCCTCGATGCCCGGCAGGTTACCCCGCGACTGGACCCCCAGCCGGTCGAAGCGGCCGCGGACCTGCCACGCAGTGGGCGCCGGCAGGCTGCCTTCCCAGGCGATCGACACGTCGGACAACTGGCCGCGCGGCGCCAGTTCCCGCAGCCACTCGCGGACCTCAGGGTCGAGCGGCAACTGGCTGGCGAGCGCGACCCACGGGGCCAGCTCGAGGCTGCTCGCGCTGAGTTCGCTGCGCGGGACGCGGCCGCCGAGACCGCCGATCGCCCCGGGCAGCAGCCCGGCGGCGGGCGGCTTCGCGGCCGGGTCGTGCCAGCGCAGGCGGGCAACCGTCGGCGGCGCCGGTGCATTCCCGGCCTGGGCGAGCGACAGACCATTGGCCGCGAGTTCGAAGCCGTCCGGCAGCTGCCGCCAGGCGAGCCGACCGCTCATCGCGTCGAAGGCCAGTTCGTCCAGACCCGGCGCGAGACGTGCCCGGACCGAGGTCAGTTCGAGGTCGGTGGTCAGCGAGGTGAGGCGCCCGGCCTGCATCTCGGCCCAGAGCCGCACCGCCCCGGTGCCGCGTTCCACGCCCCCCGGCAGGTCTACCCAGGCCTCCCAGCCCGACAGGCTGGTGTCGCGCAGCTCGACGAACACCCGCCCGTCCCATTCGGACAGGCGGGACAGGTCGTTGTCACGCCATTCAGCGCGAACGTCGAGGGGTGCCGCAAGGCCATCGGGCGGCACGGCGGTGATGCCCAGCCGGTGTCGCCGGCCACTCGACTCCAGCCGGAGGTTGGCCTGCCGGAGCCACAGCTCCGGTGCGCCCCGCGCCTCGTCGATCCACACCACAGCCGCATCGCGCACGACGATCCCGCGCTGCGCCAGGACCCAGCGCCCGAATCCCCCGCTGTCGTCGTCCCCGGCCACCGGGAGCCCGGCCACCGACAGCCTGCCCTGCGCATCGCGGCGGATGGTCAGGCTGGGCCCGACGATCTCGAGCATGCGCGTACGCGCGCTGCCGACCAGCATAGACCGCCACGACAGTGTCGTCTCGACGCGCTGCAGTTCGAGCGCCGGGCGCCCAGCCGAGTCGTGCACGACCACCGCGGACATCGAAAGGTGCGGCCGCAGGCCATTCCAGTGGGCTGAAATCCCGCCGATGGTCACCTTCTGCCCGCTCGCCTCGCTGATCAGCACGGCGATCCGCTCGCGGTGCTGGTCGATGCCGGGCAGCACGTAGTAGCGCAGCGACAGCACCACCGCGGCCGTGGCGAAGCCGACCAGCAGAACCAGCACCATCAGCAGACGGTAGGTCAGCAGCGACATCCGGCCCAGCAGGCGCAACGGACGCAGGCGCGGCAGGCGCCGAAGCGGCGTTGCGGGACGGGGGACGGGATCGTTCAATGGCGTTGCGCTAGACTGGCGTGCTGGCGGGAGAACTGAGGGCCGGCGTGACGGGATCGGACAGGTCGAAGCGTGCTGCAGATCAATGATTGCGAGTGTACTGCCATCGACGACGGCGTTTCGCCGCCGTGCCGGCTGACGCGAGCGATGGCAGGTTGCACGGGCGGTCGGAGGTGACCTCCGTCATCGCGCCCTTCGACGCGGCGCTCGCGCACAGCCGCCACGTGGGCAGGCTGGCCGCGGCCGGCCTGACCGACCGGGCCTCCTTCGATGCGCTGGCCGCCGCGCCGTTCACCCGGGAACGGATGAAAGCAGCCCTGCAGCCGACCGCGGCAACCGACGGACCGTCGCCGGCGGACGACCTCGCGGTGCGCCTGCGCCGGCTGCGCCGCGACTGCCTGCTCGCGCTGATCGGGCGCGACCTTTCGGGCCGCGCCTCGCTGCAGGAAGTGATGGCGACGATGACGGAACTCGCCGAGGAAACGATCGCGGCCGCCTGCGCCGGCGCGAGCGCGGAACTGCGGCCTGTGTTTGGCGACCCGATCGGCGAGGACTCCGGGCGGCTGCAGCCTCTGTTGGTGGTCGGCATGGGCAAGCTGGGCGGCGGCGAGCTGAACGTTTCCTCGGACATCGACCTGGTGTTCGTCTACCCCGAGGAGGGCGAGACCCGCGGCGGAGCACGCTCGATCAGCAACCACGAATGGTTCGTGCGCTGCGGACGGCGGATCATCGCACTGCTCAACGAGCCCACCGGCGAGGGCTTCGTGTTCCGCGTCGACATGCGGCTGCGCCCGTACGGGGACAGCGGCCCGCTCGCGTGCAGCCTGGCGATGCTAGAGGAGTACTTCATCACGCAGGGCCGTGAGTGGGAACGGTATGCCTGGATCAAGGGCCGGATCGTCGGGCGCACGCCGGTGGCCGAGGACGCCCCCGGCGCGCCAGGTTTCGAGGCCGCACTGGCCGGCACGGTGCAGCCGTTCGTGTTCCGGCGCCACCTCGACTTCAGCGCGATCGCTTCGATGCGCGAACTGTCCGGCCAGATCCGGCGCGAGGTGAAGCGCCGCGACATGCTCGGCAACATCAAGCTCGGGGCCGGCGGCATCCGCCAGATCGAGTTCGTGGCCCAGGTGTTCCAGCTCATCCGCGGCGGGCGTGACCTCGCCCTGCGTGCGCGGCCGACGCTGCAGGTGCTCGATGCGCTGCGCATGCGTTCGATCCTCGAGGCAACGGTGGTCGAGGAACTGGAGCGCGGCTACGACGTGCTGCGCCGGCTCGAACACCGCCTGCAGTACCTCGACGATGCGCAGACCCATGCGCTGCCCGGGTCCGACGAGGACCGCCAGCGCATCGCGCACGCGATGGGCCACCCTGACTGGACCGCGTTCGAGGCGGCTCTGGACGCACTGCGTGCCTCGGTCGCAGCGGTGTTCGAGCAGGTATGCGCGATATCCTCCGGCGGCGAGGCAGAGCATCCGCTCTCGGCCCTGTGGCAGGACGACCTCGAACCGACCGAGGCGGGGGCGACGCTTGCAGGCCTCGGCTATCGGGAGCCGGAACGGCTCGCCGGCCGGCTCGCCGACCTGCGCTCGAGCGCCCGCGTCAAGCGGATGGCAGCGAGCGGCCAGGCCCGACTGTCGCAACTGATCCCGCGCGCCCTGGAAGTCGCGGCGGCGCTGCCCGATCCGGACGCGGCGATCGCGCGCCTGCTCGACGTGGTGGTGAGCATCGGTCGCCGGGAGTCCTACCTCGCGCTGCTGGTCGAGTATCCCCCGGTCCTGCAGCGCATGGCAGCCCTGGCCTCGGCAAGCCCGTGGGCCAGCGACTACCTCGCCCGGCATCCGATCCTCCTCGACGAACTCATCGATGCGCGCACGCTGCATGCGCCGCCGTCCTGGCCGCGGCTGGTCGCGGAACTGCGCGACCACCTCGACGCGAGCGGCGAGAACGTCGAGCGACAGCTCGACCTGCTGCGCCACTTCAAGCATGCCCAGCTGTTCCGCATCGTCGCGCAGGACCTCGCCGGCGACCTGCAGCTCGAGGTCGTGTCCGACCGCCTCAGTGAACTGGCCGACGTGGTGCTCGCCGAGGCCCTGCAGCGCTGCTGGGTGCACCTGAACGCAGGCGACACGACGGTTCCTGCCCCGCGCTTCGGCATCATCGGCTACGGCAAGCTGGGCGGCAAGGAGATGGGCTACGGCAGCGACCTCGATCTCGCCTTCGTGTTCGATGACGCGCCCGATCCCGGCGGCGGCGAGCCGGTGGCACCGGAACGCCATGCGCGGCTGGCGCTGCGGCTGAACTCCTGGCTGACATCGATGACCTCGGCCGGCGTGCTGTACCAGACCGACCTGCGCCTGCGTCCGGATGGTGAGGCCGGCCTGCTGGCGCCTTCGTTCAGCGCATTCGAACAGTACCAGCGGGAGAAGGCCTGGGTGTGGGAGCACCAGGCGCTCACCCGCGCCCGCTTCGTCGCAGGCGATGCTTCACTGGGCGAACGCTTCGAGCACCTGCGCATCGAGATCCTGCGGCAGCCACGCGTGCACGAGGCCCTCCGCGCCGAGATCCGGGACATGCGGCGCCGCATGCGCGAAGCGAAGCGCGCACCTCGCCCGGAGGGTACCCTCGACATCAAGCAGGGCATCGGCGGACTGGCAGACCTCGAATTCATCGTGCAATTCCTGGTGCTCGCCCATGCGCAGCGGGTGCCGGCACTGACCGGCAACGTCGGCAACATCGCGTTGCTGCAGGTGGCAGCCACGCACGGGCTGGTCGACCCGGCGCTGGCGACCGCGGCCCAGGGCGCCTACCGGGAATTGCGCCGCGCGCAGCACGCACTGCAGCTGGCTGGCAGGGACCCGGCCCAGGCGCCAGTCGATGACCTGCAGCGGCATGCGGAGGCGATCGATGCACTCTGGCAGGCAGTGCTCGGCCCGCGCTGACCCGCAGCGGTGAACACTGGCTCAGTGGTCGCCGCGTTCGAGCTCGAGCAGGCGCTGCTTGCGTTCGATACCCCAGCGATAGCCGCCGAGGTGACCGTCGCCGCGCACCACACGGTGGCAGGGCACGACCAGGGCCAGTTCGTTACTCGCGCAGGCGCGCGCGACCGCGCGTGCGGCACCAGGCCGGCCGATCCGCGCGGCAAGATCGCCGTACGTGGTCGTGCTGCCGGGCGGTATCGCCCGCAGCGCCTGCCACACGGTCTGCTGGAACACCGTCCCGCGGATGTCCAGCGGCAGGTCGAACACGGAACGTGGCAGCGCAATCCCGGCGAGCACCTGACCGAGCCAGCGATCGAAGGGCACGTCAGGCGCCACGAACGCGGCATGGGGGAATCGTCGGCGCAGCGACGCCTCCAGGCGGTCGGGACCGTCGCCGAACTCGACCACGCAGACCCCACGGCCGGTCGCGGCCACCAGTACCTGGCCCAGGCCGCACGTCCGCACCGAATGCCGGATGCACTCCCCGGGGCTGCCCGCACCGCGCCCCCCGGACGACGGTCCGGGCAGGCCAGCGGCGTGTTCGTGGAACTCGGCTTCGCACATGGCGTCCTCGGTGTCGGTGGTGCAGTACGCACTGTGGCCCATCCCGCGCAGCCCTGCAGTCCGCTGCTTGCCAATGCCATGCACCGCTGGCACCGGCCAGGCGGACACGCAGGGTCCGGAGGTGCATCGCTCGGCCAGGCCGCGATGGTTCCACCAGCGCGAAAGGGCGGCAAGCCTCGCGGCAGCGCGCGGCACGCGTCTCGCCCGGACGGCCGGCGCACCCGGCGGCGTGTCCGGGCCGGCAGTTCCGCTACAATCCACGACCGGCTGCGCGCGACCTGGCGCGGCATCGGCGGCCCGGCAAGGGCCGCCCGGCCCCCTGGAGCGCCGGTGCCCATGTGAATGTCTTCCGAACCTGAAGGAATGCGAGGGAATGTCCATGTCGATGTCCGACCGTGATGGAGTGATCTGGTTCGATGGGAAGCTCGTGCCCTGGCGCGAGGCCAACGTCCACGTCCTGACCCACTCGCTGCACTACGGCCTGGCCGTGTTCGAGGGCATCCGTGCCTACAAGACGGACAAGGGCACCGCCATCTTCCGGCTGCAGGAACACATGGAGCGGATGTCCAATTCCGCCCACATCTACCAGATGGAGTTGCCCTACAGCCGGGAACAGCTCGCGGAAGCCTGCAAGCAGGTCGTGCGCGAAAACCAGCTCGAGTCCTGCTACGTCCGTCCGATCGCCTTCTACGGCTCGGAAAAGATGGGCGTGTCGCCGAAGGGTGCGAGCGTGCACGTGGCGATCGCCGCCTGGCCCTGGGGCGCCTACCTCGGCCCCGAGGGCCTCGAAAAAGGCATCCGGGTGAAGACCTCGTCGTTCGCACGCCACCACGTGAACGTGACCATGGCGAGGGCGAAATTCGCAGCCACCTACGCCAACTCCATCCTGGCCAACCTCGAGGCTACCGCCGACGGCTATGACGAGGCGATGCTCCTCGACGTCGACGGATTCGTCGCCGAAGGCTCGGGCGAGAATGTGTTCATCGTGAAGAACGGTACGCTGTACGAGCCCGAACTGACCTCGGCGCTGATCGGCATCACCCGGGACGCAGTGATCCAGCTCGCCGGCGAGCTCGGCATCCCGGTGGTGGCCCGGCGGCTCACCCGCGACGACGTATACATCGCCGACGAGGCCTTCTTCACCGGCACCGCGGCCGAGGTCACGCCGATCCGCGAACTCGACAACCGCCGCATCGGCAGCGGCGCGCGCGGCCCGATCACGCAGAAGATCCAGTCCCTCTACTTCGACTGCGTGCACGGCCGGGTGCCGCGACGCCTCGAGTGGCTGACCCCGGTCTGATCGCCGCTTCCGCAGGGCTCTGCACATGTCGAACCGTAACCAACCCACCGCCGAAAGCGGCTCGCCCAACCGGGAACGGTTGGTCGAGGTGACTGCAGCCGACCTGCCGCTGCACTGCCCGATGCCATCGATGCTGCTCTGGAACGCGCACCCCCGCGTGTTCCTGCCGATTGCCACGAGCGGCGAGGAACTCTGTCCGTACTGCGGCACCCGCTACCGGCTTCAGGGCGGGCCGGTGTCGCACGGGCATTGAGCCCGGCCGGTCGCGCGTCGGGTACGGCATGACCCCGAGCGCGCTGGTCGTCGCTCCGGCCTGGGTCGGGGACACCATCCTCGCCGAGCCGATGCTCGCGCTGATCCGGCAGCGCGAGCCGACATTGGCGATTGACCTGCTGGCGCCCCCGTGGACGGCAGGTCTGGCGGCTCGCCTGCCCGGCGTACGCGACGTGATCGAGGCCCCGTTCCGGCACGGGCAGCTGGGACTGGGCGCCCGCAGGGCGGTAGCCCGATCGATCAGGGAGCGCGGCCATTCGCGCGCATGGGTACTGCCCAATTCGTTCAAGTCGGCACTGGTACCCTGGTTCGCCGGCATCCCGTCGCGCATCGGCTACGTCGGCGAATGGCGGCACTGGCTGCTCACCGACGCCCGCCGGCTCGACCCGATGCGCCTGCCGACGATGGCAGAACGCTTCGCCTCCCTCGCGCTCGCCGACGGCGAGCCGCTGCCCGCGCTGACGCGACCGGTGCTGCAGGTCGATCCCGCCGCGCGTGCGGCTGTTCTCGCCCGCCTGGGTCTCGAACTCGGCCGCCCGGTGGCCGCGCTCTGTCCGGGCGCGGAGTACGGGCCGGCCAAGCGGTGGCCCCCCAGCCAGTTCGCCACGCTCGCCGAACGGCTTCTGGCTGACGGCAGCCAGGTATGGCTGTTCGGCTCCGCGAAGGACCAGTCAGTGACGGCCGAGATCCGCGCAATGTGCAGCGCCCGCGCCCGACCTGCCCCGGTCGACCTCGCCGGCCGGACCACGCTGGCCGAGGCGATCGACCTGATGTCGCTCGCCGCGCTGGTGGTCAGTAATGATTCCGGCCTGATGCATGTCGCGGCGGCGCTGGACCGCCCGCTCGTCGCCCTGTACGGATCTAGCAGCCCGGGCTTCACACCGCCGCTGTCGCCCTATGCCCGGGTGGTGAGCCTCGGCCTGCCGTGCAGCCCCTGCTTCAAGCGGGAATGCCCTCTCGGCCACTTCAACTGCATGCGGCAACTGACACCCGAACGGGTACTGGATACGATCGGCAGCCTGCACGATTCTCCTTCCCCATCGATCCGGCCATGAACACCCTGATCTTCGGCAGTTCCCGCGATTGCGAGATCGCGTTCTACCGTGCCTTCGAGGCCGCCGACCTGGCCGCGATGATGGCGGTCTGGGCGGAAGAGGACGACATCATCTGCGTGCACCCCGGCGGGCCGCGGCTGGCCGGCATCGAGGCGGTGCGCGAATCCTGGCGCAGGATCTTCGCCGGTGGTCCGCGGCTGCGCCTGCGGGTCACGCAACCGCTGGTCACCGCGACCCTGCAGACCGCCATCCACACCCTGCACGAGACGGTATCGGCGCCGGGCGAGGTCCGTGGGCGGGTCCCGGTGGTGGCCACCAACGTGTACATCCGGACGCAGCGCGGCTGGCGACTGCAATTGCACCATGCATCGCCCGCGCCGGAACACGCCCAGGTGGCGGATCCCTCCGACGCCGACCTGCCGCCGCCGATCCTGCATTGAGTGCTCCGGGCCCCGGCACGCCGCCGGCCTTCGTCGCCCCGCACTGGCTGCGGGGTGCGCACGCGCAGACCATCTATGCGTCACGCTTCTGTCCGCGCCCCCCGGTCGCCTACCGTCGAGAGCGCTGGAATGCACCGGACGGCGACTTCATCGACGTCGACCTCGTCCCGGCGGGGGCTGACGCGCCGGACGCTCCATGGCTGGTCGTTTTCCACGGGCTGGAGGGCAGTTCGGACAGCCACTACGCCCGCACGCTGATGGCCCTCGCCTGCCGACTGGGCTGGAACGGGGCGGTACCGCACTTCCGCGGCTGCAGCGGCGAGCCGAACCGGCTGCCGCGCGCCTACCACTCGGGCGACACGGCCGAGGTCGACTGGATCCTTCGCCGCTTCTCGGCGCGAGCGGCTGGCGCGCCGGTGCATGCGGTCGGGGTCTCGCTGGGCGGGAACGTCCTGATGAAGTGGCTGGGCGAGCGCGGCGGCGAGGCTGCACCTCTGGTCGATTCAGCGGTCTCCGTTTGCGCGCCGGTCGACCTGGCGGCGGCCGGGACCGCGCTGGAGCACGGTTTCGCCCGCGCGTATGCCCTGCATTTCCTCCAGACGCTGAAGGTGAAGGCGCTGCAGAAGCTGGAACGCCAACCGGGGCTGTTCGACGCGCAGGCGCTGCGCCGGGCACGAACCATGCGTGCGTTCGACGACGTGTTCACTGCTCCCCTCCACGGCTATCGCAGCGTCGACGACTACTGGGCGCGCGCGAGTTGCAAGCCGCAACTGCCTGCGGTCGCCGTGCGCTCGCTGCTGGTCAATGCGCTGGACGACCCGTTCCTGCCGCGCTCTGCCCTGCCGGGGCGGAGCGAGGTATCGCCAACCGTGACGCTCGACTATCCCGCCTCGGGTGGCCATGTCGGCTTCGTTGCCGGTCCACCGCCCGGCAACGCCAGTTGGCTCGCGAGGCGCGTCGCCCATTTCCTGGGCGTGGCCGATGGCGAACATGCATCGGGCGGCGCGTGAACCTGTTGTTTGACACCCTGGCGCGGCGCCGGCTCTAATCGCGGCGCCAGCCGCCCAGCCACGGGCCATCGCCCGCACTCAAGGACGCTTCAGCATGCCCCCTTCCCCGCACCCCGCCCCGGCCGCCGAGATCTTCAAGGCCTACGATATCCGCGGCATCGTCGATCGCACGCTCACCGTGGAAGCGGTGGAGCAGATCGGCCGCGCGATCGGGTCCGAAGCCCTCGCGCGCGGCGTGCCCACGGTGGCGATCGGGCGCGATGGCCGACTGTCCGGGCCGAAGCTCTCCGACGCACTGGCACGCGGCCTGCGGGCGGCCGGCGCGGACGTGATCGACGTCGGGCGGGTGGCCACGCCGATGGTCTACTACGCGGCCTGGGAGCAGGCGGGCGGCTCCGGCGTGATGGTCACCGGCAGCCACAATCCGCCGGACTACAACGGGCTCAAGATGCTGCTGGCCGGCACCACGCTTGCCGGCGAGGACATCCAGAAGCTGCGCGCGCGCATCGTCGATGGGGATCTGGCCAGCGGCGACGGCGGCTATCGCACGGCGGAAGTCGGCGAGGCCTACCTTGCGCGCATCGTGTCCGACGTGAAGCTGGCGCGACCGATGAAGATCGTGGTCGATTGCGGCAATGGCGTAGCCGGAGCCTTCGCGCCCGAGCTCTACCGGCGCCTGGGCTGCACGGTGGAGGAACTGTTCTGCGAGGTCGACGGCAACTTCCCGAACCACCATCCCGATCCGTCCCAGCCGAAGAACCTGCAGGACCTGATCGCGGCGCTGGCGAGAGGGGACGCCGAGCTGGGCCTCGCCTTCGACGGCGATGGCGACCGCCTGGGCGTGGTCACGCGCGACGGCCACATCATCTACCCCGACCGACAGCTGATGATGTTCGCCGAGGACGTACTGTCCCGCAACCCCGGAGCGCAGATCATCTACGACGTCAAGTCCACCCGGAACCTCGCGCCGTGGATCACCGCACGCCAGGGCGTGCCGGTGATGTCCAAGACCGGCCATTCGTTCATCAAGGCGCGCATGAAGGAGACCGGTGCCCTGCTTGCCGGCGAGATGAGTGGGCACGTGTTCTTCAAGGAACGCTGGTACGGCTTCGACGACGGCCTGTACGCGGGTGCCCGCCTGCTCGAGATCCTGTCGCGCAGTGCCGACCCCTCGGCAACACTGGACGCGCTGCCCGATGCGGTCAGTACGCCCGAACTCAACATCCAGCTCGCCGAAGGCGAGAACCACGCGCTGATCGCGGGGCTGCAGGGCTCGGCGACCTTCGAGGGCGCTCGCGAGGTCATCACCCTCGACGGCCTGCGCGTCGAGTACGCGGACGGCTTCGGCCTCGCGCGCGCGTCGAACACCACACCGGTGATCGTGCTGCGCTTCGAGGCGGACGATGCCGCCGCGCTCGAGCGGATCCAGCGGGACTTCCGGCGCGTGCTCTCGGCCGCCAGACCCGGGATCGCGCTGGGATTCTGAGCCGCCACCTCCGCTACTCGACCCGGATCTTCGCGTCGGCGACCAGCCGAGCCCCTTTCGACCGGTCGGCCAGGCATGTACTGCGCTGGCACCGCGAGCGGGGCGCGATGAAGGCAGGGCGCCGGAACGACAGCTTCATCGCGGGCCCCATCCGGGCAGGTAGGCGGTGGCCCCACCTCGACCAGGAACTCCGGCTTCACGAGGTGCGCGCGGACGCACGCACCTCGCACTGGCCGACGATCGCGCCCGATGCATCGAGTGCGAGCATCCCGGAGACCGGCAGGACCCGGCGCACCGAATCGACCCGTAACCCCGGCGAGTACGGCGCCAGCGGCGGTGCGGAACCGGGCGGGATCACCGGTACATGGGGCATCGAAGCGTCTCCTGAACGGACGTCTTCAGGAGCGGCAGGCGCCAGTCTACCGCCCTGCGCGTGGCGCGGCGGCGCTGGCTGCAGCGACTGGCACGGCGGGCAGGGGATCCGAATGCACGTTGCGCCAGTATCGCCGGTCGTGCGCGCGCTCCTGCCGCAGCTGCCAGTCGCCCGCCCCGAGGGTGAGCCGGACAGCGCCGGCCTGGTCGGTGCGCAGCACCTGGGCCGCCGCCGCCCGGTAGCGCTCGACCACCTCGGGGCGGGGATGGCCGAACCGGTTGCGGTAGCCGACCGGCAGCAGCGCCAGCCGGGGTGCGACCGCATCGACGAAGGCGGGCGTGGACGACCCGTGCGAACCGTGGTGCGGCACGACCAGCACGTCGGCCTGCAGCGTTTCGATGCTGCCGTCGCGCAACGACCGAAGCAGCCGCGCCTCGCTCGCCGCGCCGATGTCGGCGGTGGCAAGCAGTCGTTGCCCGCCTGCCTCCACCTGCAGGACACAGCTGCGCTCGTTGTCGGCCCGCCCGGCCGTACCTTCGCCGCCGGGCGGATGCAGGATGCGGAACTGCACGCCGTCCCAGGTCCATGCCTGGCCATGTACGCAGGGGCGATGGACGCGCGCGGCAAGGCGCGCCGGGTGACCCGCCGGCAGCGAGGACAGGAAATCGGCCACCGGCAACGCGCGTACCACCGAGCGTGCGCCGCCGGAATGGTCGATGTCGTCGTGCGAGACCACCAGCGCATCAAGCCGCCCAAGCCCTTCCCCGCGCAGGTAGGGCAACACGATGCGCGAGCCGGCATCCGCCTGGCTGTTCCAGGCAGGCCCGGTGTCGTACAGCAGCACATGCCTCTCGGTACGCACCACCAGCGCAAGACCATGGCCGACGTCGAGCAGCGTGGCCTCGGCGGTGCCCGGCGCCACTGGCGTCGGACGAGCCATCAGCACCGGCAGCAACGTGGCGAGCCCGAGCCACCGTGCCGGCCAGCCGACGGGCATCCGCCACCAGGCGATGCCGGCCAGCGCGAGCAGGCTCGCCGGAAGCGACGGCGACGGCTGCGTCCATACCGCCCAGGACAGGGCGCCAAGCCAGGCGATCGGCACCAGCGTTACCTCGGTCAGCAGGTGCGCCAGCTGGAGCAGCCCCGGTACCGGCAGCAGCGCGGCGACCACCGCCATCGGCACCACCACCGATCCGATGACCGGGATCGCGATCGCGTTGGCGATCGGCGACACCAGCGAGACCTGGGAGAACAGCGCCAGCGTCGCTGGCACCATGCCGATCGTGATCGCCCACTGGACACGCCCCCACTGGAGCACGGTCGCGCAGGGGCGGCAACCACCCGGCGCGACCGGCCGTCCGATGACGCCGGCCGACACGGTCATCAGCAGAGCCACTGCGCCAAACGACAGCCAGAATCCGGTGGCAAGGACGGCCCACGGATCGAGCACCAGCACCAGCAGCAGCGCGCCTGCAAGCACCTCGGCCGCGCGCGCCCGACGCGCCCGCCAGAGCGCGATGGCGATCACCGCGAGCATGAACACGGTACGCCGGGTCGGCACCGAGAAGCCGGCGAGCATCGCATAACCGAAGGCGGCCGTAAGCCCGGCCAGGATGGCCGCCTTGCGCGCAGGCAGCCGGCGCACCAGCGCGGCGCGGTGCCGCCACCCGGCGTCGACCAGCCAGAAGGCCAGCGCGGCGACCATCGTCACGTGCAGGCCGGAGATACTCATGAGGTGGCCGATCCCGGTGCGATTGAACAGTTCCCATTGCGCGGCCGGGATCGCCTGCTGGTCGCCGATCGCGAGCGCCGAAAGCACGCCGACGTAGGTCGCCTCGGGCAACGTACGTTCGAAGCGCGCCCGGATCGCCTCGCGCGCCCGTTCGACCCAGTAGCCGGGCCGGTGCACGACCGGGTCGATCCGGCGCACCCCGCGCCGCACGTGCCCGGTGGCGCGCAGGTTGCGCTCGAGCAGCCATGCCTCGATGTCGAAGCCATGAGGGTTCACGCTGGCATGGGGTCGACGCAGGCGGACCACGAGGTGCCAGCGTTCCCCGGCCACCGGCGCGGTCACCGCCGGCCGCGCGCCAGGGTCTTCGTCGTCCGGCGCCGGCGCGCGCGCCGAGCGGGCACCGAACCACGACAGCAGCACGCGGCGCGGGATCGGGGCGTCCGGGGTCAGCACCTGCTCGACCTCGAAGGCAAAACGCACGCCGCGCTCGGTGCGCTGGACCAGTTCCGCGACCACGCCGACCACCTCGACGTCCCGACGCTCCCATTCCACCGGAAGCGCATCGGCCATCCGGACCGTGGCGAGATAGCCGCTCCAGGCGACGCTCGCCAGCACCGCCGCCAGCAGCACGGCAGCGCCCCTCGCGCGGGATCCGTGCACGACGGCGGCGATGACGAAACCGGCCGCCGCCAGCGTCGCCGCGACGGTCAGCGCGCCAGTGGACGGCAAGCGCGGCTGCAGTTGCAGCCACAGGGTTCCGGCAAGCCACCCGAGTGCCGGCAGGACCGGACTCACCTGGCGTTGCGCACCCGGTGGCACGGGCCTTGCGCTTGGGTTACAGTCCGCCGTCTCATGCGTGGCAGGCTTTCGTCGTGCCGAGAAAATTCTTCAGGAAATACCTGCCGAGCCATTCGAGCATCATCGAGAATCGCTTCCTCGCGAAGTTCGGTTCATTGCTCACCCACCATAACCTCTGGCACCTGCACCGTCGCTCGGTGGCAGGCGGGGTTGCGATCGGATTGTTCACCGGCTTGATACCGGGTCCGCTGCAGATCTTCACCGGCGCAGCGCTGGCGATCCTGTTCAGGGTGAACCTGCCGGCGATGGTCCTGGGCACGTTCTGGACCAACCCGCTCACCATCGTTCCGATCTACATCGCCGCCTACAACATCGGCAGCCTGGCCATGGGGCTGGGTACGGCCGCCGACGTACCCCAGCCGCAACCGCTGCAGAACGACGGCTGGCTCGACATGCTGCCTGCGCTCTGGGACTGGTTCACCGGCATGGGCAAGCCGCTCGCGCTCGGCCTCCTGCTGCTCGGCCTCTTCATGGCCGTGACAGGTTACTTCGCGGTACGCGGCGCCTGGCGCCTGTATGTCGTGCTGGCCTGGCGGCGCCGTGCCCGCGGCCGGCACGGCGCGGCCTGAGCGTCGGGAATGCCAGCCCCGGCCGATCGGCGGCCGCGCTGGTGGACGGCGGCCTGCGTCGACCTCGCGGCGCGTGACCCGCTCCTCTCCAAGCTGATCGCACGACACCCGCCGATGCGCCTCGGTAGCCGGGGCGATGCCTTCCAGACGCTCGCCCGCTCGATCGTGGGTCAGCAGGTGTCGGTGAAGGCGGCGCAGTCGGTCTGGGCACGCGTCGGCCTTGCCTGTCCCTCGCTCGACCCGGCTGCGCTACTCGCCACCCCGGTCGATAGCCTGCGTGCCTGCGGACTGTCCGGACGCAAGGTCGAGTACCTGCACGACCTTGCGCGCCATTTCCTGGCGCGGCCCGGCGGCCTGGGCGGATGGTCCGGCATGAATGACGCGGCGATCGTCGAGGAACTCACGGCAGTACGCGGCATCGGCGTCTGGACCGTCCAGATGTTCCTGATCTTCAACCTGGCCCGCCCGGACGTGCTGCCGCTGGCCGACCTCGGCCTGCGCCGGGCACTGGAAGCCGGCCACGGCGGCGGGCACCCCCTGCCGCCGCCTGTGCTGGAGCGACTGTCGCGCCTGTGGCAGCCCTGGCGCACCGCCGCCACCTGGTACCTGTGGCGCAGCCTAGATCCGGAGCCGTGCGTCCACTGATGGCCGGGACCGATCCCAGCACGACCGGCACCGCGGTGACCCTCACCCATGCCGCATTCCGTCAGGCCTGGGCCGACGGCGGCATCCGGGTCGACATCGATCCGCCAGGCGCCTACCGTTACCTCGCGGCCCGTGCGCTGCTGCCGCTGGTCCAGCTCGCGGTGCTGGGCGCCGGCGTCGGGACCGCACTGATGGTGCACTGGTTCCCGGGCGTGCTGGTGATCGTGGCCGGGTTCCTGCTGCCACGGCTGACCCGGGCCAGCGCGCCCGCGTTCATGCTGCGGCGCGCTCTGGAAGATGCCGTCGTCTACGACGACCTGGTGCGCGTCGGCATCCTGCGCGTGGTGCGCTGCTGAACGCGGCCAGCCAGCCCGCCGTCCGGCCGCACCACTCAGGCCGCACGCAGCCTGCCGTCCTCCAGCCGGAGCTGGCGCTGCGCGCGTGACGCCAGCCGCTCGTCATGGGTGACCATGACCAGGCTGGTCCCGCGGGCGCGGTTGAGCTCGAGCATCAGGTCGAACATCGCCTCGGCATTCGTCCGGTCGAGGTTGCCGGTGGGCTCATCTGCGAGCACGCAGGCCGGCTCAGTCACCAGCGCCCTCGCCAGCGCAGCCCGCTGGCGCTCGCCACCGGACAGTTCGCCCGGCCGGTGAGCCAGCCGATGGGAAAGGCCGACCGCCTCCAGGCCCACGCGGGCCCGGGCGAACGCTTCCGTCCGTGGCGTGCGGCGGATCAGCAGCGGCATCGCGACGTTCTCGAGCGCGCTGAACTCGGGCAGCAGGTGATGGAACTGGTAGAGGAAGCCCAGCGCCCGGTTGCGCAGCGCGGCAAGCGCGCCCTGCCCCATCCGATCGACCCGTTCGCCGCACAGGTACACCTCGCCGGCGGACGGCGCGTCGAGGCCGCCGAGCAGGTGCAGCAACGTGCTCTTGCCCGAGCCGGAGCTGCCGACGATCGCGATCCGCTCGCCCGCATGCACCTGCAGGTCGACGCCGCGCAACACCGGCACCTCGCCCAGCGCACCGCCTTCACCGAAGACCTTCTCGAGCCCGGTGCAGCCTAGCACTACCGCTCCCGGCTCATTCATAGCGCAAGGCCTCGGCCGGGTTGATCCGCGACGCGCGCCAGCTCGGGTAGAGCGTCGCGAGGAAGGACAGCACCAGCGAGATCGACGCGACGAAGGTGACGTCCGCGAGGCGCACCTCGGATGGCAGTTCGCTGATGAAGTAGACGTCCTTGGCGAGGAACTGGACGCCGAAGGTGCGCTCGATGAACGGCACGACTACATCGACGTTGGCGGCGAGCAGCACGCCGCCACCCACCCCGAGCAGGGTGCCGAAGACGCCGATCAGTGCACCCTGGATCACGAACACCGCCATGATGCTCGAGGGCGTGGCGCCCAGCGTGCGCAGGATGGCGATGTCGGCACGCTTCTCGGTCACCACCATCACGAGCGTGGACACGATGTTGAAGGCGGCCACCGCGACGATCAGCGACAGGATGATGAACATCATTCGCTTCTCGATCTCCACCGCGCGGAACCAGCCGGAATTGAGCCTCGACCAGTCGGCCACCATGACGTCGCTGGTCATCGTGCGGGCGATCTCGCGTGCCACGCGTGGCGCCTGGAACATGTCGTCGAGCTTGAGCCGGACACCGGTGACGGTGTCGCCCAGGCGGTAGAGCTTCTGCGCATCCTCGATGTTGACCAGCGCAAGGCCCGAGTCGAACTCGAAGTGCCCGGCCTCGAAGATCCCGGCGACGGTGAACTGCTTCAGGCGCGGGATGACGCCAGCCGGAGTCACCTGCCCCTGCGGGGCGATCAGCAGCACCTTGTCGCCGACGCCCACGCCGAGCGCGCGCGCCAGTTCGATGCCGAGCACGGTGGCGAAGCTCTCCGGCACGAGCGCATCGATCGAACCGGCCCGCAGGTAGGTGGCGAAGTCGGCGACCTGGCCCTCGCGGGCTGGCAGGATGCCGCGGATGATTGCGCCGCGCACCACCTGGTCGTTGCCGAGCAGCCCCTGGGCAAGCACGTAGGGCGCGCTGCCACGCACCGCGGGGTTTGCCGCGGCAGTGGCGGCGACCGCCTCCCAGTCGGGCAGGCCACGCTCGAGGCCGGATATCTGGACGTGCGCGAGCACTCCCAGGATGCGGTCGCGCACCTCCTTCTGGAACCCGTTCATCACCGACACGACGGTGATCAGCACCGCGATGCCCAGCGCCATGCCCAGCGTGGAGACCAGCGAGATGAACGAGATGAAGTGGTTGCTGCGCCGGGCGCGCGTGTAACGCAGGCCGACGAACAGCTCGTAGGGAGTCAAGTCGATCCGTTTCCGGTGCGGCGTTGGAGGCGCGACGAAGTGTGCCACAAGCAGCCCTGCACCAAGGCCGACGGGCCGCTGCCGCGACCCGTCGCGGGTGCTAGACTGCGCGCGCCCTGCCGGCTGCGGCACAACGTCACGGTCCGAAGAACCCTTGCACCTGGAACTCCTGATCCCCGGCCTGTGTCCCCCTGGCGGCGAGCCGACGCAGGCGGTGCCGAGGGTCGACACGCCGACCCTCGAGCGCTGGCTGTCACGGTCCGTGCGCGAGCCGACGCTGCCGCTCGCACCTTCGCACTGGCTGTGGCAGCGGTTCACCGCGGCATCGCCGGAGGCAGGCTCGGACCTGCCGATCGCGCCAGTCACGCTCGCCGTCGACGGCCACGCGCCCGGCAGGCGCTGGTGGCTGCGCGCCGATCCGGTGCACTTCGTGGTCGGCCGCACCGGGCTGAGGCTGGCGCCGCCCGATTACCTGCAACTCGACGCCGCGGAATCGGCCGCGCTGGCCGCTTCGGTGCGGTCGCACTTCTCCGACGTCGCAGCAGACTTCCTGGCACCCGGACCGTCACGCTGGTATTTGGGCGCCGACCGACCGTTCGAACTGGAGACTACCGCGCCGGCGGACGCTGCCGGCGCGGATGTCGACCGCCACCTGCCACGCGGCGCGGGACGCCGACGCTGGCTGGGCTTCGTCAACGAGGTTCAGATGCTCTGGTACGAGCATCCGGTCAACCGTGCGCGGGAGCAGCGCGGTGCGCCGACCGCATCCGGCCTGTGGCTGCACGGCGCCGGCCAGATGCCGGCGCCCGGCCAGCCCGGCTGTGATGGCGTGGCCGGCGGTGGGACGACGCTCGCTGGCCTGTCCGTCCTCGCCGGCTGCGCGTGGCGCGAACTGCCAGTCGACGCTCCGGCCTGGCTGTCCGGTGCCGCCGGCGAACGCTGGCTGATCAGCCTGGATGGCCTGCTGCCGCCGTTGCAGGCGGGCGATGCGTCAGCCTGGAAGGCCACGCTCGACCGGATGGAGACAGACTGGTTCGCGCCGCTCGACAACGCCCTGCGCACGGGGCACCTCTCGTCGATCCTGCTGCGCTGGCCGGTGGCTGCCGGCCTTGCCACCGCACGCATCGGCGCGGCCGACCGCTTCCGATTCTGGCGCCGCCGCTTGCCTTTGCACCTGCTGCTCGACATACCGGACGACCGTGCACATGCCTGACCTGCTGACCCGCCCGGTGCCAGAGGCGGCCCGCACCGCCCTAGAGCGCGCAGGCGTCGCACCGGTGCTCGCCCGCGTGTTCGCCGCCCGCGGCCTGGCAGGCGCCGACGACCTGTGCGACGACTTCGCACGCCTGCTCGCGCCGGCTCAGCTGTCCTGCGCGGATGCGGCCGCCGCGGCCCTGGCAGACGCGATCGACCGGGACGAGCGGCTGCTGATCGTCGCCGACTACGACTGCGACGGCGCCACCGCGTGCGCGGTCGGCATCCGTGCACTGCGCGCGTTCGGCGCGCGGGTCGAATACCTGGTCCCCAACCGATTCGAGTACGGGTACGGCCTGACGCCCGAGATCGTCGAGCTCGCCCACCAGCGTCGTCCCGACTGGCTGATCACCGTGGACAACGGCATCGCCAGCGTCGAGGGCGTCGAGCGGGCGCATGCACTGGGCATGCGCGTGCTGGTTACCGACCACCACCTGCCCGGCAGCCGGCTGCCCGCGGCCGAGGTGATCGTGAATCCGAACCAGCCGGGCTGCGGCTTCCCGAGCAAGCACCTGGCCGGGGTCGGCGTCATGTTCTACGTGATGCTCGCATTGCGCGCCGAACTGCGCCGCCGCGGGCGATTGCCGGCCGGCGGCGGACCGAACCTCGCGCAGTGGCTGGACCTGGTCGCGCTGGGCACGGTGGCCGACGTGGTGCGACTCGACACGAACAACCGGATCCTGGTCGCGCAGGGGCTGCGGCGCATCCGCGCCGGGCGTACCGTGCCCGGCATCGCGGCGCTGCTGCGGGTGGCCGGTCGTACGCTCGAGCGCTGCACGACCTACGACCTCGGGTTCGTCGCCGGGCCTCGGCTGAACGCGGCCGGGCGACTGCAGGACATGTCGCTCGGCATCGAAGGCCTGTGCACCGACGATGTCGCCAGGGCCGGAGCGATCGCCGAGCAGCTCGACCAGCTGAATCGGCAGCGACGAGAGATCGAGGCGACGATGCGCGAGCAGGCCCTGGCCGCGATCGATCCGGACCGCGCCGGCGACGGCTGGTCGGTGTCGCTGTTCGACCCGGGCTGGCACCAGGGCGTGATCGGCATCGTCGCCGCGCGCCTGAAGGACCGGCTGCACCGCCCGGCGTTCTGCTTCGCGCGCGGCGAGGGCGGCATGCTCAAGGGTTCCGGACGATCCATCGCCGGCCTCCATCTGCGCGATGCGCTCGACCTGGTGGACAAGCGCGAGCCGGGGCTGCTGCGCGCCTTCGGCGGCCACGCAGCCGCGGCCGGACTGAGCCTGCACGAGGCTGACCTGCCGCGGTTCTCCGCGGCGCTCGAGGCGGTCGTGCGTTCCCTGCTGACCCCGGCCGACCTGTCGCAGGTGATCGAGACCGACGGCAGCCTCGAAGGCGCAGGGCTCGATGTGACGCTCGCTCGATCGATGGACGAGACGGTGTGGGGCCCCGGCTTCCCGCGCCCGGCGTTCGTCGACCGCTTCGAGGTGGCTTCCCAGCGGGTGGTCGGTGCGGCTCATACCCGGCTGGAGCTGCGCGGCAGCGGCGGCCGCCATGCCGCGATCCGGTTCAACTCGGTGGACCCGCTGCCACCGCGTATCGAGGCGGTGTACAGGGTCGAGCTGAACAGCTGGCAGGGGCTGCAGAGCGTGCAGCTGGCGATCGAACACTGGCGTGACGCGACCGGTGCGGACTCGCCCTGGAACTGACCGGACCGGACCGCCCCGCCCCTGCCGCCGCGCGCGGGCAGCTATAATCGTCGGTTTACCCCGGGAACATCCATGGAAGCCGAACGCCTGAACTCGCTCTCCGACAGCCTCGCCGGTTTCGGCCTGCGCACGGCCGAGCTGCGGAGGTTTCTTTGACTTCGATGCCAAGGTCACCCGCCTGAAGGAAGTCAGCCGCGACCTCGAAGACCCCGCGGTCTGGGCCGACACCAAGCGCGCGCAGGAGCTCGGCCGCGAGCGCAAGCAGCTCGAGGACGTGGTTACCCGAATGGAGGACACCGAACGGATGCTTGCGGACACGCAGGAGCTGTTCGAGATGGCGCGCAACGAAGGCGACACCGGCACGCTCGAGCACCTCGCCGACGACATCGCGCAGATCGAGAAGGCCGTTGCGCAGATGGAGTTCCAGCGGATGTTCAGCGATCCGCTCGACCCGGCAAACTGCTTCATCGACATCCAGGCCGGGACCGGCGGCACCGAGGCCCAGGACTGGGCGCAGATGCTCGAACGCATGTACCTGCGCTTCTGCGAGCGGCGCGAGTTCAAGGTCGAGCTGCTCGAGGAGTCCAGCGGCGACGTCGCTGGCATCAAGAGCGCGTCTATCAAGGTCACTGGTCCTTACGCCTATGGCACGCTGCGCACCGAGGCAGGCGTACACCGGCTGGTGCGCAAGTCGCCGTTCGATTCCAACGCCCGCCGGCACACCTCGTTCGCCAGCGTGTTCATCTACCCCGAGGTCGACGACTCGATCGAGGTGACAATCAACCCGGCCGACCTGCGCATCGACACCTTCCGTGCCTCTGGTGCCGGAGGCCAGCACATCAACAAGACCGACTCCGCGATCCGGATCACGCACCTGCCGACCAACATCGTCGTGCAGTGCCAGAACGACCGCTCGCAGCACCGCAACCGGGCCGAAGCGATGGCGATGCTCAAGTCGCGCCTGTACGAACTGGAGCTGCGCAAGCGCAACGAGGAAAAGCAGGCGATGGAAGAATCCAAGACCGACATCGCCTGGGGCCACCAGATCCGCTCGTACGTGCTCGACCAGTCGCGCATCAAGGACCTGCGCACCAACCACGAGGTCGGAGACACCCAGCGGGTGCTCGACGGAGACCTCGACGACTTCATCAACGCCAGCCTCAAGCAGGGTGTGTAAATGACCGACGCTTCCAGCACGCCCGCGGCCCCGGCCGCCGACGCGGATCACATCGTCGCCGAACGGCGCGCCAAGCTGGCGGCCCTGCGCGCCGCCGGGACCGCCTATCCGAACGACTTCCAGCGCATCCACCTCGCCGGGGACCTGCAGTCGGCCCATGCCGGCTCCGACAAGACGGCGCTCGATGCGGCTGCGGTCGAGGTCACGCTGGCCGGGCGAATCCTGCTCAAGCGGGTGATGGGCAAGGCGAGCTTCGCCACCGTGCGCGACGGCTCCGGGACGATCCAGCTCTACGTGTCTGACGACGGGACCGGGGTCGAAGCGCACGAGGCATTCAAGCACTACGACCTTGGCGACATCGTCGGCGCGACTGGCGTGCTGTTCCGTACCAAGACCAACGAACTCACGGTGCGCGTATCCACGATCCGGCTGCTCACCAAGTCGCTTCGGCCGCTGCCCGAGAAGTTCCACGGCCTCACCGACCAGGAGCAGCGCTACCGCCAGCGCTATCTGGACCTGATGGTGAACGAGGATTCGCGCAGCACCTTCATCGCACGCTCGCGCACCGTGCAGGCAGTGCGCCAGTTTCTGCTCGACCGCGGCTACCTCGAGGTCGAGACGCCGATGATGCATCCGATCCCGGGCGGGGCGAACGCGCGGCCGTTCGTCACCCACCACAATGCGCTCGACATGGAACTGTTCCTGCGCATCGCCCCCGAGCTTTACCTGAAGCGGCTGGTCGTGGGCGGCTTCGAGCGGGTGTTCGAGATCAACCGCAACTTCCGCAACGAGGGCATATCGACCCGGCACAACCCCGAGTTCACGATGCTCGAGTTCTACTCGGCCTACACCGGGTACCGAGAGCTGATGGCACTGACCGAACGGATGTTCGCCGAGGTCGCGCGTGCGGTGACCGGCAGCGATAAGGTCACCTACCAGGGCCGCGAGATCGACTTCGGCAAGCCGTTCGCCAGGCTGACCATCCTGGAGGCGATCGCGAAGTACGCCCCGCAGTACGCACCTGGGCAGCTTGCCGACCGCGCCTGGCTGGTCTCGGAACTCACGCGGCTGGGCGAATCGGTCCATCCCGACGACGGCCTGGGCGGCCTGCAGCTGTCGCTGTTCGACGCAACCGTCGAGACGCAGCTGTTCGATCCGACCTTCATCATCGACTACCCGACCGAGGTGTCGCCGCTCGCGCGGCGCAACGATGCCGATCCGTCGATCACCGAGCGGTTCGAGCTGTTCATCGCCGGACGCGAGATCGCCAACGGTTTCTCGGAGCTGAACGACCCGGACGAGCAGGCGTCGGTGTTCCGCCAGCAGGCGAGCCGCAAGGAGTCCGGCGACGCCGAGGCGATGCACTACGACGCGGACTACGTACGCGCACTGGAATACGGGCTTCCGCCCTGCGGCGGCGAAGGCATCGGCATCGACCGCCTGGTGATGCTGCTCACCGACAGCAGCACGATCCGCGACGTGATCCTGTTCCCGCAGCTGCGCCGCGAGGACTGAACCGTACGGCGGACCGTCAGGCCGCGACTGCGGCGTCGAAGCTCAGGTCCCAGCGATAAGGCCGGTCGGTGCCATCAATGTCGGTGGCGCCGGAGCGGCGCACGCGTCCGAGCAGTCGCGTGCCGGCGCGTGCCTCGCCGGCGAGCTCGATGCTGCCGTCCTTCACCCAGTCACGGCTCTGGCGGTTGAACGTCACCGGCGAACTGCCGAGATTGCCGAAGGTCACCGCGTAGCGCTCGAGGTTGTCGAACCCGGCCCGGCCCGGTCCCTTGAAGTGCAGTTCAAGCACCAGGCATGGCACCTTGCGCGCCACCAGCGCCTGCACCACCGAGCCGCCGCTGCGCAGCGACTCCAGCGCGGGCAGCGTCAGTGGCTCGGCGAAGAAGCCGACGGTGGCCAGCCGGCCGTCGGCCGAGGCGAGCACCAGCCCGGCACCGAACGCGTGGTCGATACCCAGCCAGTGCACCGTCGCCTCGACCCGGTCGACGCGCGTGCAGCCGCCAGCTGCCAGCGCGGCGCTGGCGACGAGCAGTAAGCGGCGGCGGCCGTTCACCCTGCGCTGCTGACGAGCCGTTCGAGCAGCGCCGGCAGCCCGGACACGTCCTCGATCAGGTGGGCGCCCGGCTCGCGCTCGAGCTTGTCGCGGCCATGCGCACCACTCCATACCGCGACGTTCACGCCACAGCCGGCGTTTCGGCCGGACTGGATGTCGAGCACGGTGTCGCCGATGTTCAGCACCTCGGCCACCGACTGCGTGCCGGTGCGTTCCATCGAACGGAAGATCATGTACGGGGCGGGACGGCCGACGGCGACATCGTCACCGCACACCAGCGCGTCGGCCACGCCATGGTCCCAGCCAACCGCGGCGAGCACGAGCGCCTGCGTGTCCCGATCGAAGCCGGTGTTGAGCGCGATCGACACTCCCCGCCGGCGCAGCCATTCGAACACCTCGGCCGCACCATCGACCGGGCGCACGCCACCGCCGCGGAAGCGACGGTCCAGTTCAGCGCGGAACGCGTCGTAGACGGCCTCGGACCGCCGGTCGAGGTCGGACTCACCAGCGTGCAATCGCACCAGGTGGCGGATCGCCTCGCGCTTGCTGGCACCGCGGATTGCTACCAGTTCGTCGGGCGTCGCGGACAGCCCCTGCGAGGCCAGCGCGGCGTCGAAGGCCAGCGGCACGACGCCGGTGTCCTGGATGGTGGTGCCCGCCATGTCGAACACGGCGAGGCGGATCGGCAGCGCCGGCGCCGCTGCGGTACGTTGGCTGTTCATCGTTCCACTCCTGCACGAAGCATCGATGGATTTTAACGCGCAGGGCCCTGGCGCAGCCGGTTCACTGCGGGATCCCAGCGCCATCCCGCCGTCCCGTGCAGCAGTACTCCGCCCATCCAGCGCGGCGGTGCATCGGCCATCCAGTCGCCGATGCCGGCCAGTCGCTCGCGCCCGGCCCGCGTCGCCAGGAGCGAATCGTTCCAGAACACGCGGCCGTCGGATGCGGGATCAGGCATCGCCAGCGGGCGCTGGTCCGGGTGGGACAGCAGCGGCACGGCGCAGGCCGACAGACGGCAGGCGAGCGAAGCAAACGGCAGGTCCGCGAGGAACGGTTGATCCTCGGCGTGGCGGCACGCCGCGACCCAGGCATCGCGTGCACGAAACACCCCGCGGGCGAGCGCCTCGAGCAGCTGGCGCTCGGTGCGGCCCAGGCCGTTTCCTGCCGCCGGGAACTCCTCGCGCCAGCGCTTGATCGCGGCATCGAGCAGCGGCGAACCGTCATCGTCGGCGTCTAGCAGGCGGTCGAGATCGCACGCGTCGTCCGACGTGAACGCGAGCCATGCCTCGAGCGCGCGCGCGAGCGCCGCCCCTTCCACCGGCCGTCGACGTGCGAACGCCGCCTGCAGTGCCGTGCCATCGAGCAGCGCCGCAGGTGCCTCGATCGCGGCCTCGTGCAGGGTGGCCCGCCGCCCGGTGCAGCGTGCCGCCCGCGCAAGCACCTGGATGCGCTGCAACTGGTCGTGCACGCCCGGTGCAAACCAGAGCACGAGTTCTTCAGCGGTGGCGAACGCCGCCTCCAGCCGGCGGTCCCGCTCGGTGAACGTGGCGTGCACGGCCTCCCGGGCACCCCAGCCGGCAGCGGCGACGAACGCGGCCCGCTCGCGGGCGAGCGCGTCCGGCGCGAGGTCGTGCACCGGGCCGTCATGCAGCACGTCACGCCACACGATGGCCGACAGCCCAAACCCGGCGCCAGCCAGGGCCCCGGCAGCGTGGTCGCCGTTGACGAGGTGTACGACGGAACCGGTCAAGCGTCGATCGCGTGCGCCATCAGTTGCTCGAGGGTCACCACCTGTAGCGCAGCGCGGTGGGTTGCAGCCAGCACGACGCGCGGCGCCCTGCCTGCCTCGAGCGCCTCCTGCCAGCGGCTGACGCACAGGCACCAGCGGTCACCGGGCTTCAGTCCGTCGAACCCGTACGCGGGCATCGGTGTGCTCAGGTCGTTGCCACGCGACTTCGAGAAGTCCAGGAACTCAGCGGTCACCTCGGCGCAGACCGTGTGGCTGCCGAAGTCGTCCGCGGCGGTTTCGCAGCATCCGGTTCGGAAGTATCCGGTCAACGGCCGCACCGAGCAGGTCGCCAGCGGGCCACCCAGCACGTTCAGCTGCCAGGAACCACCGCCGCCGTAGGATCCGTCCATCGTGCCTCCGTCAGACAGCGTCAACAAGCAGGCGTCGAATCGGCACGACCGGAAAACGGGCGTGGCCGAATGGCGTCCGGATCGCGCAGCGGGCACCCGATGGCCCATGCCGGCAGCGGTCTTCGCTGCCGTAAGGCCGCAGCGTGGCCCGGCGTTGCGTGATTTTCATTCATGCTCCTTCGACAGTGGCGGGCCGATGGTGCGGCATCGACGCACGCAACTCAAGGCCCGGCCGGCCGTCGCACGGCGACGCGACCGTACCGAACCGCGGTAGCATCGGCGCCCAGGCCGGCCCTGCACCGGCCCACTGACCGGAACCGCACAGATGAGCCAGAACGCCCCCGCCGCTGCCCTCCCCGAGGTTTCCGTCGCCGAACGCCTCGTCGACCTCGCTCTGGCGATCGATCCGAAGACGCTGCCGCAAGCGGTACGCGAGCAGGCGGAGTTCCTGCTGCTCGACGTCGCCGGGCTGTGCGTGGCGGCGCGCGACACAGACTACATCCGGGCACTGGCCGGAGCCGTCGATGGCGGCGGACCGGCCACCGCGATCGGCCACGCCGGCGGCTTCAGCGCCGAAGATGCTGCGCTGATCAACGGCACCGCCGCGCACGGCGAGGACTTCGACGACACCTACGAAGGCGGCCCGGTGCATAGCGCGACAGTGATCGTGCCGGCAGTGCTTGCCGCCTGCGAGCGGTTCGGCCGGGATGGCCAGTCGGCGCTGGCCGGCGTCGTCGCCGGTACCGAGGCGCTGTGCCGGATGAGCCGCGTCGTGCCGAAGGCGATCCACCGCTCCGGCTTCCACCCGACGGCCATCCTCGGCACGATGGCCGCCACGCTCGCCGTATCGGTGGCGCTGGGCCTGAACCGCCGGCAGGCGGTGGATGCGCTGGGTACCGCCGGCAGCATGGCGAGCGGCATCATCGAGTACCTCGCCGAGGGATCGTGGACCAAGCGGCTGCATGCCGGATGGGCCGCGCAGTGCGGGGTGCGCGCCGCGCGCATCGGACGCCAGGGCTTCTTCTCGCCGCGTACCGTCTTCGAAGGCACGCACGGCCTGTACAACGGCTTCGCGCACAGCACCGAGGGCGACTACGGCGCGCTGCTCGACGGCTTCGGGTCAGACTGGACCATGCTGTCGATCACCTTCAAGCCCTACGCGACCGGCACGATGAACCAGCCGTACATCGACTGCGCGCTGCGCCTGGCGCGTCGTGCGCGCACCGAGGGCTTCACCGCGGAGGACGTGGTCGACGTGCTGTGCGAGACGGCCGAAGGCTACGTGCACCGGCTGTGGGAACCGCTCCCATCCAAGCACCGGCCAGCCACCGAGTACGGGGCCAAGTTCAGTGCACCGTTCAACATCGCGGTTGGCTTCATCACCGGCGCGGCAGGGCTGGATGCCTTCACGCCGGCCACCGTCCGCGACGAACGCATCCTCGCACTCGCATCGAAGGTGCGCTACGTCGTCGACCCGGACAATCCGTATCCGCGCGCCTATACCGGCCATGTGCGGTTCACGCTGGCCGACGGTCGGGTGATCGAGGAGCGGCAGCCGTTCATCCGGGGCGGCGTGCACGCACCGCTGTCGCGGGAGGAACTCGAGTCCAAGTTCCGCGGCAACACGGCCTACGGCGGCTGGGACGACGCGGCCTCCGGCCGCCTGCTCTCTGCCACCCGGTCGCTGTTCGACGGTGCGGTGGACCTGGCAGCGTTCCGCCCGACCTGAGGCTCACATGCAACCCTGAGGCGGCCCGGATACCCGGGCCGCGCTCGGCTTTCAGTAGCAGACCGATCCTTCGAACAACCGGCGGGCGGTTCGGTAGAACGACCCTCGCAACGCGGTCCACGCCCCGCTCCTGCATTCGACCTCGGCACCCACGGTCAGGATGCCCGATGGCATCGCGATGCGCAGCGCCCCACCCGGCGCGGCCGTGGTCGAGTCGCGACGCCGCGCCTGCCAGGCGACCGTGCCCTCGATCGATGCGGCCACCGCGATGCACAGCGATGCGGTCAGCGGTAGCGCCCGATGCGGCTGACCGTTGGAAACCATGCGCGCGGTCAGGTCGACGCCGTCAGCGGAGATCGACTCGCCGGCCAGGGTGTGTGCCGTCGAAGGCGGCGAGACGAAGCCGACGAACGGCACCACCGTCCGGTGACGCGCCTCATCGATCGTGCGGGCCAGCCCCATCGCCACGGATGCCTGCAGACGGATGGCGGACAGTCGCTCCATCGCCACTGCATCGGTCTCGAGCTCGTTCGGCATCTCGATGCCGGTGAGGCCGAGCGCAGCCGCCGAAACCAGCACGCAGGCGTTGGCAGCATCGACCATCGACACCTCGACCGGCCCCAGCCCGGGCACGTCGATGCGATCGACGACGTTGCCGGTGGGCAGGAGTCGCCCGGTGCTCGCGCCGCCGGGCGACAGGAAGTCGAGCCGGATCGGTGCGCCGGTCCCACCTACGCCAGGGATCGCCAGGTCGCCGACCTCGACCGCCTGGCCGCCATCGACCGGGAAGGTGGCGTGGATGATCTTGTCGGTGTTGGTGTTGTAGATGCGGACCGTGGCCTCGCCGTCGGGCACCTGGACCAGTCCCTCGTCTACCGCGAACGGACCGACCGCCGAGGACATGTTGCCGCAGTTGCCGCTGTAGTCGACATGCGCGTCCTTCACCATCACCTGCGCGAACGTATAGTCGATGTCGGCGTCGGGCCTGGACGAGCGAGACAGCACGCACACCTTGGACAGCGAGGACAGGCCGCCACCCATGCCGTCGAGCTGCCGGCCGTGCGGGTCGGGCGAGCCCATCGCACGCAGGAAGATCGGAGCCCAGTCGCCCTGCTCCGGCGGCAGGGCTTGTCGGTGGACCATCAGGGCCTTGCTGGTACCGCCGCGCATGAATGCGGCAGGCAGTCGGTGGCGGGTCATCTCGGTTTCTCCACGGATCGGCGATGGTCGGAGGCTACAGCAGTGGCAGCGAGCCGGGCGTTCGCGGCGCCTTCACCGCAGCTCCTCCACCCGCACCAGCACACGGCGCTCCTCGGACACCGAGGCACCGGCCCGGCCCAGCAGCACCGACTGACGATCGTCGGCGACGCGCGCCGTCCCGCCCAGGTCGATCCATTCGCCAAGCCGCCCGCGCACGGTGGTGGCGATCTGCTGGGTGTCGACCACGCCGATGGCCGTACTGCCAGGCAGCACACCGGGCGGCGACGACTGCCGCTGCGGCAGGATGTCCAGCAGCACCTCGTCCCCCGCGAGCCGCGCCACGACCTGGAAGCCGGACGAGACCTCGCGGTACTCGACCGCGTCGACCGTCTGCACGCCGAGGGGTCCGCGCACTACCCGGCGCACCGGGACCGGGATCGAGCGACCGGCCTGGATCAGCGCGGGTTGACCCTCCAGGGCCTGCACCTGCTGCATGGCACGCTCCGAGCCGCTGCGCGTGGTCGCCTGGGCATGGACGCCGAGCCCGGCCCCGGCTGGCGCGGTACCGACGACCACCTCGGCGCCGCCCGCCGAGGCCCGGCCAGACACAACGACACCGTCGGTGCCGCCCGTGCGCTCCCCGTCCTGGCGAACGCTGATCAGCAGCCGGCGCGGCAGGGTGTCGATGCGCGCGAGCACGGCACGTATCTCGGCCAGGTTCTGCGGCGTGGTGTGCACGATCAGCTGGTTCTGGATGCCGCTGACGGTGCCGGGTGGCGGCACCAGCGGACGCACCAGCGGCACCATCTGCTCGGCGGTTCGATACTGCAGCGGGAGGATGCCCATCACCAGGCCCTGGGCGCCGGCTGGCACCGCTCCGAGCAGTGGCAGGCAGGACAGCATCATCAGGACCAGGCGGTTGGCGGCAAGGCGGCATCTGTACATCGGAACCTCCCGGCCGAGCCCCGCTGGGGGTCGGCCTGACCAGGTGACGGGGCGCTCGACTGGCGGTTTGCCAGCGGCGGCGGGCTGTGGCATTCTGCGCCGCGTTCGCCGGGGAGGCTGCGGCGGATAGCAGTTCAAGGATGTCTCCGGGGGGAGCAGAGTCTATCCGATCGTGCGGCATGACTCGGACTTCTGCTTGATATTCAAGCATCTCTGAAAGGGTCTTCAGAAAGTGCCTCTTGTTCCCTCCCAGACCACGACGCGATCTGCCACCCAGCGCGCCCTCCACACGCTGGCCGTTGCCGCCACCGGCGCGCTGCTTTCGATCCACCTCGCAGGCATCGTGCATGCCCAGGACTACCGGCCGGAGGCTGCCGTTCCCATCGGCTCCGAGGTCCCGCTCACTGCTGCCGCACCGTCGGCCGTCCAGAGCTTCGCCGACCGGGCGCTGAATTCCGCACAGGAACTGGTGCTCCAGGCGATGGGGATGATCGGCATCCGCTATTCGTTCGGCGGGCGCAACCCGGATACCGGCTTCGACTGCAGCGGCCTGGTGCGCTACGTGTTCGACCGCGTGATGGGCCGTTCCCTGCCGCACAATTCGTACGAGATGGCGCGCATGGGCACCAGCGTGCGGCCGGGCGAACTCGAGCCGGGCGACCTCGTGTTCTACAACACGCGTGGCCGGCGCTACTCCCACGTCGGCATCTACGTTGGCGAAGGACGTTTCATCCATGCGCCCAGCCGCGGCGGCCGGGTGCATATCGTGAACATGGATGACCGCTACTGGGTCAGCCGCTTCAATGGGGCCCGTCGACTCGCTGGCTGAGCCGTCGGGTCGCCGCCTCGATCCTCCGCCGGATCTCCGGCAAAGCCTCGCGCGCGGCGCGCTGTCCCTCGGCGATCGCGAGCTTGCGGCTCTCGAAATCGGTGGCTCGCAGGCGGCTGGTCGCCGGCCGGATCACCACATCCGCCTCCGCCAGTTCGGCCACGCCGAGCGCCCGGCCCATGATCGTGAACGTCTGCAGCAGGATGTCGATCGAGTCGCCCAGCCGCGCGTGCTGTGGCTGGCTCGAGATATCGACCGCGATCACCACCTCTGCGCCGAGCGCACGCGCCGCACGAACCGGGATCGGATGCGTGAGGCCGCCGTCGACCAGCTGGCGATCACCGATCAGCACCGGCTGGAACACGCCGGGCACCGCGCTCGAGGCCCGCACTGAAAGGCCGGTGTCCCCGCGCCGGTAGACCACGGCTTCTCCGGACTGCAGGTCGGTGGCTACCGCCGCGAATCGCAGGTTCAGCTTCTCGATCGGCCGATCCTGGACGGCCCGGTTGACGAACGCCTGCAGCCGCTCGCCGCGCACGAAGCCACGGTCGGGCAGTGCGAAGTCGCGCACGTCCGACTCGGCGAGCTGGCCGGCGATGCGCAGCAGGTCGGCCGAACGGTATCCGGCCGAATAGATCGCGCCCACCACCGCGCCGGCGCTGGTACCCGACACGGCATCCGGCACGATGCCGGCCTGCTCCAGCACCATGATCACCCCGACATGCGCAAAGCCGCGCGCGGCACCGCCTCCCAACGCCAGGCCGATCCGTGGCGCAACGGCAATCGGTTCCGGCCGCGGCTGCTGGGGGAGCGGCACTGGCCCTGCCTGCGGTGCCGGCGAGGACACGGCTGGCGGCGAGGTCGAGGGCGCCCCCCCGGGAACCACCGCCGACGGACGCCCCGGCAACGCGGACCCGGCCTGCGAACCGCCGGGCAGAGGTCGCTGGGCGCAGCCGACGACGGACAGCATCAGGGACAGCGCGACAAGGCGTGCCAGCAGCCGGCTGACCGGCCTTTCAATGCGAATCTTTATCATTTACAAACGAGAATTCTTCTTGTTAAGATGACCAAAGCTGCCCTGCCGACAGACACACGGGCAGCCGTTTCCCATCCAGAGACCGAGGATCCAATGCGCATGTTCCTTTCCTTCCGCCTGACCCTGCCGCTGGCGGGCGCCCTCTGCGCGGTCGCCAGCATGCTCGCGACGGCGCCGACGGCTGCGCAGACCGACAAGGTGCTCAACCTCTACACGGCGCGCCATTATCAGACAGACGAAGCGCTCTACACCGGCTTCACGCGCAAGACCGGCATCAAGGTCAACCGGATCGAGGCCGGCGAGGATGCGTTGCTCGAGCGGGTTCGCAGCGAGGGGCGCAACAGCCCGGCCGACGTGTTCATCACCGTCGATGCCGGCAGGTTGTGGCGGGCCGAACAGTTCGACCTGTTCCAGCCGCTCGATTCCGCCGAGCTCAAGGCCCGGATCCCGGCCCAGCTGCGCACCCCCAACGGCACCTGGTTCGGCTTCTCCACCCGAGCGCGGGTGATCGCCTACAACCGCAAGACGGTTCGCCCCGAGGAGGTCGCGACCTACGAGGACCTCGCCCATCCGAGACTCAAGGGGCGGATCTGCATCCGCGCGAGCAACCACGTCTACAACCTGTCCCTGATGGCCTCGATGATCGAGCGGCTGGGCGAGGCGAAAGCCGAGGCATGGGCGCGCGGCGTCGTCGCCAACCTGGCGCGTCCGCCTCGCGGCGGCGACACCGATCAGCTGCTGGGCGTGGCCGCCGGCGAGTGCGATGTCGCGGTGGCGAACACCTATTACTATGTGCGTCTGATGAAGTCGACCCGGCCGCAGGACCGGCAGGTGGTTGAACGGGTCGCCATCTCGTTCCCGAACCAGGCCACTTCGGGTACGCATGTCAACGTGTCCGGGGCCGGCATGCTGCGCACCGCGCCGAATCCAGTGGCCGCCCGCCTCTTCCTCGAGTACCTCGCCAGCGATGAAGCGCAGATCTATTTCGCAGACGGCAACAACGAGTGGCCGGTGGTATCGACGGCGGCCCCACGCAACCCCGAGCTGGCATCGCTCGGCAAATTCAAGGCCGAGACGTTCAACATCGGCGTGCTCGGTCGCAACCAGGCTCAGGCACAGAAGATCCTCGACCGGGTCGGCTGGAAGTAGAACAGCCGGCCCGATGCGGTGACCGGTACGCGCCGGCCGCGAGGCCGGCGGCGGCTCGTGGGCGGGGCACTGCTGCTCGCGGCCGGTTCCTGCCTTCTCCTTGCACCGCCGCCCCCCGGGAAGGATGCAGCCGCCGCTCAGCCGCTGTTGGATGGCGGTGCGGGTCGGGCGCCGGAGATGATGGGCGTGTCACTGGGCATGTCACTCGACGCCGCGGCCCATGCGATCCAGTCGATCGCCCCCGGCGGCAGCGTCACCCTGCCGCCGGTCCGTCGCGATGCGTTCAGTATCGTCCGCATCGAGGCACCGGTTGCGCTGGCTCCTCCCGCGGAGGATGTGCGCAAGGATCCCAACTTCTACGTGATGCTCAACAGCGCGCCGCGCATCCTGAAGAGCCAGTCCTCCCGTTCGAGCCACGTTCCGTTCGTCACGCTGGTCGCCGGGGAGCGCGACCGGCGCGTGGTACGGATCGTGTTCGAACCGGCGTTTGTCCACTGGCCCGAGGGCTACGATGCCGGCCGGCGCACGGCCTGGACGCTGGCCGATCTGCTGCGCGAGCGTTACGGCATACCCGTAGAACTGGTGGGAGGCGAGATACCCCCACGGCGGGCGGCAGCGGCCTCGGGCGGGGCCGGGGGCCAGGGCCAGCCGACGCCTTCACTGGCCGACTGGGCGTTGCGGGTCAACGCTGCCCGCAAGTCGATCGTGCTGACCGATGTCAG
>CANHBC010000011.1 GCA_947458835.1 Betaproteobacteria bacterium | reverse complement strand
GCGCGGACATGGTGTTCATCGCCGCCGACCTGGCCACCGCGCGCACCGTGCGACCGTTCCTGGACACCCAGCTGCCAACCTATGCGACCTCCCAGCTCTGGTCGGGGCCGATCGACCCGAACGCGAATCTCGACCTGAACGGTACCCGCCTGCTGGACATGCCCTGGCTGCTCGAACCAGACCACCCGGCGGTGATGGTCTACCCACGCAGCCAGCCCGCCCTCGCCCCGGAGAACGAGCGCCTCTACGCGCTGGGCATAGACGCCTATCGCCTGGCCGAAGTCGCGCTAGAGCGCGGCGTGCCACACGGCCTGTCGCTGGACGGCGTGACCGGTCGCATCACGCTGGAGCGTGGCAACTGGCTGGTACGCGAGCCGGCACCCGCACAGCTGTGGCAAGGGCAGCTGGTCACCGGCACCGACAGGCGGTAGCCCGGCACGGCGATGGCACGCACCACCCGGCAGGTCGATGGCAGCGAGGGCGAGGATCGCGCGGCAGCCCACCTTGAGCAGGCCGGACTGCAGCTGCTGGCGCGCAACTGGCGCTGCAGGGCCGGGGAACTCGACCTCGTCGCGCGCGACCGGGACGGCACGATCGTGTTCGTCGAGGTCCGCCGGCGCGCCTCGTCCGCCTTCGGCGGCGCTGCGGCGAGCATTACGCCCGCCAAGCAGATGCGGCTGGCACGCACGGCCGAACTGTACCGGCTGGTGATGCGCTGCGCCGACAGACCCTGCCGGTTCGATGTCGTGCTGATCGAGGCCGGCCGACTGGAATGGATCCGCGACGCGTTCCAGCCAGGCGTCTGAGCCCGGACGGCGGGCTCGGCAACGGTCATTGCTCCGCCTGCAGCGTCGGCAGGCGGGTTGCGTCGTAGAATCGGCTGCATGGACACCAATGGACTGCTCGCTCGCATCGCCGGACGATTCGAGGAAAGCGCGCGCCTGAAGCGCGAGGCCGCGCCGATGCTCGCGGCACCGATCCTCGCCGCCGGCCGCATGATGGCCGATGCACTGGCGGCTGGCGGACGGGTCCTCGCCTGCGGCAACGGCGGCTCAGCAGCCGACGCACAGCACTTCGCCGCCGAACTGCTCAACCGGTTCGAATGCGAACGCCCCCCGCTGGCGGCGATCGCGCTCACCACCGACAGCTCGACACTGACCTCGATCGCCAACGACTACGACTACCGGCAGGTGTTCTCGAAGCAGGTACGCGCGCTCGGTCGCCGCGGCGACGTGCTGCTGGCGATCTCGACATCGGGCAACTCGCCCAACGTCGCGGCCGCCATCGAGGTCGCGCACGAAGCCGGCATGCGGGTGGTGGCGCTCACCGGCCGCGACGGCGGCAGCATCGGGCGCGGCCTGTGCGAAGGCGACATCGAACTGCGCGTGCCGCACCCGAGTACCGCGCACGTGCAGGAGGTGCACATCCTCGCACTGCACTGCGTCTGCGACGCGATAGACCAGATACTGTTTCCACAGGAGGCAAAGTGAACCGACGGCTGGCTGCAATCACGATAGTGCTCTCGGGTCTCGTCGCTGGCGGCTGCGTGCCGCTGGTAGTCGGGGGGGTTGCCACCGGTGTGCTGATCGCCGACGACCGGCGCACCAGCGGCACCGTCATCGACGACCAGAACATCGAACTGCGGCTGGGCAACGAGATATCAACCCAGTTCGGCAAGGTGTCCAACGCGAACGTCACCACCTACAACCGCGTCGTGCTGATCACCGGCGAGGCCACCACCGAACAGGTACGTGCCGGCATCGAGAAGCTGGTACGTACTCAGGCGAACGTGCGCCACGTGCAGAACGAGTTGCAGATCGCGGGACCCAGTTCGCTCACCGCGCGCAGCAACGACTCGTTCATCACCGGACGGGTGAAGGCCCGGATCGTCGACAACCAGGCTCGCGGCAAGGATCCCCGGGTCCAGGCCAACCACGTCAAGGTGGTCACCGAAGCAGGGGTGGTCTACCTGATGGGCCTGGTCACCGCAGCCGAGGCCGAGCAGGCCGCCGAGATCGCCCGTACCACCAGCGGCGTCACCCGCGTGGTGCGCGTGTTCGAGATCATCAAGCGGCCGCCGGCCGAACCGGCCGCCGCGCCTCCGAAGCCGTGAGCCCGCGGATGCTCAGCGTGCGGCGAGCCGTTTCCTGAGCATCCGCAGTACCCCGCCCAGCAACGGCAGGGTTTCGTACAGTTCACCGGCGGCATCCCAGTAGTCACGGTGGTGGCGGACCCGGCCGTCGGCATCGAATCGCAGTTGCGACGCACCGTGGATCCTGCGCAGCGGCGCGCCCGGCCGGGCGCGGTACTCGAGGTCCCAGGTCAGCCATGCAGTGTCACCGTCCACCGCACGTTCGAGGATCACGAAGCGCGGCGAATCGACCTGGCTGAACATGTGGACGAAGATGCGCTCGATCGCCGCCGGCCCGCGCACCTCGTTGAACGGGTCGCGGAAGTACGCATCGGCCGAGTAGGCCTGGTGGAGTTCGCCGGTGCGCTCTGGCGTCAGTCCGGCGTAGAGCGCCTCGAGGCGCGCCAGTGCTGCACGGGTGTCCATCGTGTCGGTCCCTCGTTCCGGCCAGCGGTCGTCTCGTTCACAATCCGGTGAAGCGCCGCACCAGCCTGAAGTACAGCCCGTAGGGCAGCAGCCGCAGCAGCTTCATCCACCGGGTGAAGCGCTTCGGGAAGTGGATCTCGAAGCGGCCGCTGGCCAGTCCGTCGAGGATGTGCCCCGCAGCTTCCTCGGCGCTGATCAGCGCCGGCATCGGGAACTCGTTGCGGTCGGTGAGCGGCGTCTTCACGAAGCCGGGATTGACGATCCACACGCCGATGCCGCGCGGCGAGAGGTCCATGTAAAGCGTCTCGGCCAGATTGATCAGCGCCGCCTTGGTCGCGCCGTACACCAGGCTGGTCGGCAGCCCGCGGTAGCCGGCTACCGACGAGCAGATGGCGATGCCACCGCTACCCTGGCGCAGCATCGTTGGCAGGACCACCGACAGTGCATCGATCACCGACAGCAGGTTGGTGTCGACCAGCCGGTGCGCGACCGCCGAGTCGAGCGTCCAGGCGCGCACCGGCTCATGCGTGCCCTGGAGCAGCAGCGCGACGTCGATGCCGCCCCAGGCGTCGGTCATCTCGCGCAGGGCCGCCTCGAGCTGGTCGACGCGGGTTGCATCGAGCGGCAACGGCAGCACGTTGGCTGGCCGGGTGGTGGCCGCGAGCTCGTGCAGTGCCGCGCCGTTGCGCGCGGACACCGCGACCTTCGCACCGCGCGCGATCAACGCCTTCGCCAGTGCGTGGCCGATGCCGCTGCTGGCGCCGATCAGCCAGACGCGCCTGCCTTTCCAGTCCCGGATGGGGGCATTCAACATGGCAGTGTGCGAGGGCCGGGTACGTGGAGGGATGGTGGTGTAGGCGTCCGGGCCTGCCGCTTCCGGTTCAGCCGGCAAACGCCACGGCGAGGGATGCGGCCAGCAGCGACAGCAGAACGCCCGCGGTCAGGACCAACCGGAGCGCAAGGTACCACGCAGGCAGGCGCAGGGCGGCCGCGAAGCGACAGTCCATCGCGAGCTGCACGATGAACCCGGCGGCCAGCAGGCCGATCGCCGGGATGAACGGCGGGAACAGCGCGAGCCATGCCCACAAGGCGGGGACCACCGACCAGGCATGGCCGCGTGCGGCAGCGGGGTGGCCGGGCGCCATGAGGGCGATACCCCAGTGGACCGCGCCGACGAACGTCAGGATCAGCGCGCCGTAGCCGACCAGCGCCTGCTGTGCCAGCGGATGCCACTGCGGTCCGGTGACCAGCGGCAGCAGCGCGCAGGCAAGGAACGGCAGCAGCCCGGCCACGCCCGGCCAGAACGCCGCCGGCGGTGCATCGCGCAGCAGGCCAGCGATATTCATTTGCGGTTGAAGCTCAGGGTGACCTGGCCGAGGCGGATGCCCCACTTGCTCATCACCGCCGTGTTGAGCATCACCTTGTCGTCGATCAGGTACATCCAGTCGTCGAAGCGCACATGCCAGGTACGGCCGGACACCGGCAGCGCCAGCGTGTAGGTCCAGTACAGCGCATTGCCCGCGGCGCGCCCCTGCGCGGTACCGACCACGTCATCGGCGGTGCCGGTGTAGGTGCCCTCACCGGTGCGGGTGAGGGTCCACACCCGGCGCTGTTTCTCGCCGTCAGACCAGACGAACCGCTCGTCGAGCGTCCCGACGTCGCCTTCCCACCGGGCGTCGATGGTCACCACGAAGCGGCGCTCGACCTTGCCCGATCGACTCTGGAACATGCCATGGCCGACCAGCGTGCCGTTGAAGTATTCCTTCAGATCGAGCACCGGCTTCTCGGCGGAGTACGCCTGGGGCTCCACCGAGGCACAACCGGCCAGCGAGGCGGCTACCAGGACGGCGGCGGACAGCGCGCGCAGCGCGTGCAGCAGGCGCGCGCGCATCGATGCACCAGGGATTGCAGCGATCATCATGACCTCCGGGTTGGCGAGTTCAGAAACGGGCGTTGCGCCAGGCGGACCAGAGCAGCGCGGCCGCGGCGAGCTTGAGTGCGCAGGGCACCAGCGCATAGGTGACGGCAAGCGCCGAGAGCGCGGCGGGATCCTGTGCACCGGCAACGTAGCCCAGTCCTTCGAGCAGCGGCAGCGCGATGCCGCCGGCCACTGCGAGCGTGAGCTTGTTCACGAAGTTCCACAGGCCGAAGTACGCGCCCTCGCGCTGCCCGCCGTGGCCGTTGGCCTCGACCACCCGCGCGAGCAGCGCCGGCGGCAGCGCGAGGTCGGCGCCAAAGGCCAGTCCCGACAGCACGCAGATCGCGGCGAAGCCTGCGGCCGCCCCCGGCCCCAGCCAGTACGCCCACACGAAGGCCGCCACCGAGGCCACCATGCCGATCAGCCAGACCACATGCAGGCTGTACCGGGTCGCCAGCTTCATCCAGAGCGGCATGCTGGCCGCACCGGCGATGAAGTAGAGCGCGAGGAAGGCTGGCGTGTAGGCGGCGAGCCCCAGCCGGTCGGCGACGAAGAACTGGAACACGGTCGCGGTGATCGAGGGCGCGATCGCGTTGAGGGCGAACACCAGCAGCAGCCAGCGGAACCGGCCGCTCGTCAGGGGCACCACGAACGCGGTGAACGGGTTGGCACGCGTCGCGCCGACCGTGGGCCCTGCCAGCGGGCGCCGCGCAGGCCTCGGCGCGCCGCGCGCGAGCACCAGTACCGCCAGCAGCAGCAGGGCAGCGAACACGCCCACGAGTACCGTGAAGCCGAAAACCTGCGGCAGCACCGCGCCGAGCAGCACGCCGACGAGTCCCGCGCCCTCGCGGCCACCCGTCACCCGTGCACGCCCGGCGTCGTCCTGCGCGAGTTCCGAACCCCACGCCTGGTAGGCGACGATGGCCAGGGAATAGCCGACGTAGGTGGTGGCCAGCGTGGCGGCGAGCCATACCGCGCTGGCCGCCTCGCCCAGCCCCGCCGGCGGCAGCAGCAGCAGCACGAAACCGAGCGCCAGCAACGGCGCGCCGATCAGCACCGGGGGCAGGTAGGACGCGCGCTGCTTCTGCGCATCGACCCAGGCCCCCAGCAGCGGGTCCACGACCGCGTCCAGCAGGCGGGTGAAGAAGAACACGATGCCGATCAGCGCCAGCGACAGCCCGGTGCGCTCGCTGTAGAACGCCGGCAGCAGGATGTTGATCGGCAGTGCCGTCATCAGGAGCGGCACGCTGAACAGGCTGTACGCCAGCAGCCGGGACGGCGCCAGCCGCCCCGGGCCGGCCTGCCGGGAAGGCACCGCAGCGGCCACGCTCACGCCTTGCCGAGCAGGCGGTTGCGCAGCGCCGATTCACGCGTGCGCGGATCGAGCCAGATGGCGAAGAAGGCGCGCGCGAATACCGGGTCGTCGACGATGCCGAGGACCCGGTCCTGGTTGAAGAACATGGCGCCCGACTTCAGGTTGAGGCCGACCAGGCGGTCGCCGCGCCCGACATCGGGGAACATGCGCACCATCGCCGGCAGCCAGCGCGCATGCTGGGCCTCGTCGGTGAAGCCCACCCGCTTCATCTCGGTGATGCTGCTCTCGGCGAGCGCCTTGCCCGCGATGTCGCGCGCATAGACGATGTCGAGCGCGAAGGTGTCGGCCGGATCCCAGGCAGACTCGCGCACCCACAGCGCCGCGTCGTACACATGCAGGCCGAACCAGCGCATCGTGCCCGCGCCCAGCCGATGCAGTTCACCCGCCTGCGCGACGACCGCCGACGGCAGCTTCGCCAGCAAGTGGTGCACCGTGGCCGCTGCCGCCCCGCGCGGTGCGAGCGCGGCCGCCGATGCGGGTAGCACCGCGGCTGCCGCCGATGGTCCGCGCAACGCCAGCGCACCGCCCAGCCCGAGCAGCCTGCGCCGACCGGCCGACGGGGCGGCCATCACCGCACCGCCCCGTCGGCCGGTCGCGACAGCTCGAACTGCAGCACGTCCGTGCGTCCGGCGTCGAAGCCCGCCTCGCAGTAGCAGAGGTAGAACCGCCACATGCGGATGAAGCGGTCGTCGAACCCGAGCGAGCGCACCCGCGGCTCAGCCTCGGTGAATGCCTTGAGCCAGCGGCGCAGCGTCTCGGCATAGTCGCGACCGAACGAGGCGCTCGGGTGCTGCCGCAGGCCGGCGCGGGCGCAGGCCCTGGCGAACGCGCCCTCAGATGCGAGCATGCCGCCGGGGAAAACGTACTGCTGGATGAAGTCCGTGCCGCGCCGGTAGCGTCCGAACACCTCGTCGTGGATCGTGATGCCCTGGATCACCGCCCGCCCGCCCGGCTTCAGGCGGTCGCGGATCGCCTTGAAGTAGGCCGGCCAGAACCGCTCGCCCACCGCCTCGTACATCTCGATCGATACCACGTGGTCGTACTGCCCCCCGATGTCGCGGTAGTCGGTGTACGACAGCTCGACCAGACCCGACAGCCCGGCCGAGGCCATGCGCGCCCGCGCATGCTCCAGCTGGGCGGGAGACAGCGTGATGCCGCGCACCCTGCAGCCGCGCCGCGCGGCTACCTCGGCGAATCCACCCCAGCCACAGCCGATCTCGAGGATATGGTCGCCGGCCCTGGCCCCGAGGCGGTCGAGGATGCGCTCGTACTTCGCCTGCTGCGCGCGCTCCAGCGGCTGGGTCAGGTTGCCGTCGAACCAGGCCGACGAATAGCTCATGGTCGGGTCGAGCCACAACTGGTAGAACTCGTTGCCCAGGTCGTAGTGGGCCACGATGTTGCGGCGGCTGCCCGAGCGCGTGTTCGCCCGCGACCAGTGGCGCAGCCGGTACCAGAGCACCGCAAGCCAGTGGCCGTAGAAGGCGCGCTCGATATGCCGCTGGTTGAGCAGCGCCACCGTCAGCAGGTCTGCCGGCCGGTCGATGTCGCAGTCGCCGGCCATGTATGCCTCGGCCAGCCCGATATCGGCGGTGCGCAGGATGTCCTCGGCGGCACGCCACGTGCGCAGCGTGAGCGTGGCGTGGGGACCGGATTCGCTTCCACCAAAGGACAGCCATTCGCCCTCGGGCGTCACCAGGTCGAGGCGTCCGACGCGCAACTGGTCGAGCACGCGGATGAACAGCTGGCCAGCCGGAGGCATGGCTGCGCGGATGCGCCGTATCGTCTCCTGGTCGGTGACCGGCCGCGCATCGCCTTCGCGCGACTGCTCGACAGTGACTTCAGTCATTCGTGGAACCTTTCTGGTGTAACCCGTCGGAACCCGCCGTCGCCGAGCGCGTCGTCGGCTCGACCGGCGGCAGCGGCTTGCGATGGAAGACCGCGCCCTTCAACCACAGCCTGAACGCCTGCAGGTGGATGCGCACGATCACCCCGGCCATCAGCCACGGCAGCCTCAGGAAGGCGCTCAGCAGCCCGAAGTCGGTCGGCCGTGCAGCCGCGCCCGACAGGGACGTCTCGAGCTGCGGCACGCCGACGCACTGGTAGTCGATCCTGAACAGGCAACGCGCCTGATCCGCATGGAACCGGAAAACGTACTCGCCGTCCACCGGAAAGAAGGGCGACACATGGAATACCTTGCGCGCCTGCAGCGCCATCCCGGTGCCGATCGCGCCGCCATCGGGGCGGGCCACCAGGTAGTTGTGGCGCTCGCCGAAGGTGTTGCTGACCTCGCACAGGACCGCACGCAACCGTCCGGCCCGGTCGTGGCACATCCAGAAGCTGACCGGATTGAATGCATGGCCGAGCACGCGCGGCAGGGTGTAGAGCACCACCTCGCCATCGGCCTGCGGCAGGTCGTTGTCCAGCAGCAGCCCGCGGATCCACGGTGCGAGCGCCGAGCCGTCGCGCGGACCGTAGTCGCGGCGCATCAGGCTGAACAGGTTGAAGCGGTCGACGCTGAACAGCCGGGGACGGCCCGCCTCGGGCCCGCCATCGAGCCAGGTCAGCGGCAACCGCAGGAAGAACGCCGGGTAGCGGAACGCGTGGGCGACCGGTGTGAATCGACGATGGATCACCGAGCCGCTGCAGATCGCCGGCGACCACGCGGCGGAACCCGTCGCCCTCCGTCCCAACGGTGCGCAACCGCCGCCCGCAGCCGCCGCAGTCATCCGGCCGTCGCCACGGCCGGGCGTTCGGCCGGCACCCCGGCGATGTCCGACGCCGGCACCGACGCCGGCTCACCGGCAGGCACGGCAGGCGCCCACGGTGCCAGCACGCCCAGCCCTTCGGCCACCGCGATCGCCGACTTCAACCCGTCTTCGTGGAAGCCGTAGCCGGTCCAGGCCCCGCAGTACCAGGTGCGGTTGACGCCCTGGATGGGCGGCAGTCTCTGCTGGGCGGCGAGTGCCGGCGCGTCGAGCATCGGATGCGCGTATTCGATGCGCCGGATCACCTGTGCGGGATCGACCGGCCGATGCGGGTTCAGCGTGACCATCACCGGCGTCGCGGTCGGCAGCGGCTGCAGGCGGTTGATCAGGTAGGTCACGCTGACCGAGCCGCAGGCATCGGTCGGGCCGGGCGCGGCCGCACCGACCGCCGCCGGTGAATCGGCACCGGTGCGGTCCGGTGCGCCGCCACCGGCGTAATTCCACGCAGCCCAGGCCACTTTCGACCGCGGCAGGAACGAAGCGTCGGTGTGCAGCCACGCAACGTTGGGCTGGTAGCGCACTGCGCCGAGCAACGCCGACTCGTCCGGCGACGGGTCGGCCAGCGCGGCAAGCGCCTGGTCGCTGTGGCAGGCGAGCACCACCTGGTCGAAGCGCTCGACCCGGCCGCCTGCGGTGACCTCCACGCCCTGGGCGAGCCGGCGTACGCGTTCCACTGGACTGGACAGGCGTACGTCCGGCAGGTCGGCGCACAGCCTGCGCACGTACTCCCGGCCGCCGCCGGTGACCGTCATCCACCGCGGCCTGCGGGTGACCTGCAGCAGCCCGTGGTTGACGAAGAAGCGGATGAAGCTCGCCACCGGGAAGGCCCGCATGGAATCGACCGGGCAGGACCAGATCGCCGCGGCCATCGGCAGCAGGTACCAGTCGCGGAATGCGCGCCCGTACCGGCCGCGCTCGAGCCAGGTGCCGAGGTCCATCGGACGGGCCGGATCGGGTTCGACGAAAGCGGGCGCCTCGCGGTTGAATCGCAGGATGTCCGCGAGCATCCCCCAGAAACGCGGCCTCAGCAGGTTGCGCTTCTGCGCGAACAGCGAAGCGACCGAGGTACCGGCCCATTCCAGACGGGGCGAATCGACGCAGACGCTGAACGACATGTCACTGGTAACCGACGGCACCCCGACCAGGTCGAACAGGGCGATCAGGTTCGGGTACGTGCGTTCGTTGAACACCAGGAAGCCGGTGTCCACCGGAAAGCGAAGACCATCGACTTCGACGTCGATGGTGTTGGTATGGCCGCCCGGGCGGTCGCTGCCCTCGAACAGGGTGACCCGGTACCGGTCGCGCAGCAACCAGGCGGCTGCCAGTCCGGATATGCCGGAGCCCACTACTGCTATCGTTGTCTGGTGCACCCGCGTGGATCCTTCTGGTGATGACGAACTGCTGCACCCGACGCCGGGTGACCGGCGATGGTAATCGAGCGCGTTTGCGCGGGCACCGACTGTGCTGCATCATTCGCGGCGCCGGTCTCCCGGGAGCCGGCGCTCTGGCCGGGACAGCGGTCGGACCGGCCGGATCGGTCGGACCATCCGGATCGGTCGCACCGGCCGCTCCGGACGGAAGCGCCCCCTGGATCGCCGGTCGGGATGCCGCTCGGAATTTCCCATCCATACAACCATTTTGTCCTAGTCAGTATCACCCGCATCAGGTAGATTGTTCAATTCCCAGTGCCGGTGTCTAATCAGAAGCATGGACAAGAAATACTCGATCGCTGAAGAAATCGGTGGCGACCGCGCACCGGTCAACATCAGCTCGGTGGAACGTGACACCGGACTGTCCAAGGACGCGCTGCGCGTCTGGGAGCGTCGCTACGGCTTCCCGCAACCCTACCGCGATGCCCACGGCGAGCGCATCTACCCGTCCGATCAGGTCGACAAGTTGCGCCTGCTCAAGCGCCTGCTCGACCAGGGGCACCGGCCGAGCAAGATCATCGGCAAGTCGATCGACGAGCTCAATGCGCTCTGCAACGAAGCCGAGAGTCCGGCGCACAGCCCGGACGTCGAGGCACTGATGAACCTGGTGCGCACGCACAAGTCGCTCGAACTGCGCCAGCGGCTGACCCAGAACCTGCTGCGCGACGGCCTGCGCACCTTCGTGCTGGACATCGTCGTGCCGCTGAACCGCGCGATCGGCAACGCCTGGGTACGTGGCGAGATCGCCGTGTTCGAGGAGCACCTGTACACCGAACAGATGCAGGGGCTGCTGCGCAACGCGATCGCCAGCATCCAGTTGCGCGGTCACTCGCCGCGCGTGCTGCTCACCACCCTGCCGGGCGAGCAGCACGGCATGGGGCTGCTCATGGCCGAGGCGCTGCTCACGCTCGAGGGCGTCTACTGCGTGCCGCTCGGGGTCGAGACCCCGGGTACCGACATCGTCGCCGCCGCGCTGGCGCATGACGTGGACATCGTCGCGATTTCGTTCAGCGCAGCCTTCCCGGCGAGGCTGGCTACTGGCAGCATCCGTGAACTGCGCGAGATGCTCCCGGCGCGCATCGCGCTGTGGGTCGGCGGCGATGCGATGCTGCGTGCCCGCACCCCGGGCGAAGGCATCGAAGTGCTGCGCGGCCTTGAGCAGATCATCACCGCCCTGGGCGAATGGCGGGCCCGACTTTCCGACTGAACCTCCCGATGCTCTATCCGAAGATCTTCCGCCAGCTGGAGAAAGTCCGCTGGAACATGGCCGAGGACATCCCCTGGGATTCGTTCGACCCCGCGCGGCTCAGCGACGAGCAGGCGCGCACGATCAAGATGAACGCGATCACCGAGTGGTCGGCGCTGCCGGCCACCGAGATGTTCCTGCGCGACAACCGCCACGACAGCGACTTCTCTGCGTTCATGTCGGTCTGGTTCTACGAGGAGCAGAAGCATTCGCTGGTGCTGATGGAGTACCTGCGCCGCTTCCGCCCCGACCTGCTGCCGACCGAGGAGGAGCTGCACGCGGTGCGCTTCGAGTTCGACCCGGCACCGTACCTCGAGACGTTGACGCTGCACTTCTGCGGCGAACTGCGGCTGACCCAGTGGTACCAGTGCGCGGCCGAGTGGCACACCGAACCGGTGATTCAGCATATCTACCGGCTGGTGTCGCATGACGAGGCACGCCACGGCGGCGCCTACCTCCGCTACATGCAGCAGGCGATCGAGCGACTCGGGGACGACGCGCGGCGCGCCTTCGCCAAGGTCGGTGTCCTGATGGCATCGGCCGGCCGCACCGGGCAGGCGCTGCATCCGACCAACCTGCACGTGGCCAAGGCCCTGTTCCCGAACGACACGGTGCAGAGCCGCCTGCCCGACCCCGCGTGGCTGGAGCACTGGCTCGACCAGCAGATCCGCTTCGACCGCGACTGGGAAGGCAAGGTGGTCGGCTCGATCCTGAAGAAGCTGTCGACGCTGCTCGGCCAGAGCTTCGAAACCGTGCAGGCGCTGAACCGCTACCGCAAGACACTCAACGCCGCCGCCGGCGAGTCCGTGTCTGCACCCGCCGCGGCCTGACCGGATGCCGGCCGAGCCCGCGGCAGTGCCGGCCGTGCCCGCGTTCGAGCGCAAGCTGTGCGCACCGGCGGAAGCTGCGCTACGGGCGACAGCGCTCCCCGATCCGGTCGTGTTCACCAATGGCTGCTTCGACCTGCTGCACCGGGGCCACGTGACCTACCTCGCACAGGCGCGAGCCCTGGGTGCATCGCTGGTGGTGGCACTCAACAGCGACGCCTCGGTGCGTCGCCTCGGCAAAGGCGACGACCGCCCGGTGAACCCGCTCACCGACCGGATGGCGGTGATGGCGGCGCTCGAGTGCGTCGACCTCGTGACATGGTTCGACGCCGACACCCCGCTGGAACTGATCGAGGCGATCGGACCGCAGGTGCTGGTCAAGGGCGGCGACTGGCCGGTCGAGAAGATCGTCGGCGGAGAGGGCGTGCGCGCGCGTGGCGGGCGGGTGGTGTCCATCCCGTTCGTCCACGAGCGCTCCACCACTGCGCTGCTGGACCGGATCCGCCGCCTCTAGCGCCCAGGCACGGCCGACCGGCTACCCGGGCGGCCGTGCCGGATCAGAACACGCGATAGTGCAGCCCGAAGCCTGGACGCCAGTGGTTGCACCCGTAGGGATCGAAGCACCGCGGCCCGTACCAGCCGCGGCCATAGAAGGGCGAGTGGAAAGGCACGGGTGCGCGCAGCACGGCCCGGTACTCGTCGCGGGCGAGCGGAGCGGGCTGGATGTTGACCGGTGGCCCGACCTCCTTCGAGGGCGGCAGCGTGCCTTCGGGCAGCCGCTCGGTGCGGCCAAGCTGGCTGGGCGCGGACGCACAGCCCGCGCCCAGTGCAGTCAGTGCCGCTGCCAGGAGCAGGCCGCGCAGCCCGGACAAGGCTGCTGCTGGAACACGCGACGGCCTGGCGTACGCCGCGCCCGTGATCGCCGCGACATCCAGGTCACGAACTCGCTTCGGCGGTGCAGGGTCAGGCAGCATGACGGGTATCTCCTGCGACGAAAAACGCAGCCGCGCGCGGTCGGTTTACCGCATCGAGTGGCCCCATGGGCGAGCGCATGGCCTGTCCAGCGCGTCCGCAGCCACCCCACGTTCCCGTACCCTCACGTTTCCTCGACGGCGATTGCGCGGTCAGGCGTCACGACATGAGCAGCAGCGAGTCCGGCACCGGGCGGATCATCGCGGAAGTGGTCGCCGAAGGCGTGGAGATCCCCAGCCAGCGCGACTTCCTGCTGTCGTGCGGCTGCGGTCTGATGCAGGGCTACCTGTTCCACCCCGCCCTGCCGCCGACGCGGATGGAAGCGCGGCTGCGCGACGAGGCGATCGAGATGAGTACCGCCTGCGCGCCGGAGGTCGTCGCGCTGTTCCGGCCACGTTCAGTCCAGTCCTGACGGCCGTCGTCCGCCGCTCCGGTGCCCGGGCCTGCGCTTCCGGGCGCAGCTGCCCGGCCACCGACGCAGGCCGGTCACTACCGGGGGCACTCGATGGCGCCCAGGGCACTGTCGGGGAAGTTCGCCTGCTTGAGTTCGAGGACCTTCGTCATCACCGCTTCGCCCGGTTCGCGCACCAGCCACTGGATGCCACCGCCTGGCGCCACGAGTTCGCGCGAGTAGACCGCCTCGGCCGACACGAGCCCGGCGAGCAGTTCGCGCGCACGCGACGCATCGGCCGCGCTGAACGGTCCCCACGCGAGGCAGGCAGAAGACAGAGCGCCGCCGGTCGGCGGTGCCGGCTGGTCCTGACCGCCTCCCACCACCCGCACCTTGTCGGCGTTCATCTGCAGTTCGAGGATCTGGGCGTCCGGGCTGCGCTCCGGATCGCCGAAGCCGACCAGCGCACCGAACAGCAGGTTCGCGATGAGCAGCGAAGCGACGAGCCAGCGGATCATCGTGTCCCTCCAGCCACGCGCTGCGCGGCCTCGGGCGATCCCCCGGCAGCCTCATCGGATCGAACCTCGGCGGCAAGCACCAGCACTCCTTCCAGGACCAGCAGGGGTACCTGCCGCACGGCCAGCCCCTCCAGCAGCGGCGCCAGCAGCGGCGCGCTGCCGCCAGTCAACAGCAGCGCCGGCGCGCCCTCGCCCGCGTCCAGCATCGCCTGTCGCGTACGCAGGATCGCGCCAGCCATCGCCTGCAGCGCCCCGCTGACGATCGCGTCGTCGGTCGAGCGCGGAAACGGTACGTAGCGCCCGGAGGCGGAGGGCAGGCGTGCCGTGCCCCGCGCGAGCGACGCGCACATCAGGTCATGGCCGGGCACGATGAGCCCGCCGAGGAAACGGCCGTCGGCCGACAACGCATCCACCGTCATCGCGGTACCGGCATCCACGACCAGCGCCGGGACACCCGGGCCGACGCGCGCGCGCGCGCCTACCAGCGCCGCCCAGCGGTCCGCCCCGAGCGAGGCTGGTGCGCCGTACAGGTTCGACACGCCGCCGGCCTGCGCGACCGGGCGGAGCAGGCGCAGCGGCACCGCCAGCGAGTGCGCCATGCGCTCGACCGCCGCCTCCGCGACCGACCCGGCGACGCTGCAGGCCACGACCTCGTCCGGCAGCCCCCAGGCCGACCAGTGCCCGGGCAGCGACTCGATCGCCTCCGGGGCGACGGCGCCGCTACCCAGGATGCGGTCGGCAACCGGCGTCCCGCCCGGATGGACGGCCCACTTCACGCGTGTGTTGCCGAGGTCGAGCGCAACGATCATTCGATCTCCGCCTGCCGACCATGCGCCGCGCCGGAGCCCTCGCGCCTGGTGCGCGCAGCGCGCCCGGCCGACGCCGCGGACGGTTCGAACAGTTCGCCGCTGAACACCCGCCGCGTCTCGCCGTCGGCGACCTGGATGCGCAGCGCGCCCTGGGTGTCCACGCCGAGCATCGTCCCGCGCACCACGCCACCATCGGGCAGCGCCACCCGCACCGGCTGATGGAGGCTCGCGCAATGCGCCTGCCACTCGCGCCGGAAGGGCGCGAAACCGTCGCGACCGAACCGCTCCAGCGCAGAAGCGACACCGGACAGTACCGCTGCGAGTATGGCGCTGCGGTCGAGGTTCTCCAGCCCGCTGCGTGCGAGGTCGGTGGCCGGCTGGTCGATCGCGTCCAGCGTCGCCTGCGGCAGGCGCACGTTGAGTCCGATGCCGATCACCGCCGCGCACGGTCCGAGCATGTCGCCGCGGATCTCGGTCAGCACCCCGGCGAGCTTGCGCCGCCGCACGAGCACGTCGTTCGGCCACTTGAGGCGCACCTCGCGCAGCCCGAGCACGCGCAGGGCATCGGCGATCGCCAGCCCCACCACCAGGCTCAGGCCGGCGAGCGGCGTTCCCTTGTCGAAACGCCACAGGACCGAGAAGGTCAGCCCGGCACCCGGCGCACTGGACCAACGTCGGTCGAACCGTCCCCGGCCGGCAGTCTGCCATTCAGCCAGCAGCACCGTGCCATGGGGTGCATCCGCTTCCGCCTGCCGGGCCAGCGCCGTGTTGGTCGACTCGCAATGGTCGAGCACCGTCAGCGACAACCCCCGCGCGGCTGGTCCGAGCATCGCCTGTACCCGCTGCGCGTCGATGAAGTCGACCGGCATGCACAGCCGGTAGCCACGTCCCAGCCCATGCTCGACGTCCACACCGGAGCGCTCGATGTCGCGCACCGCCTTCCAGATGGTCGAACGAGACACCGACAGTTCACCGGCCAGCCGCGCACCCGAGGTGAAGCCGGCGCTGCCGAGCCGACGCAGCACGCTGAACGACAGCGGGCGCATCGCCTGGCGCGCAGCCAGCCGTGCGTCATGGGCGAGCGTGCGCCTGGAGGGCCGGTCGTCGAGCTGTCGTTGCTGGCCGCGGTTCACTGTGTGGATCATCGCTCTCTTCGTTGCGATGCTAGCACGTGGACGCACGGCACCGCTCCGGTGCCAGACTGGCCTGCATGCAGCCGGTGCCGCGCGTCGACGCCCGCTGTCGCGCAGGCACTGCTCGAGCGGATCGACTGGTGGCACCGACAGTGCGCAACCGATGCCAGCCTGCATGCGCTGCCCTGCTCGCCGGGCGCCGACGGCGCGGGACTGGCGCGCCGTCGGCGAGCACTCGCCCGGCGTGGTGCTCAACGGCGGGAGCAGCGACCACGAATGCGTGCCCTGGCAGTTGGGGGTGGTGTTCTGAGGTAAGCTGGCGTCAATCGTCGGGGCATCAGAGGGGTGTCGCAGAACAGCCCGCACCGGCGGCACACAGGAGGAGACCCCGATGCGTGGATCGACCGCGCCCCCGGCGTTCGTGCTGCATCCGTTGCGGCTGCCGCTGACCCTCGGCCCGCGACGGCTGGCTGGCTGGCCTCGACTGATGAAGATCGTCGCATTGCTCGCGCTAATAGCGCTGGTGCCGACAACTGCCGCCGCACAGGGCTGGCCGTCGAGGCCGGTGCGCATCGTCGTGCCGTTCGCGCCCGGCGGCGTCACCGACATCGTCGCGCGGCTGCTCGCGGTGAAGTACGGCGAATCGATGGGCCAGCCCTTCTCCGTCGACAACCGTGCCGGAGCCGGCGGAAACATCGGTGCCGAGCTGGTCGCCAAGGCACCCGCAGATGGCGCCACGCTGCTGTTCTCCTCGGCCGCGCTGGCAGTCAACCCGAGCCTGTACACGAAGCTGGGCTACAACCCGCTGAAGGACCTGGTGCCAGTCACCGGCGTCGTATCCTCCCCACAGCTGCTGGTGGTACATCCGTCGGTACCCGCGAAGAACGTGAAGGAGCTGGTCGCGCTGTTGAAGAAGCGCAAGGGCGGGCTCAACTTCGGGTCCAACGGCATGGGCACCACCAGCCACCTCGCTGGCGTACTGTTCGCCTCGCTCACCGGCGCCGAGGTCACGCACGTGCCGTACAAGGGTGCCGGCGCGGTCGTCGGCGCGGTCGTCGGCGGCGAGGTCGACATGAGCTTCTTCGCGACCGTGGTGGCGATGCCGCACCTGAAGACCGGGCGCCTGCGCGCGCTGGCCGTCACCACGGTGAAGCCGACCGCACTGCTGCCGCAGCTGCCCACGCTGGACAGCATCCTGCCCAGCTTCGACACCGACAACTGGTTCGGCATGTTCGTAGCCGCCGGCATGCCGCAGCCGATCGTCGACCGGCTCAACGCCGAGACACTGAAGGCTATGCAGAGCCCCGAGATGCGCGCGGCGTTCGAGCGCGACGGGCTGGAGCCGCTCTCGCTCGGCCCAGCCGAGTTCCAGCGCTTCTTCCTGCGCGAACTGGACAAGTACGCGAAGCTGGTCAGGCTGTCGGGAGCAAAGGCCGACTGACCGCGCGGGTACGGGCGATGCGCCCTCCGAGGGACCCACCGGAGGAACGCCATGGAACATGCCCGCACCCACAAGGCAGACCCGCCTGAGCAGTTCGACGCCGTGCGCGACGGCACGCCCCATGACGCCGTCTCGACCGACAACGAGTCGGGACCCGGGGCAGCGCTGCAGGTCGAAGCCGCACACGGCTCGGGTATGCTCAGCAGATGACCGACGACAACCAGCTCACCATCCCCCGTCCGTTCATCGATCTGTTCATACCGAAGGGGTCGAGCAAGCCGAACGAACCACGGCAGGTGATCGCCGAGCGCTACGAACTGTGCGAGGACATGGCGCAGATGCTCACCGAGCATGCAACGCAGCGCAAGCTCGACCTGGGCGTTCCCGAGGAGATGGTGCTGGAGCGCATCCACCGCGGGCTGCTCGCGGAAGGCTCGGTGGTCAGTGCACCGGAGGCCGGGTGGGTAACCTGCCGGCTGGCGGAACTGCTCGGATGGGACCTGCCCGGGTGGGCGATGACGCCCGACGCGGGCCGCGGCTGATCCAGGCGTCCCCGCAAAACGCAAAACCTGACCCCAAGCGCCAGGCGCAGGCGCCCCCCGCAAAACGCGAGACCTGACCCCAAGCGCGTGACCTCCAGCGCGCGCGACTGCGCAAAACGCAAGACCTGACCCCGGCGTGGCGCCCTACGCGTTGCCGAACTGCAGTTCTGCCAGCCTCGCATAGAGGTCGTTGCCAGCCATCAGTTCGGCGTGCGTGCCGACGGCCTGGATCCGCCCCTGGTCCAGCACCACGATCCGGTCAGCGCTCTGCACGGTCGACAGCCGGTGCGCGATCACCAGCACCGTGCGGTCCTGCGCGGCTCGGTCGATCGCGGCCTTCACGAACGCCTCGCTCTCGGAGTCGAGTGCGCTGGTGGCCTCGTCCAGCAGCAGGATCGGCGGGTCCTTGAGCAGCGCGCGCGCGATCGCGATCCGCTGCCGCTGCCCGCCGGACAGCCGTACGCCGCGCTCGCCCAGGTGAGTGTCGTAGCCGTCCGGCAGCCGGGCGACGAACTCCTCCACCGCCGCCATCCGCGCGGCGGAGCGCACCTCGTTCTCGGTGGCGTCCGGCACGCCATAGCGGATGTTGTCGCGCACCGAGGCGGCGAACACCACGCTGTCCTGCGCGACCACGCCAAGCAGGGTACGCAGCCGCTGCAGGTCGATCGCGCGGATGTCCACGCCGTCGACGAGGATGCGACCGCTGGTCACGTCGTAGAAGCGCATCAGCAGTTGAAACAGCGTGGTCTTGCCGGCGCCGGACGGACCGACGATGGCCACCGTCTCGCCGGGTGCGATGTCGAGGGTGACATCGGCGATCGCCGCGACGTCCAGCCGCGACGGGTAGCGGAAGCCCACGTGATCGAAGCGCACCGAACCGCGGTCGAGCGGCGCCGCCGAGGGCAGCGCCGGCGCGGTGATCTCGGACTTCGCGTTGAGCAGTTCCAGCAGCCGCTCCACCGCGCCCGAGGCGCGCTGCAGTTCGCCCCAGACCTCGGCCAGCGCGCTCACCGAGCCGGCCGCCACCACCGCATAGAGCACGAACGCGGCGAGCTGCCCGGCGCTCATGCTGCCGGCGAGCACGTCCTGCGCGCCCAGCCAGAGCACGACCACGATGGACCCGAACACCATCACGATCACCGCCAGCAGCAGCGAGGCGGTGGCCTGCGCGCGCCGCAGGGCGGCCGAGAACGACTGCTCGATCGCCGTGCCGAAGCGCCGCGACTCGCGCGCCTCCTGCGCGAAGGACTGCACGGTGGTCACGGCGTTGAGCGTCTCGCCGGCCATCGCCGAGGCCTCGGCGAGCTTCTCCTGGCTCAGCCGCGACAGCTTGCGTACGCGCCGCCCGAATCCCACGAGCGGCAGCACGACGAGGATCATCAGCACCAGGATGTAGCCAGCCAGTCGCGGGCTGGTGACCACCAGCATGCCCAGCCCGCCGACCAGCAGCAGTCCGTTGCGCAGGCCCATCGAGAAGCTGGTGCCGACCGCGGTCTGAACCGCCGTGGTGTCGGCGGTGAGCCGGGACAGGATCTCGCCGCTGCGCATCGTCTCGAAGAACCGCGGCGACAGGCGCATCACGTTCGCGTACACCGCGTTGCGCAGGTCGGCGCTCACCCGCTCGCCCAGCCAGCTCATCAGGTAGAAGCGGGTGCCGGTAGCTGCCGCCAGGACTACCGCCACCACGAACAGGGCGATGAAGTAGCCGGTGATGCCGCCGGTGTTGTCCGGCGAGAAGCCATGGTCGATCAGCCGCTGGAAGGCGGCCGGGATCGCAAGCATGGAACCGGCCGCCAACAGCAGCGCGACGAGTGCGATGAGCACGCGCCTGCGGTAGGGCTGGACGAAGGGCCAGAGCTGCAGCAGCGGAGCGAGACGGGTGTTCATGTGTCCTTGGCGGTCAGTGTTCGAGTCGGAAGGGGCTGGCCACCGCCTGGTGCCTGTCGCGCGACGGGCATCGGGTGACGCTCGTCGAACGCCGATCACACCTGCCCCGACGACGTGTAACCCTATTGTCCCACAGCACCGCCCGTCGCCTCCCGCCCGGCGACCGAGCCCCCCCCCGGCCGCACGATTGACGGCCCCACGGGTGCCGCACACAATGCGCGCCATGTGCTGCCGCCCCGCCCGGATCGCCGATCATGCCGCGCCCTAGGACCCTGCGCATCGGCTGCGGGGCGGGCTTCCAGGGCGACCGGATCGACCCGGCGGTGATCCTCGCCGCCCAGGGACGCCTCGACTGGCTGGTGCTGGAGTGCCTGGCCGAGCGCACCGTCGCTGCCGCGCAGCTGCGCCGCCTTGCTGACCCGGACCAGGGCTACGACCCGCTGCTGCGCGCACGGATGGTGGCCTTGCTGCCGCTGCTCAAGCGCAGCCGCTGCCGGATGATCAGCAACCTGGGCGCCGCCAATCCGATCGCCGCCGGCCGCGCGGTGGTCGCGATCGCGCAGGAGCTCGGCCTGGCGCTGAAGGTGGCCGTGGTGACCGGCGACGACGTGCTCGACCGGCTCGATCCGGATGCACCGACCCTGGAGACCGGCCAGCCGGTGCGCGAGTACGGCCCCCTGATCTCCGCCAGCGCCTACCTCGGCGCCGACGCGATCCTGCCCGCGATCGCCACCGGCGCCGACGTGATCATCACCGGCCGGGTGGCCGATCCGTCGCTGTTCCTCGCGCCGATGGTGCATGCGTTCGGCTGGCCGCTCGACGACCCGAAACTGCTCGCACGGGGCACGGTGATCGGCCACCTGCTGGAATGCGCCGGACAGCTCACCGGCGGCTACTTCGCCGACCCCGGCTTCAAGGACGTGCGCGACCTCGCCCACCTCGGCTTCCCGTTCTGCGATGTCGAGCCCGACGGCAACGGCACGCTCGGCAAGGTGCCGGGTACCGGTGGCGCGATCACCATGCGTACCGTGAAGGAACAGCTGCTGTACGAGGTGGTCGACCCGACCGCCTACGTCACCCCCGACGTCGTGGCCGACCTCGGCACGGTCGACCTGGTCGACCTCGGCGAGGACCGCATCCGGGTCTCGAACGCCGACGGCCTGTCGCGCACCGGCACGCTGAAGGTGAGCGTGGGTTACCGGGCTGGCTGGATCGGCGAGGGGGAGATCTCCTACGCGGGGCCGAACGCCCGGGCGCGGGCCGAACTTGCCAGCGCGGTGCTCCACGAGCGGCTGCACCACGACCTGCCCGACCTGCGCATCGACCTGATCGGCATCGATTCGATGCACCGGACCTGCTTCGGACTGGCTGGCGATCCGTATGAAGTGCGTTTGCGCGCTGTAGCCAGCGGCCACGCCCGGGCGCTGGCCGAGCGCGTCGGGCTGGAGGTCGAGGCGCTCTACACCAACGGCCCGGCCGGCGGCGGCGGCGCTCGCAGGTGGGTCTCGGAACGCGTGGGCATCGTGTCGACGCTGATGCCGCGCGATGCGGTACGAAGCAGCGTGGTGCGGCTGTCGACCGGGCGGCCGGCGGCGGCAGGCCCCGCGTCACTCCCGGGCACCGGCGACCTCGCGCCATGACGACCCGCATACCGGACTGCAGCCCGGGGCAGCGATCGCGAGGTACCCGGCTGCTGCACGAACTCGCGCACTGCCGCGCGGGGGACAAGGGCGACACCTCGATACTGTCGCTGTTCGCCTACCGCGCGGACGACTTCCCGCTGCTGGTCGAGCGGGTCACCGCGGAAGCGGTCGCCGCCCACCTGGAACACCTCGTGCATGGCGAGGTCCGCCGCCATGTGCTGCCGAAGCTGTGCGCCCTGCAATTCACCTGCGAGCATGCACTCGGCAGCGGCGTCACCACCTCGCTCGCCCTTGATACGCACGGCAAGTCGCTGTCGTTCGCGCTGCTGGCGATGACCATCGAAACGCTGGAGAACCGATGAAACCGAACACCGCTGCCGCTGGCCTTTCTGTCGCGGCGATCTTCGCCCTCACGGGCGCCGCCACGTCGCACACCGCCCACGCCCAGCCGACCTGGCCGGCAAAGCCGGTGCGCCTGCTGGTGCCCTTCTCCGCCGGCGGCGTCACTGACCTGCTCGCGCGCTCGGTCGCACAGCGCATGGGCGAGGCGCTCGGCCAGCCCGTGGTGGTCGACAACCGCCCGGGCGCCAACACGATCATCGCCTACGAGATCCTCGGCCGCGCCGGTGCCGACGGGTATACGCTGATGCTCGAGGGCTTCAACGGGCTGGTGCTCAACCCGCTGCTCTACCCGAAGCTGCCCTACAGCCCGGAAAAGGACATCGCGCCGGTCGGCCTGATCGGCTTCTCGCCGGTGGTGATCGTGGTCAACCCTCAGCTGCCCGCGAAGTCGGTGCGCGAACTGGTCGACTACGCGCGCGCAAACCCTGGCAAGCTGAACTTCGGCTCCTCAGGCATCGGCGGCGTGGTGCATATCTCGACCGAATGGTTCATGTCGCTGACCGGTACGCGCATGACCCACGTGCCTTACAAGGGCGGTGCCTCCGCCCTGCCGGACCTGATGGCTGGCCAGCTGCAGGTGCTGTTCAACCCGCCGATCACCGCGATCCCGCAGGTGAAGGCGGGCAAGCTGCGCGCGCTGGCCGTGTCATCGGCGCGCCGCCTTTCCGCGATGCCGGACGTGCCGACGGTGGCCGAGCTGGGCTATCCCGGCTACGACGCAGCGACCTGGTTCAGCGTACTGGCCCGGCGCGGCAGCCCGCAGCCTATCCTGGACCGGCTGACCGCCGAGCTGAAGAAGATCGTCGAGACGCCCGCGCTCCGCGAGCAGTTCGCCGCGCAGGCGATCGAATTCCAGTGGGGCGATCCGACCGAGGTCGCCGCGCTGGTCAGGAAGGACCTGCAGCGCTGGGGCGACGTGATCCGCAAGGGCGGCATCAAGGTCGACCCGCTGTAGGGCTCCGCAGGGGGCGCCGGCCCTGCCGACGCCCCCCCGTGCCGCAGCTTCGGCGAAGCGTGACCGCGGTCAGAGCTTCGCGCCGCTTTCCTTCACCAGCTTCGCCCACTTGATCATGTCGGCGAGCATGTACCTGCGGAAGGTCTCGGGATCATTGCCGACGGGCTCCGAACCATCGGCCATGATCCGCTCGCGCACGTCGGGCATCGCGAGCATCTTGAGCAGCTCTGCATTCAGGCGGGTCACCAGCGGCTTGGACATCTTTGCCGGGCCGGCGATGCCATACCAGCCGACCAGTTCGAAGCCGGGCAGCACCTCGGCCATGGCCGGGACGTCGGGCATGGCGGCGACACGCTTCGGCGTGGTGACCGCGATGCCGCGCAGGCGGCCCGCACGCACCAGCGTCTGCGCCGCCTGCATGCCGGCGAAGTTGTAGTGGTACTGGCCACCGACCAGGTCGGCCAGCGCCGGGCCCGAGCCCTTGTAGGGGATGTGTTGCGCCTTGAGCCCGGCCATCAGGTTGTAGAGCTCTCCGGCGAGGTGGCCGCCGCTGCCGATGCCGGCCGAACCGAAGTTGATGCCACTCTTCAGGCTGCGCGTCCAGTCGATGAATTCCTTAGGGGTCTTCGCCGGGGTGGACGGGTTGACCACCAGGAACAGCCCGGCCGATGTCAGCTGGCTGATCGGCGTAAAGTCGTTCACCGGGTGGTACGGCAGCTTCGCGTTCAGCGCCGCGTTGATGGTGTGCTGGTGGTAGACAAGCAGCAGCGTGTATCCGTCGGGCGCGGCGCGCGCGGTGATCTCGCCGGCGTTCACGCCGGATGCGCTCGCACGGTTGTCGACGATCACCTGCTGGCCCAGGGTCTCGGTGAGCTTGGCCGCAGTGAGGCGGGACAGTATGTCGGTGGTGCCCCCGGGCGCGGCCGGCGTGATCAGGCGGATCGTCCGGTTCGGGTAGTCGCTCTGTGCCGCGGCCGGCAGCGCGGCGACGGCGAGCAGCACTACGGCTGCAAGGCTGCGTGGTTGCATGGTGTTTCCTCCTTGGGTCTGCCCACTGTCCGGGGCAGCGATGCCATTGCTGCCGGCCCGGGGCTGGCTACTTGAGCTTCGACATGATCTGCTCGAGGTAGCCGAGGATCAGCGCCGAAGCCACGAACGCAAGGTGCACGATCGTGGCCCACATTATCTTCTCGTTATCGTAATGTGGGGAGTTCAGGAATATCTGCAGAAGGTGGATCGACGAGATCGCCACGATCGAGGAGGCGACCTTGATCTTCAGGCTGCCGGCATTGAGCTTGCCGAGGAACGATACGTCCTCGCCGCCCCTGTCGAAGCGGCTGACGAAATTCTCGTAGCTGGAGATCATCACCATCACGATCAGGCTGGCGACCAGCGCGGAATCGATCATCGCCAGCATGGCGAGGATCATCTCCGCGTCGGTGAGCGTGAATATCCCCTCGGCGACCTTGGCGAACTTGTACAGGAACGACACCGCATAGACGCCCAGCGCGGCCGCGAGCCCCAGCAGGAAGACGACCAGGATCCAGCGGCTGGCGAGGATGATGCGTTCGACCATCAGTTCCAGCGACTTCATTGCGTATGCGTCTCCCGTTTGACAGATACTGGACATCTGCTTCGGCCGCCCCGCTCTGGACGCGGTGCCGATGCCGATGTCGGCTCGTGCGCGCCCATCCCGGGCGTCGGTTGGGCGACGATGATACTCAATGATAGGCTCGCGTCCGGGTCGCCCACAGGAAAGCAGGTCCAGCAATGTCGATCGGATGGTTCCCAGGCCACATGGCCAGCGCCCGCAAGAAGGCTGCGGAGACGCTGGCCAAGGTAGACCTCGTGGTCGAGGTGGTCGATGCCCGCCTGCCTGGCGCCAGCAGCAACCCGATGATCGACGCGCTGCGCCGGCACCGGCAGCGCCCCTGCCTGAAGGTACTGAACAAGGCGGACCTTGCCGACCCGCAGGCGACTGCCGCCTGGATGCGCGCGCTGGTCGATGCCGCCGCGAAGGGCGACCGTGTGAAGGCGGTGGCGCTGAGCTGCCGCAAGCCCTCGGACGTGGCCAAGCTGCCCCGGCTCGCGCTGGAACTCGCCCCTCACCGGGACAACGCGCTCAAGCCCCTGCGCCTGATGGTGATGGGGATACCGAACGTCGGCAAGTCGACTCTGATCAATGCGCTGGCCCGGCGCCGGGTGGCCAACGTCGGCGACGAGCCGGCGGTGACCAAGAGCCAGCAACGGATCGACGTGTCCGACCAGTTGGTGCTGTTCGACACCCCTGGCCTGCTCTGGCCGCGCATCGAGCACCCGGACGACGGCCTGATGCTCGCCGCGAGCCATGCGGTCGGGGTCAATGCGTACATCGACGAGGAGGTGGCGAACTTCCTCGGCGAACGGCTGGCCGCGCGCTACCCCAGCCTGCTGCGGGCGCGCTACCGTTTCGACCCGGCGGGAATGGACGGCCCGGCGCTGATCGACGCGATCGCCGCCCGGCGCGGCTTCGTGCTCAAGGGTGGCGTCCCGGACCGCGAGAAGGCAGCGCTCGCGCTGCTCAACGACTACCGCAGTGGGGCGCTCGGTCGCATCAGCCTGGAGACGCCAGCCTCGCGCGCAGCGATGCTCGCCGCACCGACCGCGCAGGCGGCGGCGGAGGAGGTGGAGGTGGATGTACCGGAGACGGACGCCCGCAACAGCGCCGACCCGGACTGCTGAGCGGTCCCCGCTTCGCCCGTCGACCGGGCACCGGAACGCTACAGATTGAAACACCTGTGCGGGTGCCAGACATCATTGGCTTACATCAGGGTGGTGCAATGGGCACCGTACACCCTGCCGTCACGGCCATTCCAGGACCGGGCACCGGCAGGGGTGGCGCCGGGATGTTCCTGGCGTCCGACCTGACGGGAGAACCCGGATGAAGACCACCCTGAAATCGCTGCTCGCCACCACCGGCATCGGAATCGCGCTGGGCGCATCGATCGCCCTCGCCCATGCGCAAGCTCCCTTCCCCAGCGCACCCGATGATCCGTCTGTCTCGCCGCCATCCGCCCAGGGCCGACACGGGCCGCGCGGACGGCACCACGCGGACGGCACCCACGGCCCGCGAGCCGGGCACGGGGAACATCGCGGGCACGGCGGTCGGCATGCAGGCCGCCATGGCAACGAGCGCATGGCCGACGCGGACCGCCAGGCACGGCGCGCCGCAATGGACAAGCTGACCACCCCGGAGGAGCGCACCGCGTTCCGCGAGAAGATGCGTGCGGCGACGCCGGAACAGCGGGCGCAACTGATGGCCAGCCGCCGCGCGGAACTGGAGCAGCGCGCGAAGGAGCGCGGCGTCACGCTGCCCGTGATGCATCCGCGCGAACGGCATCACGGCCACGGTGGAGCCATGCGCGGCGGCATGCGTGAAGGCATGCATGCCGATCCGCGCGGACAGGCAGGGCCGGTACCCTCGCCCGCGGCGCCGACCGCACCAGCAGCACCGGCTGCGATGTAGTGCAGTGCCGGCTGCTGCCGGGCCGCCCATGCGGCCCGGCAGCAGGCTCAGGCGGCCTTGACCAGCGCCGGTTCGTAGCCGAGGTTCGGCGCCAGCCAGCGCTCCGCATCCCCGATGGGCTGTCCCTTGCGCCTGGCGTAGTCTTCGACCTGATCGCGGTTGAGCTTGCCCACGGCGAAGTACTGCGCGTCCGGGTGCGACAGGTAGAAGCCGCTGACCGAGGAGGCCGGCATCATCGCGTGACTCTCGGTCAGGGTGATCCCGACCTCCGGCGCGCCGAGCAGTTCGAACAGCGCAGGCTTCTCGGTATGGTCCGGGCAGGCCGGATAGCCGGGCGCCGGGCGGATCCCGCGGTACTGCTCGGCGATCAGCTGCGCATTGTTCAGCGCCTCGTCCTTCGCGTAGCCCCAGAAATCCTTGCGCACGCGCTTGTGCAGCATCTCGGTGAACGCCTCGGCCATCCGGTCGGCGATCGCCTTGAGCATGATCGAGCCGTAGTCGTCGTTGCGCTTCTCGAACTCGGCGAGGTGCTTGTCGATGCCGATGCCGGCGGTACAGGCGAAGGCGCCGACATAGTCGGCGATCCCGCTCTGCTTCGGCGCGACGAAGTCGGCCAGGCACTGGTTGGCCCTGCCATCGGGCTTCTGGTTCTGCTGGCGCAGGTTGTGCCAGGTCATGAGCACGCGGTCGCGATTCTCGTCGGCGTAGATCTCGATGTCGTCGCCGACCGAGTTGGCCGGGTACAGCGCCAACACCGCATTGGCGGTGAGCCAGCGACCCTCGACCACCTTCTTCAGCATCGCCTGGCCGTCGCGGAACACGTTGCGCGCGGCCTCGCCCACGACCTCGTCCTCCAGGATCTTCGGGTACGGGCCGGCGAGGTCCCACGTCTGAAAGAACGGACCCCAGTCGATGTACTGGGCGATCTCGGCGAGGTCGGCGTTCTTCAGCTGGCGCACGCCGGTGAAGCCGGGCCTGGGCGGCACGTAGGCTCGCCAGTCGAACGGCTGCAGGTTGGCGCGGGCGCGCGCCAGCGGGATCAGCTCCGGGCCACGCTTGTTAGCGTGCTGCTCGCGCACTTTCTCCTGGTCCTGTCGCAGCTCGTCGAGGTAGGTGCGGCGCACGACCTCGTCCTCGGACAGCAGGTTGGTGCAGACCGCGACGCTGCGCGAGGCATCCGGCACCCAGACGGTCGGGCCGCGCGTGTAGCCCGGTGCGATCTTCACGGCCGTGTGCGTGCGCGAGGTAGTCGCACCGCCGATGAGCAGCGGCTGGGTGAAGCCCTGCCGTTCCATCTCGCGCGCGACATGGCCCATCTCTTCCAGCGACGGCGTGATCAGGCCGGACAGGCCGATGATGTCGACCTTCTCTTCGCGCGCCTTGTCGAGGATCTGCTGGGCGGGAACCATCACGCCCATGTTCACCACCTCGTAGTTGTTGCACTGGAGCACCACCGACACGATGTTCTTGCCGATGTCGTGCACGTCTCCCTTGACGGTGGCGATCAGGATCTTGCCCTTGGGCTTGCTGTCGCCGGACAGCGCCTTCTCGGCCTCGATGTAGGGCACGAGGTGGGCGACCGCCTGCTTCATCACGCGCGCGGACTTGACCACCTGCGGCAGGAACATCTTGCCGGCGCCGAACAGGTCGCCCACGATGTTCATGCCGTTCATCAGCGGGCCTTCGATCACCTCGATCGGGCGGCCGCCACGATCCGCGATGCGCGCGCGCGCTTCCTCGGTGTCCTCGACGATCCACTGGGTGATGCCATGGACCATCGCGTGCGCGAGCCGCGCATCGACGTCCTGCTCGCGCCACTCGAGGCTCTGCTCCTGCTTCGCGCCGCCGGCCTTCAGCGTGCCGGCGAACTCGATCATCCGCTCGGTGGCATCGGGACGCCGGTTGAGCACGACGTCCTCGACCCGCTCGCGCAGTTCCGGCGCGAGGTCATCGTAGACGCCGACCATGCCGGCGTTGACGATGCCCATGGTCATGCCGTTGCGGATCGCGTGGTACAGGAACACGGTGTGGATCGCCTCGCGCGCCGGGTCGTTGCCGCGGAAGCTGAAGCTCACGTTCGACACGCCCCCGCTCACCTTCGCGAACGGCAGGTTGTCGCGGATCCACTTGGTCGCCTGGATGAAGTCGACGCCGTAGTTGTTGTGCTCCTCGATGCCGGTGGCGATCGCGAAGATGTTGGGGTCAAACACGATGTCTTCCGGGGGGAAGCCGACCCGGTCGACCAGCAGACGGTAGGCGCGCTCGCAGATCTCGACCTTGCGCTCGTACGTATCGGCCTGGCCCTTCTCGTCGAAGGCCATGACGATCACTGCGGCGCCGTAGCGCCGGCAGAGCTTCGCCTGGCGCAGGAACTCGGCCTCGCCCTCCTTCATGCTGATGGAGTTGACGATCGGCTTGCCCTGGACGCACTTGAGGCCGGCCTCGATCACTTCCCACTTGGAGGAATCGATCATCAGCGGCACGCGCGAGATATCAGGCTCGGAGGCGACGAGGTTCAGGAAGCGGACCATCGCCGCCTTCGAATCGAGCATCGCCTCGTCCATGTTGATGTCGATCACCTGCGCGCCGTTCTCGACCTGCTGGCGGGCGACCGCGAGTGCGTCGTCGTACTGCTCGTTCAGGATCAGCCGAGCGAAGGCCTTCGAGCCGGTGACGTTGGTGCGCTCGCCCACGTTCACGAACAGCGACGACTCGTCGATGTTGAACGCCTCGAGGCCGGACAGCCGCATCTTCCGGTCGGGCGCAGGGATGGCGCGTGGCCGGATGCCTTCGAGCTGGCGGGCGATCGCGCCGATGTGGTCGGGCGTGGTGCCGCAGCAGCCGCCGGCGATGTTCACGAAGCCGCTCTCGGCGAACTCGCGTACCAGCGACGAGGTGATGTCGGGCGTCTCGTCGAAGCCGGTGTCGCTCATCGGGTTGGGCAGGCCGGCGTTCGGGTAGATGCAGATGTTCGTGTCGCAGACCTTCGACAGCTCTTCGACGTAAGGCCGCATCAGCGTGGCGCCGAGCGCGCAGTTCAGGCCGATGGTGATCGGGTTGGCGTGGCGCACCGAGTTCCAGAATGCCTCGACCGTCTGCCCCGAGAGGATGCGGCCGGAGGCATCGGTGACCGTGCCGGAGATCATCACCGGCAGGCGTGAGCCATGCTCCTCGAAGAAGGCGTCGATCGCGAACAGCGCAGCCTTAGCGTTGAGCGTGTCGAAGATGGTCTCGACCAGGAACAGGTCGACGCCACCCTCGACCAGCGCACGGGCCTGCTGGAGGTAGGCCGCGACCAGTTCGTCGAAGGTGACGTTGCGTGCGCCCGGGTCGTTGACGTCGGGGGAGATCGAGGCGGTCCTGGGGGTCGGGCCGAAGGCGCCGGCGGCAAAGCGCGGCCGCTCGGGCGTCGAGTGCTTCGCGCAGGCGGCCTTCGCCAGCCGTGCGGCGGCCACGTTCATCTCGTGGACGAGATGTTCCATGTGGTAGTCGCCCTGGGCGACGGTGGTCGCACCGAAGGTGTTCGTCTCGATGATGTCCGCGCCGGCCGCGAGGTATTGCTCGTGGATCTCCTGGATCACGTGCGGCTGGGTCAGCACGAGCAGCTCGTTGTTGCCCTTCACGTCGTGCCCGAAATCGGCGAAGCGCTCGCCGCGATACTCCGCCTCACCGAGCCGGTAGCGCTGGATCATCGTGCCCATCGCTCCGTCGAGGATCAGGATGCGCCGGGCAAGCTGGTGGCGGAGGGTGTCGAAGATCTCGGATTCGGGAAGGGACATGGCGGGGAAGGATCCTTTTCGCCCGGCGCACGGGCGCACAGGCGGTGGATTGGACGAACCTTCGATCCTAGCATGCACCCCCGGGCCGCCCTGCCGGGGTACAGCGTGCCGAGCGTCGTCTGGCCGCGTCACGCGGTCGTGACGCCCCCGTCGCGCCGCACCAGCCGCAGGTAGTTGAGCCAGCAGGCCACGCCCAGCACCATCGCTACCCCGGCGGTCGTGGCGAGGGACAACTGCGTGCCGGCCACCAGCGGCGAGACCACCCCTGCAAGCAGCGCGTTGCACATCGACTGGGTGAAGCCCTGCACCGAGGCGGCCATGCCGCGGTTGCGCGGGAACAGGTCCAGCGCCAGCAGGGTGATGCTGGGCATCGCCAGTGACATGCCCAGCGAGTACACCATCAGCGGCAGCACGGTCCACGGCACGCCCGGCGACCAGGACAGGTGGTAGAGGACGCTCGCGACCGCGGCAACCGTCATCACCGCATAGCCCAGCGCCACCGTGCGCTCGGGCGTCACGCGGCCGGCGAGCCGCCCCGACAGCCAGGCGCCGATCATCACGCCGCTGATGCCGGGCACGAACAGCCAGGCGAAGTCGGTGGCCGACAGGCCGAGGTGGCGATAGACCACCGCCGGGGCGGACACGACATAGATGAAGAAGCCGGCGAAGTTGAACGCCACCGCCAGCGCAAGCATCGCGAAGCGCGGGCTGCCGAACACCTGCCGGTAGCTCGCCAGCAGCGGTCGTGCGCGGAACGGCTGGCGGTCCTGCGGGGGCAGCGTCTCCGGCAGGCTCCAGGCACAGCCGGCCCAGAGCAGCAGCGCGAACACCATGAGGAACACGAAGATCGAGCGCCAGCCGAACGCGATGTCGAGCAGGCCACCGATCACCGGTGCCACCGCCGGAGCAAGGCTGAACAGCATCGTCACCTGCGCCATCAGCCGCTGCGCCATCGGCCCGTCGTAGGTGTCGCGGATGATGGCCCGGCCGACGACAATGCCGGCACCGGCGGACACCCCCTGCAGCGCCCGGCAGGCGAGCAGCGCATCGATGCTGGACGCGAGCGCGCAGCCGACCGAGGCGACCACGAACAGCAGCAGGTTGAGCAGGATCACCGGCCGGCGGCCGAACGAGTCCGACAGCGCCCCGTGGAACAGCGTCATCACGCCGAAGAAGCCCATATAGGCCGACAGCGTCTGCTGCACGTACAGCTCGTCGACCGCGAAGTCGCGCCCGATCGCCGGGAACGACGGCAGATAGGTGTCGATCGCGAAAGGCCCGATCGTCGCCAGGCCGGCCAGCAGCAACGGCAGCAGGGGCCGGTGCGTGCGCGCCTGCCTGCCCGGCGCTTCCCCGCCGGCCCGGTGGTCCGCCTGCCGCGGCGTGCTCAGCGCAGCGGCACCGCTGCGACCACGTCGATCTCCACCAGGAACTCCGGCTCGATCAGGCTCGCCACGACCAGCGCGGTGTTCGCTGGCGGGGCTTGCAGGTGGCCGAGCCTCTGGCCGCGCACCTCACGCATGGCATCACGGTGGGCGAGGTCGGTGAGGTAGGTGGTGGTCTTGACGATGTCGGCAAGCGTGGCACCCGCGACCGCCAGTGCGACCTCGATGTTGTCGAACACCTTGTGCATCTGCTCGCGGAAGTCCTGGCTGGCCACCTTGTACCCGGCATCGGCCGGCGCCTGGCCGGACAGATAGATCATGCGGGCGTGGCGCACGTCGACCACCTGCGTCAGGCGCGGCGCGCTCCAGAGGTCGGCGGAGTTCAGGTAGCGCACCCGGAAGTCCGGGTTGGCGGCATCGGTGCGTGCATGCTTGAGCGAAGCGCGCGGTGGCAGTTCATCGTTCATCGGGGACTCGTCGGGTGTGGCTGGATCCGGCGGGCGAACGCCCGCTCGCCGAGGCTACCACCACGGGCACCGGCCGGCAGGACGCGCGGGCCTCAGGTGCCGCGGTCGAAACGCCGGAGCTGTATCGCCTCGGCCACATGCGCCGCGGCGATCGCGCCCGCGCCTTCGAGGTCGGCGATCGTGCGCGCGACGCGCCGGATGCGCTGCCAGGCACGCGCCGACAGCGAGAATCGGTCGAGTGCGCGCCGGACCAGCGCCAGCCCGGCGGCATCCAGCGCGCAGTGCGCCTCGAGGTCGGCCGCCTCGAGCAGGGCGTTCGGCCGCCCCTGGCGCGCCAGCTGCAGCGCCCTCGCCCGCACGACCCGCGCGCGCACTGTCGCGCTGGACTCCCCGCGCGGGGCCTGCAGCAGGGCACGCTCGGGAACCGGTGGCACTTCGAGCGAGACGTCGATGCGGTCGAGCAACGGCCCGGACAGCCGGCGGCGGTAGCGTTCGATCTGTAGCGGCCCGCACTGGCATCGGGCCGACGGATGGCCGAGGTAGCCGCACGGGCAGGGATTCATCGCGGCGACGAACTGGAAGCGGGCCGGGAACTCGGCCTGCCGGGTGGCGCGCGATATCGTGATCCGTCCGCTCTCCAGCGGCTCGCGCAGCACTTCGAGCACCCGACGGTCGAACTCGGTCAGTTCGTCCAGGAAGAGCACACCGTGCAGGGCGAGCGAGATCTCGCCCGGTCGAGGCAGGCTGCCACCGCCGACCAGCGCCACAGCCGAGGCCGTGTGGTGCGGTGCCCGGAAAGGCCGGCGGCGCCAGCGGCGTACGTCGAAGCCGCCGTCGGCCAGCGACTGCATCGCCGCGGACTCGATCGCCTCGGCATCGGTCATTGGCGGCAGCAGTCCGGGCAGGCGGGAGGCCAGCATCGTCTTGCCGGTGCCGGGCGGTCCGACCAGCAGCAGGCTGTGCCCGCCGGCTGCCGCCAGTTCGAGCGCACGCCGCGCCTGCGGCTGGCCGAAGACATCGGAAAGGTCGGGCGCGGCCTCGACCGTGGCGGGACCATCGGCACCGCCCGGCGGCACGACCGCGACAGGTGAAGGGCCCGCCATCAAGACCACGCCCCGGGGCGATCGGCTACCGTCCGCGCGTCCGTCGTCGAGGTCCACGGCTCGCGCGCATTCGACCGGGGCCAGCGGCCGCTCACCCGAAAGATGGCGCACGACCGCGCCCAGGTCGGTTGCAGGCAGCACCCGGGCGCCCTCGACCAGTGCAGCCTCCCGCGCGCTTGCGACCGGGAGCACGAACGCACGCCCCTCGCGCGCGGCGAACCAGGTCATTGCCAGCGCCCCGCGAACCGGGCGCAGGTCACCGGTCAGCGCCAGTTCGCCGGCGAACTCGTGCGCGTTCAGCCAGGCCCCGCCCCCAGCGCCGACGGGCGAATGCGGACGGCGCAGCTGTCCGGAAGCGACGAGGATGCCGATCGCGATCGGCAGGTCGAAGCGCCCGCTCTCCTTGGGCAGTTCAGCCGGCGCCAGGTTGACGATGATCCGGCGCGCGGGAAATTCGTAGCCGCTGTTCGCGATCGCAGCGCGTACCCGCTCGCGCGCTTCGCGCACCTCGGCTTCCGGCAGCCCGACCAGCGCAAACGACGGCAGGCCGTTTGCGAGGTACACCTCGACGCTGACCGGCGGCGCCTCCATGCCGATCAGCGCCCGACTGCGCAGCACGGCCACCGGCGCCGCAACGGACCGCACCGGCCCTGTGCCTGCGGGCGTATCCGGCACGACCAGGGGGGGGCTGGCACCCGTTGCGGGGGGAAGGGGGACGGGATCGTCCATCTGTGCGGGGTCCGGACGTGGCGGTGCCGCGCGCCAGCCTGGAGGCTGGCGCTACCGCAGGGCACGGGACTCCGGAGGCGTTCAGCCGGCCGGGTCGACCGGACGCGCCGGGCTCGCCGCCGCCGCCCCTGCCCCGGCTTCCAGCACGGCGAGGCGGGCTTCCAGCGCCTCGAGCTTCTCGCGGGTACGCGCCAGCACCGCCGCCTGCACGTCGAATTCCTCGCGCGTCACGAGGTCCATGCGCTGGAGGGCGGAGCCGACCACTGCGCGCACGTTGCGCTGGACATCCTGCGCCGGGCTGCTGGCAACCAGTTCGCGCAGGCGTCGCGACAGGTCATCGAGGGTGCTCTGGTTGATCATCGACGCGCTCCGGCAGTGGAGGGAGGGAAGAGACAAAGGAAAGGGCAATGTCGCGAGTATAGGCAAGGCACTCGAGGGCGACGCCACCGGAAAACCCTGTTTCGGGGGCGTTTCCGCCGCCGGCGAGGCGGGGGCGACATGCACGGCTGTTGCTCGATCGCAACAGCCGCCGGATTCGTCCGGGAAATCGCGCCCCCGCCCCCCCGGAACAGTCGGAACGATGCGGGAGGCGGGACCGCTCCGCCTCGACCCCCAGGATCCGGCACTGATGCAGTGCATCAACAAACATTGATGCCCCGCATTGGTGCACGGAATCGGGCGGGCAATGCCTTCCGGATGACAACGCTGGGACAACGTACGGACAAAGCCGGGGCTTTCTGCTGGCATGGACCCTGCTTAAAGGCAAGCCGAAGCCATTTTCGTTGCACGTTGGACACACCCCTCTCAACCGGAGAACCCCGATGACCTACAGGAAATCCCTGCTTGCCGGCGCCGTCGCTGCGGCGATGATCACCCCGATGACCGCGATGGGCCAGGCCAAGGCCCCCGAATCGCCACATACGTTCACCGGAAACGTGGGCCTGTTCAGCCAGTACATCTTCCGCGGGCTGACCCAGACCGATCGCAAGCCGGCCCTGCAGGGCGGCTTCGACTACAGCCACTCCAGCGGCTTCTATGCGGGGCTGTGGGGCACGAACGTCAGCTGGATCACGGATTCCGCCGCCTATAACGGTGGCAGCTATTCGGTCGAGATCGATACCTACCTCGGGTTCAAGATGCCGGTCGGGGATTTCACGTTCGACGTCGGCTTCCTCCGCTACAACTATCCGGGTCGCGTGCCGCTCGGCGGCCTGCCTGCCGGCGCAGCCAAGCCTGACACCAACGAACTCTACGCTGCAGTGAGCTGGAAGTTCACCACCCTGAAGTACTCCTACTCGCTCGGCGACACCTTCGGCGTCGATGATTCGCGCGGCAGCGACTACTTCGACCTGACCACAACCGTGCCGATCGGCAGCACCGGCTTCACCGCCATCGCACACGTAGGCCGTCAGAGCTTCAGCGGACCGAACAGTGCGAACGCCGCCTATACCGACTACCGGCTCGCGGTCGCGAAGGAGTTCATGGGCCTGAACTTCAGCCTGGGCTACTCGGACACCAACGCGAAGGACGCCTTCTACAACAACCGCTTCGGCACCAACATCGGCAGGAGCGCCTGGACGGTCGGCGTGCAGAAGACGTTCTAGGCCCCTTTCCGGGGTCGGCTCGTCCGGCCCCTTCTTTTGTCGCTCGAGAGGCACACACCATGAAATTTGTCACGGCCATCATCAAGCCGTTCAAGCTCGACGAAGTGCGGGAGGCGCTGTCTGCCATCGGCGTCCAGGGAATCACCGTCACCGAGGTCAAGGGGTTCGGGCGGCAGAAGGGCCACACCGAACTGTACCGCGGAGCCGAGTACGTCG
>CANHBC010000010.1 GCA_947458835.1 Betaproteobacteria bacterium | reverse complement strand
TGATCGGGCCCGAAACCGTCATCACCAACTGCCACGTGCTGCGCAAGAGCCAGCGCGTCGAGGTGGTCAACGGCCCGGTGGTGCTGCAGGCCATCCTCGAGTTCCCCGACGTCGAGCGCGATCTCTGCCAGATGCGGGTGCCCGGGCTGACGGCGCCAGCGGTCGTTCTGGGTTCGAGCGCCGGCCTGCGGATCGGCCAGCGCGTCTACGCGATCGGCGCGCCAGTGGGCCTGGAACTCACCCTCAGCGACGGGCTGATCTCGTCGCTACGCACACTCGTCAGCAAGGACCGCGTCGAACCCTGGATACAGACCTCGGCCCCGATTTCCCCGGGATCGAGCGGGGGCGGCCTGTTCGACGAACAGGGCCGGCTGATCGGGATAACCACGCTCACAAGCTTGACCGGCAACCTCGCCTTCGCCGTGCCCGCCGAGCAGGTGCGCGAAGTGCCCGAACGCGGCCGCCTTGCCCTCGCCGCGGATGCGACTCGGCGCGCCGAAGCCGCCGCAAAGCTGAAGGACTCGGAGGCGACCGGTAAAGGTCAGCGGCTCGTCGGCGACGCGCTGGCCCAGCACTTTCCGGCAACGTCGCGCACCTTCGTCTTCACTCGCGGTGGCAACGAGATGCGCTCCTTCACCACGAGAGGCGCCAACCTGACAGCGGTTGAACTCGACGGTACCGCACCCAGCGGCAGGGTGCGGCTCGACCGCACGCGGGACGTTGTCTGCTTTGCGGTCAACAGCATCGGCATACGCGAGCGGGCGGTATCGATGCACGACTGCTTCGAAGTCTGGGACATCGGATCCGGCGAGTTCGAGTTGCGTCTGGCGGGCAAGCCGGGAGCTATGGCCTACCGGATCCAGTGATGACCTGCCCAGGGCAACTGCTCGCTGCCTTCCCTCCCCACGCACCCCTGCCCGTCGAGCCGGCCAGGCGCGCCGCGCTCCCGGTCAACGATATCCGCCCGCCCGCGTTTCGCGGATAATGCGCGGCTTTGCCGTGACCCCCGCGGCCCTGCCGCGCCAACCGAGCCGCCGATGTCCGCCACTGCCCCGACCGCCCCGCCCCCGTCGACGATGTCGGCGTCCGCGATCCTGCCTTACGCCGGCACGATCTTCCTCTCGGCGTTCCTGCTGTTCCTGGTCCAGCCGATCATCGCCAAGCAGATCCTGCCGTGGTTCGGTGGCTCGGCAGCGGTCTGGACGACCTGCCTGGTGTTCTTCCAGAGCACCCTGCTCGCCGGCTATGCCTACGCCGACCTGACGACGCGCCTGGGCCAGAAGCGGCAGACCTGGCTGCACATCGGGCTGATGCTGTTGTCGATCATCGCGCTGCCGATCCTGGCGTCCGACGCCTGGAAGCCGGTCGGCGACGAAGAACCGATCCTGCGCATCCTGCTGCTGCTCACGGTGACCATCGGCCTTCCCTACTTCCTGCTGTCCACCACTACACCGCTGCTGCAGACCTGGTACTGGCAGCGCTTCCGCACCGGCGTGCCCTACCGCCTGTTCGCGCTGTCGAACTTCGCTTCGCTGCTCGCGCTGCTCGGCTTCCCGGTGCTGTTCGAGCCGTGGCTCGACCTGAACGCGCTGGGCTGGGGCTGGTCGCTGATCTACGCAGGATTCGTCGTCGTGTGCGCGGCCACGGGCTGGATCTCGATCAAGGCGGCACGGGACAACCCGATGCCGGCACCGACCGCTGCCGAGGCTTCCGAGGCTGCGGCGAGCAAGCCGTCGATCGGCACCCAGATCCAGTGGCTGTCGTTGTCGGCGATGGGCTCGGTGATGCTGCTGGCGATCAGCAACCACATTACCCAGAACATCGCCAGCGTGCCCTTCATGTGGGTGGTCCCACTGTCGCTGTACCTGATCACCTTCATCCTGTGCTTCGACCACCCGCGCTGGTACGTGCGCTGGCTGTACATCGCGCTGCTGATCCCCGGACTCCCGCTGATGGCGTGGAAGATCCCCTCGCTGTCGCTGTCGGTCGCCGCCCCGCTCTACCTCGCCGGCCTGTTCGTCGCCTGCATGTTCTGCCACGGCGAACTCGCCAGGCACAAGCCCGACCCTCGGCACCTGACCCGGTTCTACCTGATGATGTCGGTCGGCGGCGCGCTGGGTGCGGTGCTGATCGCGATCGTCGCCCCGCTCACGCTGGAAGGCTACTTCGAGCTCAACATCTCGCTGGTCGCGCTCGCGCTGCTGCTGATGCTGCAGCTCGAAGGCAAGCAGCTGCTGATCGGCATCGCCGTGGTGTTCGCCACATCCTGGTACGCGACCAAGGGCGCGCAGGAGTACGCCGACGACATGCGCGTGATGGAGCGCGACTTCTACGGCGTGGTGCGCATCCGCGACCGCGAGTACGACGGCACCTCCTACCGTGCGATGCTCCACGGCAGCATCATCCACGGCGGCCAGCTGCTCGGGGACAAATACAAGGGCGTACCGAGCGACTACTTCAGCGTCACGTCCGGCTACGGACGCATGTTCGCCGCGATCAACGAGATCGCACCCGCCCCGCGCCGGATCGGCGTGATCGGCCTGGGGGCCGGCGTGGTCGCAGCCTACGGCCGCCAGGGCGACGAGATCATCTTCTACGAGATCAGCCCGAAGGTGATCGAGATCGAGAAGCGGGAATTCACCTTCCTGCGCGACACCCCGGCGAAAACCTCGGTGATCATCGGTGACGGACGGCTGTCGCTCGAGCGCGAGCAACCCCGCGGCTACCACGTACTGGGCATCGACGCGTTCTCGGGCGACTCGATCCCGATGCACCTGATCACGCGCGAGGCGATGGCGCTGTACGTCAAGCACCTCGCACCCGACGGCGTGATCATGTTCCAGGCGACCAACCGCTATATCGACCTGATGCCGGTCATCAAGCGGCTGGCTTCCGAGTTCGGCATGGAGGCGGTGCTGGTGTCCGACAATCCGCCCGACGCCGGAGGCGCGAGTTACTGGAACTCGTCGACCGACCAGGTGATCGTCACGCGCAACAAGGCGCTGCTGGCGCATGCACGGCTGAAAGATGCCGAGCAGATCATCGACCGCAGGGATCTGCCGACCTTCACCGATTCACACCATAACCTGTTCAGGATCCTGAAGTAGCGGCACATCGGCTGTAGGCCGAGGTCACGGCTCGGGGTCACACGGATGGGGTCAGGTCTTGCCTTTTGCCTCAGCACACGGATGGGGTCAGGTCTTGCCTTTTGCCTCAGAAGGCAAAAGGCAAGACCTGACCCCATCCTCTGACCCCATCCTCGCGCTGAGGCAAAAGGCAAGACCTGACCCCGGCCTTCGCTATTCCTCCGGGTACCAGCCGTCGCCGCCCCAGCGCAGGCGCGGCGTGTCGAACACGCCCAGCACCGGTACCTGCAGCGTCTCGGCTGCGGATCGCCAGCCGTGGCCCTGACGCATCGCCACCACCACGCCGCCCAGTCGTGCGCCGGCAGTCGCCAGCAGCCGGGCGACCGCGGACAGCGTCGTGCCGTTGGAGACGGTGTCGTCGACCACGACGACTAGACGGTCGGACACGAGCGGCAACTGGTTCGGGTCGAGATAGACCTTCTTGCCATCGCCCGGCGTGGTAAGCGAGCGCACGTCCTGCGCAAGCGCGTCGCTGTACCAGAACTTGCGCGAGTACCCGAGCGGAACGTAGCGCTCGAAGCCCAGGCCCTCGGCGACCAGTGGCGACAGCGCCATGCCCAGCGTCGGTGGTCCGACGACCACTTCCGCGCCCAGCCGCCGGGCGAGTGCGGTCATCGCCTCGGCCAGCGCGCGCACGACGGTGAACGACGCCTGGTTCGGGATCAGCGAGGCGACCGCCCGGTCCGCGTCGGATGCGAGCGCGCGCAGCGGCAATTCCAGCCACCGGTCGTCGGGCAGGCGTACAGGGAAGCGCCAGCGGTAAGGCGGCGCGAGGCTGCATGCGAGCGCCTCATGCGTGCACAGCCGCTGCCAGCACTCAGTGGTCGGGTGCAGGAATCGCGCCGGACCCGCACCGCGTGCGTCAGGGGCCGCGCCGGTCATCCGCCGCGCGTCTGCTCCGGGCGACCGTAGCCCGCCTGGATCTGGTCGCGCAGCCAGGCGCAGATGCGGTTGAACTCGGGCGTGTCCTGCACGGTCACGTCGCGCGGACGGGCAAACGGGAGCCGCAGGTCGGCAACGATGCGAGACGGACGCGCGGTCATCACCAGCACGCGGTCGGCCAGGAACACCGCCTCGCGGATAGAGTGCGTCACGAACAACGCGGTCTTGTGGTAACTGTCCCACAGGCGCACCAGCGCCAGGTTCATGTCGTCACGCGAGATGGCGTCGAGCGCGCTGAACGGCTCGTCCATCAGCATCAGCCGCGGATCATTGATCAGTCCGCGGCACAGCGCCACCCGCTGGCGCATGCCGCCCGAGAGTTCGCGCGGCCGCTTCGCCTTGAACTCGCCCAGGCCCACCATCTCGAGCAGCCGGTGCGCCTCAGCCTCGTAGTCGGCCACCGGGCGCTTCTGCGTGCGGATGGGGAACAGCACGTTGTCGAGGACGCTCTTCCACGGCAGCAGTGTCGGGTCCTGGAAGATGTAGCCGAAGTCGCGCCGGGGACCGGTCACCCGGGCACCCTCCAGCCAGATCTCGCCCTCGGTCACGCTCTCCAGGCCGCCGACCATCGACAGCAGCGTGCTCTTGCCGCAGCCGCTTGGCCCGAGGATGGACACGAACTCGCCTGCCGCGATGTCGAGGTTGGCGAGGCCTACCGCCTCTACGTCGCCGGTGCGCGTCTGGTAGACCTTGCGCGCGTGGCGAAGCGACAGGTAGGCGGCGTCGCGGTCGGGCGCCACCGGCTGCGGGTGGCGCCACTCGGCGGCCGGGTCGGCCGCCGGATCGGCATGGATCTGCATCGACACTCCCAAGGATTGCGTCAGCGCGGCCGGTCGCCGAAGCGCTCGATCGTCCAGCGCTCGCACAGCGCGACCACGCCATAGAACGCCAGGCCGAACACGCACAACACGCTGATCGCGGCGAGGATCAGGGCGGTCTCGGCCTGCGCCGATGCGAACAGGATCAGGTAGCCCAGGCCCATCTTGGACGTGATGAACTCGCCAACGATCACGCCGATGATCGCGAAGGTCGACGCGATCTTCATGCCGCTGAAGATGTAAGGCACGGCATGCGGCAGGCGCACGGACACGAAGGTCTGCCAGCTCGACGCCGTGAGCGCGCGGCACAACCGCAACAGGTCGCGCTCGACGTTGTCCAGCCCGGCCAGCGTGGCGATAACGACCGGGAAGAAACTCACGAACACCGAGAACGACAGTCGCGCCTCGGGGCCGAGGCCGAACCAGACCACGAACAGCGGTGCCAGCGCGATCTTCGGGATCAGCTGGAAGAACACGACGTTCGGGTAGAGCGTCTCGCGGATGATCGTCGAGGCCGACAGCAGCGTTGCCAGCGTGATGCCGAGTACGGTGGCGATCGCGAACCCGGCCAGACTCTGCCAGATCGTCGGCCAGGCATGCTTCATCAGCAACGGGAACGCGCTGACCAGCCGGTCGAGCACCGCCGACGGGGGCGGCAGCAGCACCTCGGGCACCTGTGCCCAGCGCGTGCCGGCCTCCCACACCAGCAGGAAAAGGGCGGCGGCCACCACCGGCAGCAGGATCCGCCGCAGCGCGAGCAGCCTCGCACGGCGGCGCCCGGCCGCTGCCGAGGCCGCCTGCGCGGCGGCCATGCCAGCCGAGGCAGCCGCCGCCTGCGCGGCAGCGGCCTGCGCCGATGCGTCCACCGTCGATGCAGTCTGCATCACGGCCTCAGGTGGTCAGCAGCTTGCGAACCTTCTCCGTGTTGCGCCGGATCGCGTCCCATTCGGCGCCCGACAGCTTGATTCGACCGGCGAAGCGGTTGGTCACCACCTGCTCGGCGGAGAACGGCTTGCCATCGCTGACCGCAAACTTGAGCGTGGCATCGACCATGCCCTGCACCTTCTTCAGGTCGGCGAAGCCAAGCCCGCCCTTGACCGCCTCTTCGCTCACCATCGTGTGGTGCGCCAGCGCCTGCGCCAGCGAGAAGTTCTCGCGCCCGCTCTTCACTGCAGCGATCTCCGGCTGCTCGCGGACGATGATGTCGATCGCCTCCTCGGGGTTGCGCAGCGTGAAAACGACCGATTCGATGAACGCATCGACCATGGCCTGCACGAACGGCGCGTCCTTCTCGATCATCTCCGGGCGGCAGATCAGTTGCCCCGAGTAGAAGTCCAGGCCGGTCTGCGCCCAACCCATGAAGCGGGTGTCGAAGCCGAGCGACTGGAACAGGGGCAGGCTGGAGGTGCCGATGCAGGTGATCGCATCGACCTGCTTGTTGATCAGCGCGCGTTCGATGAGCTGGCTGTCGAGGGTCTGGCGGGTGATCTTCCTGCCGTCGACCTTGTTGCGGTCGAGCCAGGCGTTGAAGTACGGCGCCTCGGCGGAAGTGAGCACCATGCCGACGGTCCGCCCCTCGAGATCGGCCGGCTTGCGGATCGGCGAGTTCTCGGGCACGGCGACCCCCATCAGCGAGTCGTAGCCGACGGTGGCCACCGCGGTCGTGAACAGTCCGCGCGCGGCATTGACCACGATGCCCGGGGTGAACACGAAGCCGAAGTCGAACTTGTTGTTGGCCACCGACTGGGTGGCCGCCGGCGAGCCGAAGCCGCGCGAGACCTCGAGGTCGATGCCGCGGCTCTTGAAGTACCCGCGGTTGCGGCCGATCACCGGCCAGAAGTTCGATCCGTTGACCACCCACGGCAGGGTCATCGACACCTTGCGCGGCGTCTGCGCGTACACGTTGGCGAACGGCGAGACCACCGCCGCGGCACCGGCGGCAGCGGCTCCGGCAACCAGGCGGCGGCGGCCAGCGTCAGGACGGGACGGGGAGCGGACAGGTTGGTGCGACATGGAATCTCCGGGGGAACAATGGGGGTCGGTAGCGGCGGCCTGCACCCCGCGCATGAAGCGGGTGCAGCCGTTGTCGGTCGCGCCCTTCCGTGGGGCGTCGATCCTCCCTGAGGGGATCCCGGTCCGCGTCTAGCCCGGCATCCCCGACTGCAAGTGCGCGAGTTTATGCAATTGCCGTGCCGTCCGGGCACGTAACCTGCACGTTTGTCAGGTGCCGGACTCAGGCGGATACGCGCTCGATCACGCCATCGATGAAGCGCTCGCATTGCAGGACCTGGTCGAGTGCGATCCACTCATTTGGCTTGTGCGCCTGCTCGATGCTGCCGGGACCGCAGATGACCGCCGGGATGCCGGCCTGCTCGAACAGCCCCGCCTCGGTCCCGTAGGACACCCGGCCGGTATCGGAAAGACCCGACAAGGCGCGTGCCAGCCGTACGATCTCATCGTCGGGATCGACGTTCAGGCCGGGCATCGAGGAAAGCAGTTCCCAGCTGAAGCCGGTGCCCGGCTGCACACGGTGCATCTCGGGCAGCAGCGTGCCTTCGGCATAGCCCTTCACCGCATCGAACAGGGCGTCGGGATCGGCACCGGGCAGGAAGCGGAACTCGAAGTCGAACGTGCACTCGTGCGGCACGATGTTGAGCTGGGTGCCGCCGCGGATGACGCCGGTGTGCACCGTGGTGTGCGGCACATCGAACTCGGGCAGGTACGGACCCTCGTCGCGGAAGCGGCGCTGCATCGCCTTCAGGAAGGCGACGATCTCGCAGGCGGCCTCGACCGCATTGACCCCCTGCGGTGCATACGCCGAGTGCGAGGCATGGCCGCGCACCTTGCAGCGCCAGGAGTGCTTGCCCTTGTGCGCGACGATCGGCCGCATCAGCGTGGGCTCGCCGACCATGCAGGCCGTCGGCCTGACACCGGCATCGGCGAGATCGGCAATCAGGCGGCGCACGCCGATGCAGCCGATCTCCTCGTCATACGAGAACGCGAAATGCACCGGCGTCTTCAGGTCATGCTCGAGGAAGCGCGGCAGCTTCGCAAGCACCACGCCGACGAAGCCCTTCATGTCGGCGGCCCCTCGCCCGTACAGGCGACCGTCGCGCTCGACCATCGCGAACGGATCGGTGTCCCAGGGCTGCCCTTCGACCGGCACCACGTCGGTATGGCCGGACAGCACCAGGCCACCGCGCCCGCCCTCGAGCCGGGGGCCGAAGGTGGCGAACAGGTTCGCCTTGCGCCGATCGTCGTCGAAGGTAAGCCGCACGTCCTCGACGCCGTTCGACCGGAGGTAGTCACGGACGAAGTGGATCAGTTCGAGGTTGGAGTCGCGGCTGGTGGTGGGGAATCCGATCAGCTGGCGGATCATCCCGATCGTCGCATCCGACGGGCGCGACGGCGCCTGCGAACGGACACCGGCAGCGGCAGCGGCGGAAGGTTGGACGGTCATGGGTGGCACTCCGGTATCGGATCGGAGCATAGGCAGCGCCCCGTGCCACTGTCAAACCCTGCACCGGTGACCGGCCGACATCCACCTGCTGCGACCGACCTCGACAATCGACGGCGTTCGGCTATGCTGCCCGCGTAACCCAACCGGAAGACACCGATGCCATCAATGCGCCGCGCGATCGCCACCGCTGCCCTGCTGCTGGCTGCAGCCACCTGCCTGAGCACGCTGCCCGCCACGACGGCGCGCGCGCAGGAATTGACCATCGGGCTCTCGGCTGCGATCACGTCGATGGATCCGCACTTCCACAACCTGTCGCCGAACAACAACGTGATGGAGCACCTCTACGAGACGCTCGTCGCGAAGGACGGCAGCTACCGACTCCGGCCGGGGCTCGCGGAGTCATGGCGCACGATCGACGAACTCACCTGGGAGTTCCGGTTGCGCAAGGGCGTACGCTTCCACGACGGCACCGAGTTCACCGCGGCCGACGTCGTGGCAAGCCTGCGCCGCGCCCCCAGCGTGCCCAAGAGCCCGTCCTCGTTCGGCATCTACACCCGGCAGATCGCCGAGGTACAGGTGGTCGATCCGTTCACGCTGCGCATCCGCACGAAGACCCCCTATCCGCTGCTGCCGAACGACCTGTCGACCATCTACGTGGTTTCGGCCAAGCATGAGAAGGCATCCACCGAGGACTTCAACGCCGGCCGCGCGGTCAACGGCACCGGCCCGTGGCGCTTCGTCCGCTGGCAGCTCGACGACCGGATCGAACTGGCGCGCAACGAGGCTTACTGGGGCCCGAAACCGGCCTGGGAGCGGGTGGTGCTGCGCATCCTGGCGAAGGACCCCACGCGCGTGGCTGCGCTGCTCGCCGGCGACGTGCGGGCGATCGAGAACGTACCCACCGCCGACATCGCGCGGCTCGCGCTGAACAAGGAACTGACGCTCGCGCGCGGCATCTCCAACCGGTTCATCTACCTGCACATGGACAGCGCGCGCGACCGCTCGCCCTTCGTCGCCGATGCCACCGGCAAGCCGCTGGACAGGAACCCGCTGAAGGATGTTCGCGTCCGCCGCGCGATGTCGATGGCGATCAACCGGCAGGCGATCGCCGACAAGGTGATGGAAGGCGCAGCCGTGCCCACCGGCCAGCTGCTGCCGCCCGGGCTGTTCGGCCACGTGCCGGGGCTGCGCCCGCCGGCGTTCGACCCGGACGGCGCGCGCAGGCTGCTCGCCGAGGCCGGCTACCCGGACGGCTTCACGATCACCCTGCACGCACCCAACGACCGCTACGTGAACGACGAGCAGGTAGCACAGGCGGTGGCCGGGATGCTGTCGAAGGTCGGCATCCGCACGCGCGTAGAGGCGATGCCCTCGGCGGTGTTCTTCAGCCGCGCGAACAACCTCGAGTTCAGCTTCCTGCTGGCTGGCTGGGGCGCAGCCACCGGCGAGGCATCGTCCTCGCTGCGCTCGCTGCTGTCGACCTTCGACCGCGAGAAGGGGCTGGGCGTGTCCAACCGCGGCCGCTACTCGAACCCGAAGGTCGACCAGCTCACCGACCGCGGCCTCGCGACGATGAACGACGCCGCACGGGAGAAGCTGTTCCAGGCCGCCACCGAGGCAGCGATGGCCGACGTCGGCCTGATCCCGCTCTACCACCAGGTCGGCGTCTGGGGCATGCGGCGCGGCGTCGGCTACAGCGCGCGCACCGACGAGGCGACCTGGGCGCACGAGTTCCGGCTCGAGAAGTAGCCCCGCGCCGTCGCCGGACGCCCGACCCGTGCTTGCCTTCATCCTGCGCCGACTGATGCAGAGCATCGGCGTGCTGTTCGCGATGTCGCTGCTGGTGTTCATCGGCGTGTATGCGATCGGCAACCCGGTCGACATCCTCGTCAACCCGAACGCCGACCAGCAGGACATCGCGCGCGCGATCGCCGAACTCGGCCTGGACCAGCCCCTGCACCTGCAGTACTGGCAGTTCCTCTCGAACGCGCTGTCGGGGGACCTGGGGCGGTCGTTCTCGACCGGCATCCCGGCGCTCGAGCTGATCTTCCAGCGCATGCCGGCGACGCTGGAGTTGGCGGCCGTGTCGATGCTGATCGCCATCGCGCTGGGCATACCGCTGGGCCTGTACGCCGGCCTTCGGCCCTCGTCACGGCTGTCGAAGGCGATCATGGCCGGGTCCATCCTCGGCTTCAGCCTGCCCACGTTCTGGGTCGGGCTGATGCTGATCATGGTGTTCTCGGTCTGGCTCGGCTGGCTGCCGCCCACCGGGCGCGGCGACACGGTCGAACTGTTCGGCGTGCCGGTGTCCTTCCTCACGCTGGACGGCTGGAGCCACCTGCTGATGCCAGCGACCAACCTGGCGCTGTTCAACCTCGCGCTGCTGGTGCGGCTGACCCGGGCCGGCACGCGCGAGGTGATGCTGCAGGACTACATCCGCTTCGCCCGCGCCAAGGGGCTGTCGGACGGCCGCATCGTCGGCGTCCACGTGCTGAAGAACATCCTGATCCCGATCGTGACCATCGTCGGGCTGGAGTTCGGATCGGTGATCGCGTTCGCGGTGGTGACCGAGAGCATCTTTGCCTGGCCGGGCATGGGCAAGCTGCTGATCGATTCGATCAACCAGCTCGACCGGCCGGTGATCGTCGCCTACGTTCTGCTGATCGTGCTGATGTTCGTGCTGATCAACCTGGTGGTCGACGTGCTGTACTCCCTGCTCGACCCGCGCATCCGCCTGGCCGACGCGGGCGGTGCCCGATGAGCACGCCCCCGCCCGCACTGCCGGCGATCGTCGAGGCCTCCCCGCTGCGCCGCTTCGCCGCCGAATTCGCGGCCAGCCGCGTCGCGCTGGGGGCCGCGGTGCTGCTCGCCGCGATCCTGTTCGCGGCGCTGTTCGCGCCGCTGCTCTCGCCGCAGGATCCCTACGACCTCGCGACCCTGGACATCATGGACTCGAAGCTGGAGCCGGGCGCCCGCGGCGCCGCCGGCGCCCGCTTCCTGCTCGGCACCGACGAGCAGGGACGCGACCTGCTGAGCGCGATCCTGCACGGGCTGCGCATCAGCCTCGGGGTGGGCGTGATGGCCACGCTGGTGGCGATGGCCTTCGGCACGCTGACCGGGCTCGCGTCGGCCTGGTTCGGCGGCCGGTTCGACGCGCTGCTGATGCGCATCGTCGACCTGCAGCTCTCCTTCCCGGCCATCCTGGTCGCGCTGGTCCTGCTCGCGGTGCTCGGCCAGGGTGTCGACAAGGTCGTGCTGGCCCTGGTGATCGTGCAGTGGGCGTACTACGCACGCACCGTGCGTGGCAGCGCGCTGGCCGAGCGCAATCGGGAATACATCGAGGCGGCGCGCTGCCTCGCACTGCCCGCCTGGCGCATCGTGCTGCGCCACCTGCTGCCCAACTGCCTGCCCCCACTGATCGTGATCGCGACCGTGCAGGTCGCGCATGCGATCGCTCTGGAGGCCACGCTGTCCTTCCTGGGACTGGGCATGCCGATCACTTCGCCCTCGCTCGGGCTGCTGATCGCCAACGGCTACACGCAGCTGCTCTCGGGCAAGTACTGGATCAGCTTCTTCCCGGGCATCGCCCTGGTGCTGACCATCGTCGCGATCAACCTGGTCGGCGACCAACTGCGCGACGTGCTCAACCCGAGGCTGTCGCGATGAGCGCCGCGCCGCTGCTGCGGGTCGAGGGGCTGCGGACGGTGTTCCCGACCCGCGCGGGGCTGCTGCGCGCGGTCGACGGCGTTGACTTCACCCTCGAGCGCGGCGAGGTGCTCGGCCTGGTCGGCGAATCCGGCTCCGGCAAGAGCGTCACCGGCTTCTCGATCCTCGGGCTGGTCGACCCGCCCGGGCGGATCGAGGCCGGCCGGGTCCTGCTCGACGGCGTCGACCTGCTCAGCCTCGACGAGCGCGCAAGGCGCGCGATCCGCGGCCGGCGGGTGTCGATGATCTTCCAGGACCCGATGATGACGCTCAACCCGGTGCTGCGCATCGACACGCAGATGATCGAGGCGATCACCGCGCACGAGGCGGTCGCCCGGGCCCGCGCACGCGAGCGCGCGCGCGCGGCGCTGGCGCAGGTCGGGATCGCCGCCCCAGACGAGCGCCTGCTTGCCTATCCCCACCAGCTCTCCGGGGGCATGCGCCAGCGGGTCGCCATCGCCATCGCGCTGCTCAACCGGCCCGACCTGATCATCGCCGACGAGCCGACGACCGCGCTCGACGTCACCATCCAGGGGCAGATCCTGCACGAGATGCAGTCGCTGGTGCGCGAGGCCGGCACCGCCCTGGTCTGGATCACCCACGACCTGTCCGTGGTCGCCGGCCTGGCCGACCGGGTCTGCGTGATGTATGCCGGCCGGATCGTCGAGTCCGGCACGGTGGACGCAGTGCTCGACGCGCCACGTCATCCATATGCGCGCGGGCTGATCGACTCGGTGCCGGCGATGAACCCGCCCGGGCGGCCGCTGGCGCAGATCCCGGGCAGCACGCCATCCCCGGTCGGGCTGCCTCCGGGCTGCGCGTTCCGCGCACGCTGCGCGCGGGGCGACGAGCGCTGCGCAGCGATGCCACCACTGAACCCGCCCGGGGACGAGCCGCCGGCCACCGGGCGTACGGTGCGCTGCTGGGATCCGGTCCCGCTGCCATCGGTGGACGCACGATGAGTGCCGGCCCGGCGTCCTCGTCAGCGGCCCAGGCCGTCCCGCTGCTGGAACTGCGCGGGATCGAACGGCGGTTCGGGCGTCCGCTCGACCTCGCCGCACGGATCGCTAACCGTCTGGGCGCCGACATCGATGCCCAGGTCGTGCATGCGGTGGACAGCGTCGATCTCGCGCTCGCCACGGGCGAGGTGGTCGGGCTCGCCGGCGAGTCCGGCTGTGGCAAGTCGACCCTGGCGCGCATCGCCGCCGGCATTCTGGAACCCGGCCGTGGCGAGCGCCTGTGGCAGGGCCGTCCGGTCGCCGCGATGCCCCGGGCTGAACGGATCGCCACCGAACTCAAGGTGCAGATGATCTTCCAGGACGCGTTCGCCTCGCTCGACCCGCGGATGCGGGTGGACGACCTGGTCGCGGAAGCACCGCTCGCACACCGGCTGATCCGGCGCGCAGAGAAGGACGCGCTGGTGGACACGACCCTGCGCCAGGTCGGCCTCGACCCGTCGGCGAAGCGGCGCTGGCCGCACCAGTTCTCCGGTGGCCAGCGCAGCCGCATTGGTATCGCGCGCGCGCTCGCCGTGCGACCGGAACTGCTCGTCTGCGACGAGGCGGTAGCCGCCCTGGACGTGTCCATCCAGGCACAGGTACTCAACCTGTTCATGCGGCTGCGCGACGAACTGGGCCTGACCTACCTGTTCATCAGCCACGACCTCGGGGTGATCCGCCACCTCGCCGATCGGGTGCTGATCATGTACCTCGGGCGTATCGTCGAGTCGGCGCCGACGGCCGAGCTGTTCGCCGCGCCGAACCATCCTTATACCCGGGCGCTGCTCGCCGAAGTGCCGACGCTGGCGCAGCGCCGGCGCAGCTACCAGCCGGTCCGGGGCGAGATCCCCTCGCCGCTCGCGCCGCCCCCGGGCTGCCATTTCCACCCACGCTGCCCGCATGCGATGCCGCGCTGCGCGGTCGAGGCGCCGGCGCTGAAGGCGGTCGCGCCCGGACGCCAGTCGGCCTGTCACCTGAACGATGCAACCTGAGGGCAAAGATGCGATGAACGACGGCGTGCACGAGCCCGACGCTCCCCCGCCCGAGCGGCCGCGGCTGCTCGACCCTCCGGTCGCGGTCGAGGCGGTGTTCGCCTTCCTGCTCTCCGGCCTGCTCTGCTGGAACGCCTGGCCCTGGATCGCGGCACAGGCGGCCAGAGCGGCCGGTTCAGCCGCGGAGGGCGCGGCGACGCTGCCGGACGCGCCATCGGCCGTGATCGGCGCCGTGCTGCTGTACGGGCTGGCGTGGCCGGCGATCGCCGCGGCCACGATGGGCGCGCTGCACTACGCATTCCGGGGGCTGGCGCCGGGGCTGCGGCTGACGGCTTCCGGGGTATTGCTGGCCGCCCTGGTGGTCACGCTCCTGCTCGGCGACTGAGCCACCCCGAGGCGGTCGGACATCGACAGGGTCGGCGCCTGCGCTGGCACGAGGGCCCGCCCGCCACCGTGGTAGATTCTTGCCCGCCCCTCAGTGCGCGCCTCGCGGCCTTGACGCGCCTCGCCGCCTGAGCCACCCGCCAGAGGATCCGCCATGATCGAAATCAACCAGCGCCCCGCCGCCGGGCCGACCATCCGCCTGCATCCGGACGACAACGTCCTGATCGCCCGCACGCTGATCGAACTGGGTGCGAAGCTCGATGGCGGCCTGGTCAGCCGTGGGCAGGTACCCGCCGGCCACAAGATCGCCGCCCGCGCGATCGCGAAGGACGAGCCGATCCGCAAGTACAACGTGACCATCGGCTTCGCATCTGCCGACATCGCGGCCGGTGCCTACGTTCACTCGCACAACATGGAGTTCCGCGAGTACCAGCGCGACTACGCGTACACCCGGGACTACAAGCCGGTCGAGATGATCCCCGAGGCCGAGCGCGCGACCTTCATGGGCATCGTGCGTGCGAATGGCCAGGTCGCCACCCGCAACTACATCGGCGTGCTGTCCACGGTGAACTGCTCGGCCACCGTCGCGCACAAGATCGCCGAGTACTTCACCCCGGAGCGGCTGGCCGAGTACCCGAACGTCGACGGCGTGGTCGCCTTCGCCCACGGCACCGGCTGCGGCATGGAGATGACCGGCGAGCCGATGGACCTGCTGCGCCGGACGATGGCCGGCTATGCACTTCATGCCAACCTCGCCGGCGCGCTGATCGTCGGCCTGGGCTGCGAGCGCAACCAGGTGAACAAGCTGCTCGCCGAGCAGAAGCTCACCGCAGGCGCGCGGCTGCACACCTTCGTGATGCAGGACGAGGGCGGCACCACCAAGACCATTGCGGCCGGCGTCGCCGCGGTGAAGTCGATGCTGCCGGAGGCGAACAGGGTGACGCGTACGCGCGTACCGGCGAGCCACATCACCGTCGGACTGCAGTGCGGTGGCTCCGACGGCTTCTCATCGATCACCGCCAACCCGGCGCTGGGCGCGGCCATGGATCTGCTGGTGCGTCACGGCGGCACCGCGATCCTGTCGGAGACGCCCGAGATCTACGGCGTCGAGCACACCCTCACCGCCCGCGCGCGCTCGCGCGAAGTCGGCGAGAAGCTGATCGACCGCATCCGCTGGTGGAAGGACGAGTACACCCCCGGCCGCGACACCCAGATCAACGGCGTGGTCAGCCCGGGCAACCAGTCCGGCGGGCTGGCCAACATCTTCGAGAAATCGCTCGGCTCGTCGATGAAGGGTGGCACCGGCCCGCTGATGGAGGTCTACCGCTACGCCGAGCCGGTCGCGCAGAAGGGCTTTGTGTTCATGGACACGCCCGGCTTCGACCCGGTATCTGCCACCGGCCAGATCGCCGGCGGCGCGAACGTGATCTGCTTCACCACCGGCCGCGGCTCCATGTTCGGTGCCAAACCGGCGCCCTCGATCAAGCTTGCCACCAACACGCCGATGTACAACCGCCTCACCGAGGACATGGACATCAACTGCGGCGGCATCCTGGACGGCACGCACACGCTGCAGCAGATGGGCGAGGAGATCTTCCAGCATATCCTGCGCACCTGTTCGGGCGAGAAGACCAAGAGCGAACTGCTGGGGCTGGGCGACCACGAGTTCGTGCCGTGGAACATTGGCGTGACCGGCTGAGCGGCTGACCGGGTTGCTCAGCTACCGCCACGCCTTCCACGCCGGCAACCACGCCGACGTCCTGAAGCACCTGTTGCTGGTCGAACTGATCGGCTACCTGAAGCAGAAGGACAAGCCGTTCTGGTACGTCGACACCCATGCCGGCGCGGGGCTGTACGCGCTCGACACGCCGGTCGCCCTGAAGACGGCGGAGTTCCGCGACGGCATCGGACGGCTATGGGAGCAGCCCGACCTGCCCGCATCGGTTCAGGCCTATGTCGAGCAGGTCAGGCAGGTGAACCGCGCAGGGCGGCTGCTGCGCTACCCCGGCTCGCCGCAGCTCGCCCTGCAGCTGCTGCGGCCCTCCGACCGGCTGCACCTGTTCGACCTGCATTCCACCGACAGCCGGCAGCTGCAGAAGCAGTATGCAGATGAGCGGCGCGTGCGGGTACTGGCCACCGACGGCTTCGCCGGGTTGAAGGGCCTGCTGCCGCCGCAGCCGCGGCGGGCGCTCGTGCTGGTCGATCCGTCCTACGAGGACCGGGGCGACTACCGCCAGGTAGTCGATGCGGTCGGCGATGCGCTGCGCCGCTTCGCCACCGGGGTGTACATGGTCTGGTATCCGCTGCTGGCCCGGCGCGAGGCGCAACGCCTGCCCGAGGCGCTGGCCGCGCTGCGCGAACACGACTGGCTGCAGGTCGAACTGCGGGTAAAGGCACCGGCAGCCGACGGCATCGGCATGGAAGGCAGCGGGCTGTTCGTGTTCAACGCCCCCTGGACGCTGCCAGACACGCTCCAGGAGGCGCTACCGACGCTGGTACGGCTGCTCGGGCAGGACGCCACCGCCAGCTACCGCCTCCAGCACACGATCGCCTGAAGCAGCCCGGGCCGGGCGCGCACGGCGCGCAGCCAGTGCGATGCAATGCGCGGTTTGCGGCTCCTGCGCGCATGCTGATAAGCTTGCTGGCAGACACGGAGGGGCCGTGAAGACGACCCGCGCGACACAAGCGCGGGCGCCGGCCGCCCGGGTGCCGCCCCGCTGCCGCGGGGCGGTGCAACCACGGCGCCAGGCGATGGACGCCCAACGGAGGAAAAACACGATGACGCACGATCCGTCCGCGCGCCACTGCGGCGTCAAGCTCGTTGCCCTGGCCGCGGCAGTGCTGGCCTCGAGCGCCGCAATGGCGCAGGCTCAGCCGTTCCCGGTCAAGCCGATGCGCATGATCCTGCCGTTCCCGCCCGGCGGCCCGACCGACCTGCTCGGGCGCAGCGTTGCGGCCAAGCTCTCGGAACAGGTCGGCCAGCCGGTCACGGTCGACAACCGGCCAGGCGCCGGCGGCAACCTCGGCTTGGAGATCGCATCGAAGGCGGCACCCGACGGCTACACCATGGTGCTGTCCTCGCCGCTGATCTCGATCAGCCCGTCGCTGTATGCCAAGCTGAACTACGATCCGATGAAGGACCTCGCGCCGATCTCGCTGGTGGCGGTGATCCAGAACATCCTGATCACCCACCCGTCGGTGCCGGCGAAGACCCTCGGCGATCTGGTGAAGATCGCCCGCGCCAACCCCGGCCGGTTGAATTACAGCTCGGGCGGAGTCGGCACCACCGGCCACCTGGCGGCCGAACTGCTCAACAGCCTGATGAAGATCCGTACCGTGCACGTGCCCTACAAGGGGTCGGGCCAGGCGCTGGTCGGGATGATGTCCGGCGAGACAGACATGCTGATCATGGCGGCAGCCGTCGCCGCGCCGCAGGTCGCCGCGGGCAAGGTGAAGGCGATCGCGGTGCTGTCCGAGAAGCGGGTACCGAACCTGCCGAACGTGCCCACCGCGGCGGAATCGGGCGTCGCCGGGTTCGAAGTGCCTATCTGGTACGGCGTGCTGTCCCCGTCGGGCACCTCGCGCGAGCTCATCGGGCGGCTCAACACCGAGGTGGTCAAGGCGCTCGCCTCGCCCGACCTGCGCGAGAAGCTCGCGGCCTCGGGCATCGAATCGCGCACCAGCACGCCGGAGCAGTTTGCCGAGTTCATCCGCAGCGAGGCGGTGCGTTACGGGCGGGTGATCCGCGACGCCGGCATCAAGGGCGAATGAGCCGCGCACACACAGCCTCCCCCAGTCGCAACCGATCGAAGGAAAGACCGTGGCCAGGAAGACCATCCGCAGCCTGCTGAATGAAGAGAAACCCCTCGTGCTGCCGGGGGCGCATGACGCGCTGTCCGCACTGCTGATCAAGCAGGCCGGCTTCAAGGGCTTCTTCATCGGCGGATTCCAGACCGCCGGCGCCCGGCACGGGTTACCCGACATCGGGCTGTGCCAGCTGGGCGAGTTCGGCGCGGCGTTCCGCGACATGGTCAACGCCTGCGACCTGCCGGTGCTGGTCGATGCCGACAACGGCTACGGCGACGTGAAGAACTGCGTTCACCTGCTCCACAGCTACGAGCGGATGGGCATCTCCGCGCTGTTCATCGAGGACCAGGTCGCGCCCAAGCGGTGCGGGCACATGGCAGGCAAGCGCGTGGTGCCCACCGAGGAGATGGAGGCGAAGTTGCGCGCGATGAGCGCGAACCGCATGGACCCCGAGACCTTCATCGTGGCACGCACCGACGCGCGCGCGATCCACGGGCTGGACGAGGCACTGCGCCGCGCCGAGCGCTACGTGCGCGCCGGCGCCGACGGCGTGTTCATCGAGTCGATGCTCGACGAAGAGGAGATGGCCCGGGCCGTTCGCGAGATCGACACCGTGCACGTGGCGAACATGCTCGAAGGCGGGCTCTCGCCGATCGTCAAGCCGTCGGTGCTGGGCGAGATGGGCTACGGCATCGCGCTCTACGGCATCACCCTGCTGCTGCGCGTGGTGAAGACCATGCAGCTGGCACTGGCCGACCTGCGCAGCGACGAGCTGAAGCTCGTCGGCACCGGTGCCAACTTCGACGACTACCTGAAGGTGGTCGGCATCGACCGCTGGCGTGCGATCGAAGAGCAGTTCGGCGAGGAACACGCCGACGCGGCGAAGACAGGGCACTAGGCGAGGCGCGCCGGCCCGGGAACGGACGCAACGATGATCCGCGCCGCGGTGATCGGCCTGGGCCGCTGGGGACGCAACCACGTCCGGTCGGTGCAGGGCAGCGGCGCGGCGCCCAGCCCGCACCTTCGTTTCGTACGGGCCGTGGTGCAGACGCCCGCGAAGTCGGCCGACTTCGCCCACGATCACGGCGTCGAACTGGGCACCGACTTCGAGGCGGTCCTGGCCGACCCGTCGATCGACGCGGTCGTGCTTGCCACGCCCAACTCGCAGCATGCCGGACAGGTACGCGCCTGCGCGGCCGCGGGCAAGTCGGTGCTGAGCGAGAAGCCGCTGGCGCTGACGCTGGAGGACGCACGGTCGGCAGTGCGCGCCTGCACCGAGGCCGGGGTCGTGCTCACGGTCGGGCAGGACAAGCGGTACTGGCCCTCGATGCACGAGCTGGGGAAGGTGGTCGCCAGCGGCGTGCTCGGCCCGGTCCTGCATGCCGAAGGGCATTTCAGCAACGAGAACCAGAAGAACTTCTTCACCAGCTGGCGCGAGCGGCCGGAAGAGGCCCCGGCCGCCAGCCTGACCGCCACCGGCATACACGTGCTCGACGCGATGGTGCGGCTGTTCGGCCCGGTCGCCCAGGTGAGCGCCACCACCGTCTCGCAGCCCCCGCCCGACGAGGCGCTGGACGCGCTGACGATGGTCTACCGCTTCCGGCGTCCAGTGTCGGCCGTGCTCTGCGGCGTGCGTCCCACCCCGCTGTTCTGGCGCCTGCACGTGTTCGGCCGCGACGGTTCAGTGGAAGCCATCGGCGACCGCGAAGTGGTCCTTCGGCTGAGTGGCCAGCCGCCGCAGCGCATGCAACTACCCCCGTCGGACGGCCTGCGCCTGCAGATGGAAGCGTTCGCTGCCGCGGTCGCCGCGCGCGCGCAACCCGCGGACTGGCCGATCCCCCCGACCGAATTGCTCGGTACCATTGCAGCAGTGGAAGCCGTCGCGCGATCGCTTCGCGACGGTACCCCCGTAGAAGCGCCCCTGCCCTGAAGATCAGTGGCCAGGAACCCGGGTCAGACACGGATTTGAAACCCGTGTCTGACCCGGGTTTGATGAAGGAGAGACGCGTGACAGGCAGGACTCCGGTGGTGGACGTGCACAGCCATGTGCTGCCCAGGCCGCTGATCGAGGCGATCGCCGCCCGGCCACGCGAACACGACATCGAGGTGGTCCGCGACGCGCAGGGCGCGGTCAGCCGCTTCCGGCGCAGCGACGGCCACCAGACGCCGATCCCGGCGGAGTTTCACGACGCCGATGCCAAGGTGGCGGGCATGGACCGGAAGGGCATCGACATCTCTGTGCTGTCGACCACGCCGTTCGTGTTCTTCTACTGGCTGCAGGCCGACCGCGCGCTGGCTGCGGCTCGGGTCACCAACGACGGCATCGCGGGCATGGTGGCCCGGCACCCGACCCGGCTGCGTGGCATGGCGACCCTGCCGATGCAGGATGCCGATGCCGCAATCGCCGAACTGGAGCGCTGCGTGCGCGAGCACGGCTTCCGTGCGCTGGAGGTCGGCTGCACGGTGCAGGACCTGCAGCTTTCCGAACCACGGTTCCGGCCCATCCTCAAGCGCGCGGCGGAGCTGAAGGTGGTGCTGTTCGCCCATCCGCACTTCGTCGGCGGCGTGCGCGACTCGTTCGAGTGCTACTACCTCGCCAACCTGGTCGGCCATCCGCTCGACACCGTGCTGATGGCTAGCCATCTGATGTTCAGCGGCACGCTCGACGAGTTGCCCGACCTGAAGATCATCCTCGCCCACGGCGGCGGCTACCTGCCCTACCAGGTCGGCCGCCTCGCCCATGGGCATGCCTGCCGCGACGAGACCCGGGCACGGACCAGAACCTCCCCGCTCGAACTGCTGCGCCGATTCTGGTGCGACGCCCTGACCCATGACGCGATGGCACTGAAGTACCTGGTCGACCGGGTCGGCGCCGATCGCGTGGTGATCGGCACCGATGCGCCCTACGACATGGGCGAGGAAGACCCGCTCGGGATGCTGGACCAGCTTCCCGGCCTCACCAACCAGCAGCGCGACCTGATCCACGGGTTGAACGCGCTCGAACTGCTCGGGGAAGGACAGTCCTGATGGAACCCACGAAAGGCAAGGGCCGCGCGATCGTCATCGGCGGCTCGCTCGGCGGCCTGTTCGGCGCCAACCTGCTGCTCGCCCGGGGCTGGGACGTGAAGGTCTACGAGCGCGCGAGCGACGACCTCGCCACCCGGGGCGCCGGCATCGGCACGCACGAGGAACTGTTCGCGGTGATGCGCGAAGTGGGCGTGACCATCGACGAGACGATCGGCGTCGCGGTGAACCGGCGGATTTGCCTCGACCGTGACGGCTCTCTGGTGCACGAGCTGACCGTACCGCAGATCATGAGTGCGTGGGCACGCGTGTACCGCCCGCTGAAGGCGATGCTGCCCGATCGCTGCTACCGGCCCGGCACCGCGCTCACCGGCTTCACCGAGCACGACGACCGCGTCGTGGTCGAACTGTCGGACGGCACGCGCGACGAATGCGACCTGCTGGTCGGCGCAGACGGCATCCGATCGACGCTGCGCGGGCTCTGGCAACCGTCGGCCCTGCCGGTGTACGTGGGGTACATCGCCTGGCGGGGCGTGCTCCAGGAGAGCGCCATGCCCCCGGCGCTGCATGCGCAGCTCATGCCCAACTACGCGTTCGGCCTGCCCGAGGGCGAGATGATGCTGGCCTACCCGGTGCCGGGCAAGGGCGACGACGTGCGCCCGGGCCATCGTGGCTACAACTTCGTCTGGTACCGTCCCACCGACGAGCACACGCAACTGCCCGACCTCTGCACAGACGCCAGCGGCCGTTGCCACGGCCAGTCGATCGCACCGCCGCTGATCCGGCCGGAGGTGATCCGCGCGATCAAGAAGACCGCGCACGAGGTGCTTGCGCCGCCGATCGCCGAGGCGTTCGAACTGACCGAGCAGCCGTTCTTCCAGGCGATCTACGACCTGGAGTCGACCACGGTCGCGAAGGGACGCGTCGCACTGCTCGGCGACGCCGCCTTCGTCGCCCGCCCGCACATCGGTGCCGGCGTGAGCAAGGCCGCCCTCGATGCGCTGGACCTGGTCAACCAGCTCGATGCCCTGCCCGGCGACATCCCGGGCGCGCTCGCGACGTACGATGTGCGCCGGCGCAACTTCGGCCACCACGTCGTGGCACGTTCGCGCTGGGTCGGCGGCTACGTGCAGTGGCACGGCAAGCCGAAACGCCTCCACCCTGAGAACATGATGCAGCCGGGCCCGGAGAACGTGTTGCGCGAGATCGGTGCACCGCTCGCAAAGATCAAGGAATTGCAGTCGGCCATGTGAACTCCCGCGGCCCCGACAGGGCGACACCATGACGCATCCCGATGCCCCGTGGCATGCCTCCGAAGCGGCGACTGCCCTGCAGGCGATGGGTACCGGGATGCACGGCCTCGGCCAGCCCGAAGCCCTGCGCCGCCTTGCAGCGTGCGGCCCGAACCGTCTCGCAGAAGCCCGTCCTCCCGGCACCCTCGCGCGGCTGCTGCGCCAGTTCAGTAACCTGCTGCTGGTCGTGCTGATGATCGCCGCGGCGATCACCGCTGCGATGGGTCACCTGATCGACAGCGGCGTGATCGCCGCGGTCGTGCTGCTCAACGCGGTGATCGGGTTCGTGCAGGAGGGTAAGGCCGAGCGTGCACTGCAGGCGATCCGCCACCTGCTCGCGCCCCATGCCGTGGTGCTGCGTGACGGCGTCCAGCACGACATCGACGCCGCCGACCTGGTTCCGGGCGATATCGTGCTGCTCGCCTCCGGCGACAGCCTGCCCGCCGACGTGCGACTGCTGCAGGCACGCAACCTGCGCGTGGACGAGTCCGCGCTCACCGGCGAATCGATGCCGGTGGACAAGGACACCGCCCCCGTCGCCGTCGATGCCGCGATCGGCGACCGGCTGTGCATGGGCTATGCCGGCACGCTGGTGACCCAGGGGCAGGCACGCGCGGTGGTGGTGGCCACCGGCGCAAACACCGAGATCGGCCGCATCGGGCGCATGCTCGAATCGGTCGAACCGGGCACCACGCCGCTGCTCCGGAAGATGAGCGCATTCGGCCGACGGTTGACGCTGGTGATCCTGGCCGCCGCGGCAGCGCTGTTCGCCTTCGGTACCCAGGTGCGCGACATGGGCACCGCGGAAACCTTCATCGCCGCGATCGGCCTTGCGGTGGCTGCGATCCCGGAGGGCCTGCCCGCGATCCTCACCATCACGCTGGCCATCGGCGTGCAGCGCATGGCCCGCCGCCACGCGGTGGTCCGGCGGCTGCCCGCCGTGGAGACCCTGGGCTCGGTGACCGTCATCTGCTCCGACAAGACCGGCACGCTCACCCGCAACGAGATGACCGTCCAGTCGGTGGCCTGCGCCGGGCGGACGTTCGACGTCGACGGCGCCGGTTATGCACCGAAGGGCACGATCTCGCGCGACGGGCAGCCGCTGGATCCCGCGCGGGCGGCCGTGAACGAGCCGGTGCTGATGCGGCTGGCCCAGGTCGCTGCGCTGTGCAACGATGCCAGCCTGCACGAGGACGCCGGCGGCTGGCACCTGGCGGGCGACCCGACCGAAGGCGCCCTGCTCACGCTGGCGATGAAGGCGGGGATCAACCCGACCGAGCTCAGGCTCGAGCGCGAACGGCTGGACCTGATCCCGTTCGAGTCAGCGCACCGATTCATGGCCACGCTGCATCCGGACGGCGACACGACGGTCGTGCAGGTGAAGGGTGCGCCCGAGCGCGTGCTCGCGATGTGTGACCGCCAGGCCGGTCGCGACGGCCGCGACGAACCGCTGGATGAAGCCGCCTGGCGCAGTGCCATCGAAGGACAGGCCGGTGCCGGCCGGCGCGTGCTCGCGCTCGCCGCGCGGGTACTGCCCGGCGACCGGCATGACCTGCAGCATGCCGATATCGAGCAATCGCTCACGCTGCTGGGCATCGTCGGCATCATCGATCCGCCCAGGCCGGAAGCGGTTCAGGCTGTCGCCCGCTGCCAGGCGGCCGGCATCCGCGTGGTGATGATCACCGGAGACCATGCCGTCACCGCCGCCGCGATCGCCAGGCAGCTGGGCATGGCCGGTGGCCAGCCGGCGATCACCGGACCGCAGGTCGAGGCAATGGACGATGTCGCGCTGCGCGAGGCGGTACGCGAGGCACACGTATTCGCGCGGGCGAGTCCGGAACACAAGCTTCGCCTGGTGCAGGCGCTGCAGGCCAACGGCGAGATCGTCGCGATGACCGGCGACGGGATCAACGACGCCCCGGCGCTCAGGCAGGCCGATGTCGGCGTCGCGATGGGCCGCAAGGGCACCGAGGCCGCGAAGCAGGCCGGCGCGGTCGTGCTCGCAGACGACAACTTCGCGTCCATCGCCCATGCGGTCGAGGAAGGACGCACGGTGTACGACAACCTGAGGAAGACGATCACCTTCCTGCTGCCGGTCAACGGTGGCGAGTCCCTGACCCTGCTGCTGGCCGTGCTGCTCGGGATCGCGCTGCCGATCCTGCCGGCCCAGGTGCTGTGGGTGAACATGGTGAGCTCGGTCGCGCTGGCGATGGTGCTCGCCTTCGAACCGACCGAGGCCGGCGTGATGCGCCGTCCGCCCCGGCCGGTCGGCGAACCGCTGCTGTCGCGCTTCCTGGCGTGGCGCATCGTGTTCGTGTCCAGCCTGTTCCTCACAGGCATCTTCGGCATGTTCGAGTGGACGCTCTCGCAGGGCGCGAGCATCGAGGCCGCGCGCACGGCCGCGGTCAACACCCTGGTCTGCATGGAGGTGTTCTACCTGTTCAGCGTGCGCTACCTGAAGGCCCCCTCGTTCACCTGGCGGGGCGTACGCGGTACCCCGCGCGTGCTGGCTGCGGTATCCGGCGTGTTGGTGCTGCAGTTGCTGTTCACCTCTGCGCCGCCGATGAACGCACTGTTCCACACCGAGCCCTTGCCGTTGCAGTGGGGCGCCATCATCCTGCTGGCCGGCGTGGCGCTGCTGGTGGTGCTGGAAGTGGAGAAGGCCGTGCTGCGTGGCCGCGCGGGATGACGCGTCCCCCGAGTTAGAATGCCTCGACGCTTCACACACCCGGAAGGAACGCAATGGAACTCGGACTCAAGGGCAAGGTCGCCCTGATCACTGGCGGCAGTGAAGGCATCGGCCGCGCCACCGCACTCTGCCTGGCGAAGGAGGGTGCGATCGTCTCCCTCTGCGCACGCCGCGCCGAGCCGCTGGCGGCCGTCGAGAAGGAACTGCAGGCCATCGGCGCCACGGTGCTCGCCTTCCAGGGAGATGCCACCGATGCGGAGCAGATGCAGCAGTGGGTGAAGCAGGTACACGACCGCTTCGGCAGGATCGACATCCTGGTCAACAACGCCGGCGGCTCCGGCCAGCTGTCGTTCGACGAGGTCGACGAGGCGCGCTGGCAGGAGGACGTCTCGGTCAAGCTGTTTGCGCCGATGCGCCTGATCCGGCTGGTGCTGCCCTACATGAAGGCGCAGAAATCCGGCTCGATCATCAACCTCACGATGGCCGCCGCGGCGACGCCGGGCGCCAACCAGCTGCCAACGGTGGTCAGCCGCCAGGCTGGCGCGACCCTGGCCAAGGCACTGTCGAAGGAACTCGGCCCGCACAACATCCGCGTCAACGTGGTCTGTGTCGGCAAGATCAAGACACCACAGCAGGCCCGCGGTGCCCAGCGCAACAAGCTGACGGTCGAGGAACATTACGCCCGCAACGCGAAGGTGGTCCCGCTGCAGCGGATGGGCGATCCGGAGGACATGGGCAACGCGATCACCTTCCTGGTCTCCGATGCCGCCGGCTACATCACCGGCACCTGCGTGAACGTCGACGGCGGCCTGTCGGGCGTTCTGTAGCCTGCAGAAGGTCGGCTTAACACTGCCTGCCACGGGGTGGCGCTACCATGTCGCATCCGACATCCGTCCCGCCACCCCGATGAACGCACACGCAAGCCCCCGCCCCAACGCCGCCACCCGCGGGCTGCACGACCTCGGCCAGAGCCTCTGGCTGGACAACATCACGCGCGACCTGCTCGACAACGGCACGCTCGCGCGCTACATCGCCGAACTGTCGGTGACCGGGCTGACCTCGAACCCGACGATCTTCGCCGGGGCGATCGGCGGCAGCCCGGCCTACGATGCGGGCATCGCAGCCCGGGCGAAGGCCGGCCTCTCCGGCGAGGCGCTGTTCGTCGAACTCGCGCTTGAAGACCTGCGCCGGGCCGCTGACCTGTTCCTGCCGGTGTTCCAGCGCACCGGCGGCGTGGATGGCTGGGTGTCGATGGAAGTCTCGCCGCTGCTGGCGAGCGACACCACCGGCACCATCGCCGAGGCGCTGCATATCCATCGACTGGCCGCGCGGCCGAACCTGTTCGTGAAGATCCCGGGTACGCCGGAGGGGCTGCCGGCGATCGAGGAAGCCATCTTCGCCGGCGTGCCGGTCAACGTCACGCTGCTGTTCTCCTGTGCGCAGTACGAGGCGGCCGCCGAGGCCTGGCTGCGCGGTATCGAACGCCGGCTCGACGCCGGACTCGATCCGCGCGTCGATTCGGTGGCCTCCCTGTTCATCAGCCGCTGGGATGCCGCGGTCGCCGGCAAGGTAGCGCCCGCGTCGAACAACCGCCTGGGCATCGCGGTCGGCCAGCAGGCTTGGCTTGCCTACCGTGGACTGCTCGCCACCGCCCGCTGGAAGCGGGTGGTGGCCGCCGGCGCGCATCCCCAGCGCCTGCTGTGGGCCAGCACCGGCACCAAGGATCCGGCCGCCCCCGACACACTGTACGTCGAGGCGCTCGCCGCATCGGACACGGTCAATACTATGCCCGAGAAAACGCTGCTCGCTTTCGCCGACCACGGCAGGGTGGCCGGCACGATCGGTGCGGGCCGCAATGGCGAACCGGCCGCGACGCTGGCGATGATCCGGGCGGCAGGCGTGGACATCGACGCGCTCGCGCTGAAGCTGCAGCAGGACGGTGCAGCCGCCTTCGTGAAGTCCTGGCACGAACTGCTGGGTACGCTCGATGCGCGGATGAAGGCGGTGGGCTGAAGCGGACATCTCCGGGGCGCGAAGTCCGCGCCCCGCTGCCGGTCACGCGCGCGGCACCACTCCGCGCGTCGGTGCCCGCATGAACGCGAAGTCCACGCCACGCTCCGCCTGCTCGATGTCCTCCATGTAGAGCTTGCGATAGCCCCGGCGGTCTTCGGGCCTGGGCTCGGGCGCGACCCACGCGGCGCGGCGCTCGGCAAGTTCCGCGTCGCTGACCAGCAGGTCGATGCGCCGCCCGGCGGTGTCGAGGCGGATGCGGTCACCGTTGCGCACCAGCGCGAGCGGCCCGCCGACCGCGGACTCCGGTGACACGTGCAGCACGATGGTGCCGAACGCCGTGCCGCTCATCCGCGCGTCGGAGACCCGCACCATGTCCTTCACGCCCTGCTCCGCGAGCTTCTTCGGGATCGGCAGATAGCCCGATTCGGGCATGCCCGGGACGCCCTTGGGGCCGGAGTTCTGCAGCACCAGGATGTCGTCCGGCGTCACGTCCAGTGCCGGGGCGTCGATGCGCTCGGCGAGGTCCGCAAGCGACGAGAACACCACCGCCCTGCCCTCGTGCTGCAGCAGCGCCTGCGAGGCCGCGCACTGCTTGATGATCGCGCCGCCGGGGGCGAGGTTGCCGCGCAGCACCACCATCGCGCCGTCCCGGTACACCGGGTCGTCGAAGCCGCGCACGACCTTCTGGTCCCAGTCAGGCGGCGCCGCGTCGAGGTTCTCGCCGAGCGTGCGCCCGGTGATGGTGAGTGCGTCCAGGTTCAGCAGCGGCTTCAGCTGGCGCATGATGGTCGTGGCACCACCGGCGCGGTACAGGTCTTCCATGTAGCCCTGTCCGGTAGGCTTGAGGTCCACCAGCACCGGCGTCTTCCGACCCATCCGGTCGAAGCCTTCGAGGTCGAGTTCGAAACCCAGCCGCGCGGCGATGGCGGCCATGTGGATCAGCGCGTTGGTGGAGCCACCGACCGCCAGCAGCATGGTCAGCGCGTTCTCGAAAGCTGCCTGGGTCATCACCTTGTCCGGCGTGAGCCCCTCGGCGGCGATCGCCACCGCCCGCGCGCCGGTCTCTTCTGCGTTGCGGATGCGATCGGCCATCACCGCCGGTATCGCCGCCCCGCCGGGGATCATCATGCCCAGCGCCTCAGCGCAGCAGGCCATCGTGCTGGCGGTGCCCATCACCATGCAGGTGCCGGCGGTCGGGCAGAGCTTTTCCTCGATCTCGCCGATCTCGCGGGCGTCAATCTCCTTGCCTCGGTACTTGCCCCAGAAGCGGCGGCAGTCGGTGCAGGCGCCCAACCGCTCGCCCTTGTGGTCGCCGGTCATCATGGGCCCGGTGACCATCAGTACCGAAGGCACGTTCGCGCTGGCCGCGCCCATCAGCAGCGCGGGCACCGTCTTGTCGCAACCACCGATCAGCACGCAGGCGTCCATCGGCTGTGCACGGACCATCTCTTCCGTGTCGATCGCCATCAGGTTGCGAAGGTACATGCTGGTCGGATGCGCGAACGATTCGTGCAGCGAGACCACCGGGAACTCGACTGGCAGGCCACCGGCGAGCATCACGCCCCGCTTGATGCCTTCGATCAGGTCGGGGACGTTGCGGTGGCAGGCGTTGTATCCGGAGAAGGTGTTCGTGATGCCGATGATCGGACGGTTCAGCGAATCCTCGGTGTAACCCATGGCCTTGATGAAGGCCTTGCGCAGGAACAACGAGAAGCCCTGGTCACCGTAAGCGGTGAGGCCCTTCTTCATGCCGCGCGGAGTGTCGTCTGCCATCTCGGTGCCCGTCCGTGGTGTGTGGCCGCGAGTGTAAGGCAGCGCGCGGGACCGCGCCGTCGGGCACCGGAGGCGGCCCGCGGTGCCGCTACGGTGCGAGGCAGAGGCTGCGCCCAGGCACGGGGAGCGCTCGATTCATCGGCGACGGCCTGCAGCTTCGATGACCATCATGTGATGCGGGTCTCAGAAGTCGGTGAGGTCGAGGGCCGAAGCGACATGGCCACGGGCGTACAGCCCGCGGACAATCGTTCCTGCTGCTACGCGCTGCGACCTTTCTTGCGCAGCAGGCCGAACAGCGCCAGCCCGCTGGCAGTAATCAGCGCACTGCCAGGCACCGGAATGTTCTCAATGACCACACCCTAGACCGTCGTCTGTCCGAGCACTGCCCCCGAGTTTGGCGCGACGATGCCAGTGAACCCGTCCAGGCTGAAGATGGACATGCCAAAGGTAACGCGCAAAGCGCCGTTCGCGCCCGGCCCGATGGACGTCGGCGCCCAGTTGAGGATGATCGGGCTGACATCGCTGAAGATCGTCCCGCTGGCGGATGATCCGACGAACTTGCCCGTTCCGCCTTCGTTGATGTCCTGAACGAGCAGGTCGAAAGTGAACGCATTGAGCGTGGCGCCGGTGCCCAGTTCCTGGAGGGAGCAGCCCGGGCACGCGAGCGTGAAGATTCCGTACTTCACATTCGAGGGGGTGCCGGTGGCGGTAGTCGGCGCGGCAACGTATGACAGCGTGGCGGCGGCGCCCGATGAACTGTTCAACATCAGGCTAGTGCCACCGAAGCCGGTGCCGACCGCGTCAGTAGTGACGGTGGCGGCAGCGGCGGAGCCGGTCAATGCAGCGACGATGGCGCCCACGATCGACAGGGCAAAGCATCGATCAAGCCCGCCTGCCGTGCGGTCGCTCACCTGCTATTCGACGCTGTATGGTTGATCCACGTCAACACGCCAGGGCGCCGAGTGGCCAATCATCCGGTCTCATGTTCCGACCATCGGGAGAGTGCCATGATGCAGTCCGTCGTCCGATTGACCGGTTGCCTGTGCGTCGCGATGGCGGGTTTCGCGTCCAGCCTCGCTGCAGCGAACAGCGTGAGTTACGTGATGGGTACGGCGAACGCCCCCCTGCTGCCGGAGTTCTACCGTTACGGCTCGCTCACCTTGACCGAAACCGGCGCGGACAGCGTGCTCTTCTCGGCTACCGTTGGTGACCTGCTCAACCGGCCATCGACCCAGCAGAATTTCGCCGTCGCCGGGGTGTGGTTCAACGTCACACACGGACAGCCCCTGGTGTTCAGCGTACCTGGCTACATCCTTAACCTGGGAGACGTCGGCGGCTTCGGCGAATTCACCTTCAACGTCGTCCCGTTCCCGGGGCCGTTCGCGGTGCCGCAGTTCCAGTTCAGCCTATCGCGTCCCGGCCTCACCCTGTCGGATTTCACGTTCGACAACGCGAAGGGCTGGGGTGCGGCAATGCGCATCGTCGAGTTTGCCTCCGTGCCACCCGACGCGTCCGGCTACAGACCGGTCGTGTTCGACGCGATCTTTGCCGCACCGACGCCGGTAGTCCCGCTCCCGGCGCCGCTCCTGCTGCTGATGTCCGGCCTGGCCGGTCTCGGTGCAGCGGCGCGCGCGAATGCCCGCGGCGGGAACGCCGGGGACGGAATCCGCCGCCTCCAGGCCGCTTCGTAGAAAGAGACGACGCGCAACACAACACACTCCCGCCCCGGTCGGCGGCCACCTCGCGTTCCCGTTCACGCCACCCGAGGCGGCCTGCGGGACAGCCTGCCGTTTCCACGTCTATCATGTGTGCCGGTCGAAGAAACCGGATCGCTGTTTCTGGTGATGCTCTGGACGCTCCGAGCGCACACGGAGGAGGGGAACATGAGGGTTCAATCCGCGGTGGCCACCGTGCTGCTTTCCGCCATGCTGCCTGGCGCTCCCGCGCATGCCCAGCCGAAGGCCAGCGACTTTCCGGTACGGGCCGTGCGGCTTGTCGTCCCGTATCCGCCGGGCGCATCGAACGACGTCGTCGCGCGGCTCCTCGGGCAGAAGCTGTCAGAGGCCTGGGGACAGCAGGTCGTGATCGACAACCGCAGCGGCGCGGGTGGCCTCGTTGGCGCCGAAATCGTCGCACGGTCCAATCCGGATGGCTACACGCTGCTGATGACCAACCCGGGCTCCAATGCCATCAACTTCGCGCTGCGCGCGAAGACGCCTTACCGCCCGGAAGACTTCGCCTCGGTGACGCTGCTCGGCTGGTCGCCGATCATGTTGCTGACCAGCGCGACGTTCCCCGCGGCGAGCATGAAAGAGCTGATTGCGATCGCCAAGGCGAGACCGGGCCAGCTTACGGGCGGATCTTCGGGCGCGGGCGGCAGCAGCCACCTCGCGCTCGAGTACTTCAAGATGCTCTCGGGCACCGACATCCTGCACGTGCCGTACAAGGGTGCCGCACCTGCGATCACCGACATGATCGCAGGGCAGGTGAGCATCATCTTCACCACGCCGGTCACCGCGCAGGGGATGATCCGCGCGGGCAAGATCAAGGCACTCGCCGTCGCGGGCAACCGGCGGCTCGACGTGTTCCCCGACGTCCCGACCACCAGCGAGCAGGGAATGAAGGGCTACGATGTCAACATCTGGTTCGGCATTTCTGCGCCCGCCGGCACGCCGCGCCCGCTGATAGCGCGGATCGCCCGCGACCTGCACGCGACCGTCGCGTCACCCGACGTCAAGGAGCGTTTCGCCGGAATGGGCCTGGAGCCGCAGGTGGGCACTCCCGAGGCCTTTGACCGCATCATTCGCGAGGATATCGAGCGGTGGACCCGGGTCGTGAAGGCGGCAAGACTCGCGCCGTGAGCGGATGCCACCGCTCGGCGTCCGTCCACGTGAGTTCCATGCCGGCACCTGGAGGGCGGGATACGCATGCCCCCGGTGGAAGCGGATCGCGCTTGCCCGCTTGATCGACACGGACCCCACCCATCAGGAAACCACGCTGCGCATCGGCGCTCCGTGCACCGGGCTGTCGTCGGTCGTCCGGCTTCGGTCGCACTCCCGGAAGATCACTCGGGTCTGATGCCGGATTGCTGCATCCGCTCGCCCCAGCGGGTGACTACCTCGAGATGAAACGCGCCGGCCTGAGCGGGTGTCATGCCGACCGGCTCTCCAGCCTCGGCCGCCAGGCGGCTGCGAACCTCCGGCATCGCAAGCGCGGCGACGATCGCGCGATTCCAGTATGTGGCGCCGGTCCGGCACGCACGCGATCCCGCTAGAATGCCGGCAGCATTCAAGTGCGCGGCCACCCGAGTCGTGCCCCGGAGGAGCTGCACATGCAACCGACGAACCTGATCGTCATCCTGTCCGACGAGCACAACCCGAAGGTGGCCGGGTACGCCGGCCACCCGATCGTGCAGACACCCAATCTGGATCGCCTCGCGGCCCGCGGCACGCGCTTCGCGAGCGCCTACACGAACTGCCCGATCTGCGTGCCGGGCCGGGCCAGCCTCGCCACCGGCCGCCACGTGCACGAGCATCGTTGCTGGGACAACGCGATCGCCTACGAGGGCTCGCCGCCGAGCTGGGGCCATCGCACCATGGCGGCCGGCCACCGCACGGTGTCGATCGGCAAGCTGCACTATCAGGACTCCGACCCACGCCGCAACGGGTTCGACGAAGAGATCCTGCCGATGCACATCGTCAACGGGGTCGGCGACCTGCTGGGACTCATCCGCGACGAACTGCCGAAGCGCGTGGGCGCGATGAAGCTCGGGCCCGAGGCTGGCCCGGGCGAATCCGACTACACCCGCTACGACCGCGACATCGTCACCGCGACCCGCCGGTGGCTGCGCGAGGAAGCCCCCAAGCACCGGGACCGTCCGTGGGTGCTCTATGTCGGGTTCGTCGCGCCGCATTTCCCGCTGATCGCCCCGCAGGCGTTCTACGACCTGTATCCGCCGGATTCGCTGCCCTGGCCGAAGCTCTATGCGAAGGAGGCGCGGCCACGGCATCCGTTCATCGACCGGCAGCGCTGGTCGATGTGCTTCGACGAGGGTTTCACCGACGACGACATGGTGCGCCGGGCGCTCGCCGGCTACTTCGGCCTGACCAGCTTCCTCGACGACAACGTCGGCCAGATCCTCGGTACGGTCGAGGATCTCGGGCTGTGGTCGAACACGCGGGTGCTCTACTCGTCGGACCACGGCGACAACCTGGGCGCCCGCGGCCTCTGGGGCAAGTCGACCATGTATGAGGAGTCGGCCGGCATCCCGATGCTGCTCGCCGGCCCCGGCGTCCCGCAAGGGGCGCGCATCGATGCGCCGGTGTCGCTGGTCGACGTGTTCCAGACCACGCTCGATTCGCTGGGCGTGCCGGCCCATCCGGACGACGCCGACCTGCCCGGACATTCGCTGATCGCGATGGCCAACGGTGCACGGCCGCAGCGCACGGTGCTGTCCGAGTATCACGCGGCCGCGTCTCCCTCGGGCTCGTTCATGATCCGGCACGGCCGCTACAAGTACATCCACTACGCGGCGTTCCGCGACTTCGTTCCGCCGCCGATGCTGTTCGACCTCGAGGCCGATCCGGAGGAGACGGTCGACCTCGCCAGCGATCCGGCCCACGCAGGCGTGCGGGCCGAGTGCCTGGCCGCCCTGATGAAGATCGTCGATCCGCAGGCGGCCGATGCACTGGCCCGCGCAGACCAGCAGGTGTACATCGACCGCCATGGCGGGGCCGAGGCCATCCTCGGGCTCGGCACCTTCCGCTATACGCCGCCGCCCGGTGTCCAGCCACGGTACTTCGCAAAGACCTGAACGGAAATCCCGCCATGCATGCATCCGTCGCCCGGGGTACGGCGGCCACGCTGCTGGGGCTGGTCGTAGCCGCCCCCGCACCCGCGGCGGAGCAGCCGTGGCCGGTACGGCCGGTGCGCTTCATCGTGAATTCCGCGCCGGGCGGCGCGCCCGACATCATCGGTCGTGCGGTCGCGCAGGCGCTCGCCGAACGCATCGGCCAGCAGGTGGTCGTCGACAACCGAGCCGGGGCGAGCGGAATCATCGGCGCGGAGATCGCCGCACAGGCTGCCCCGGATGGCCACACCGCGCTGCTCGCATCGACCACGGTGTTCGCGATGCTGCCCGCGATGCGCAACCGGCTGCCCTTCGATGTCGAGCGCGACTTCGCGCCGGTCGGACTGCTGGCTTCGGCGGCGAACGTGGTGGCGATCCATGGTGCGCTGCCGGTGAAGACGGTCGCCGACCTGGTGCAACTCGCGAAGTCGCGGCCGCTGCTCTACGCATCGGCGGGCACCGGGACACCCGCCCATCTGGCGGGCGAGATGATGAACCTGGCGGCCGGCGTGAAGATGTCGCACGTACCGTACAAGGGTGCCGGTCCGGCGCTGGCCGATGTGCTCGCCGGCCAGGTCCACCTGATCATCACTTCGCCGATCGCGGCCGTCCCGCACGTGGCGGGCGGACGCGTGCGACTGATTGCGACCACGGGCCTTCAGCGCGACCCGCTGCTCCCCGACCTGCCGCCGGTGGCCGAGGTGCTGCCCGGCTACGCCATCACGCAGTGGTGGGGCATGGTGGTACCGGCGAGGACGCCACAGCCGCTGGTGCAGCGGCTCAACCAGGAACTGCAGGCCGTGCTGCGCCTGCCCGAACTGCGCGAACGACTGACCCAGCAGGGAGCCGTCCTGCGCGGGGGCACGGCGGAGCAGTTCGGCCGGTTCATGGCCGAGGAGCGCAACCGGCTGGGCGCTGCGATCCGGCGTGCCGGGATCGTGCTGGTCGACTGAACCGGGCAGCTCGCCAGCGCGGGATCACCCGCGCACGGGCAACGGTGTCGACGCGCCGGTCGTACCTGCGACACGGGAGGCTTCGGGCTATGCTCGGCAATATCCATTCCTGACACCGGAGACGCCATGCAATCGCCCCTCCTCGCCGCCCGTCCCCCGCGGCCAACCGCCCCGGCCGCACTGGGCGCGGCCGCGCTCGCGCTCCTCACCGTAGTGCCAGCGTCGGCACAGTCCTTCCCGTCACGCCCGGTGCGGATGATCGTCGGCTTCCCGCCGGGCGGTGCGACCGACCTGGTCGCGCGCATCCTGCAGCCGAAGCTGCAGGACGCCTTCGGCCAGCAACTGGTGGTCGACAACCGCCCCGGCGCCAACGGCGTGATCTCGCTGGAGATCCTGTCGCGCAGCGATGCCGACGGGCACAGCGTGGCGTTCGGCCACATCGGCAACCTGGTGATCAGCCCGGCGATCCAGAAGGTGCCCTACGACCCGTACAAGAGCTTCGAGCCGATCGGCATGATGGTCACGCTGCAGAACATCATGATCGTGCATCCGTCGGTGCAGGCGAAGTCGCTGAAGGACCTGATCGCGCTCGCGAAGGCCAGGCCGGGCACGATCAACTACGCGACCTCCGGCGTGGGCAGTCCCGGCCACCTTGCGACCGTCCTGTTCGAGACGATGACCGGCACCACGCTGAGCCACGTTCCCTACAAGGGTGGCGGCCCTGCGCTGACCGATCTGATCGGCGGCCAGGTGCCGATGTTCACCGCGGTCATCTCGACCGCCGTGCCCCAGGTGCAGGCTGGCAAGGCGCGCGCGCTGGCGGTCACCGGGGCCAGGCGCGCCGAGGCGTTGCCGGACGTGCCCACGGTCGCGGAAGCGGGCGTGCCCGGCTACCAGGCCACGAACTGGTACGGCCTGATCGCGCCGGCGAAGACGCCGAAGGCCGCGATCGCCCGCTTCAGCAAGGACATGGTAGCCGCGCTCAATACGGCCGACGTGCGCCAGCAGCTGAAGGACCGCGGCATCGAAGCGGCGCCGAGTTCGCCGGAGGAGTTCACCCGCTTCGTGCGCGAGGAAGAGAAGCGCTGGGGGCCGATCATCCGCAAGGGCAAGTTCGAGTAATCCTCGAACCGCCCCGTAAGCTGACCCTGCCCGGCCCCCGGGCCGGTCAGGCCGGCGGCAGCGGCGGGAACGCCGGTGGCGACACCCGCCGCTTCGAGGCGGCCTCGTACGACGAGGCCACCTTCAGCAGGACATCCTCCCGCCCCGGCTCGCAGCGGAACACCAGCGAGAACGGCAGGCCCGGCGCGGCGACCTTCTGCGCCCGCTCCGAGCGGACCGTTTCGTAGCGCTGGCAGTCGGCACTGAGGCGGAACTCGGGGTCGTAGACCGTATCGACATAGCCGGCTGGCACCAGCACCTCGGTCAGCCCAGCGTTCGGACCGTTCAGCGATTCCGGCCGCAGGTTCTGCCAGACGCCTGGCTGTCCGGCGCTGCCGATCTTCGCCGGCGGATACGGCGAGTGCAGCCGCACCAGCGCGTCGAGCCGGTTCTCGTACATGACCATCATGTCGACCCGGCGCAGCAGCTCGCGCAGCATGATGCGCTCGTTGATGCCCTGGCGCTGTCCGAGCGGGTTGCGCATGTCGGCGACGGCCTCCCAGTTGGCGAACCAGGCGCGCTGGTCGTCGCCCCAGAACTTCGTGCGCGCGTTCAGCGTCGGGAAGTCCACCACCGACTCGGTGAAGCCGCGCGCCTTCCAGTCGGCCGAGCGGCGGCCGAGGTATTGGGTCAGGTGGAAGCGGAAAGCCATCGCCATCTCCTGCTGCTGCACCGTCGGCAGGTCGAGGTTCGACGGCGCCTGCACCAGGCCCTCGGCGAGGTTCACGAAGTAGTCGATCGGCTGCATCGAGCCGGAGCCGAAGAACTTGCCGGGCTGGAACTCGGTGCGCACGATCGACTCGGCGAACTCGCGGAACAGCGGCAGGCCGTCGGCGCCCAGCCGGAACAGGAGCTCGGGCATCAGCACCGGAACCATGCGCGCGAGTGCACGACGGAAGTCGACTGTCATCCGTTCGCAGTCCGGGTCGGGCGTCCACAGCGGGTCGCCCGATTCCACCAGCGTCGCGCCCAGGTGGCGGCCAAGCACCGACTTGATCTCCGCGCAGGCGGCGTCGACGATCGGCTGCTCGCTCTTCGAGCCCGCCGGATACACCATCGATTCGCGGATCACGCCCAGCCGCATGCCGGCCAGCGCACCCGGCTCGCGCCCGCTGCGGGCATGTCGCGCGTAGCCACCGGCCACGACCGACGAACGCGGCACGGTCGTCCACTCGTCGCGCGGATCGTAGTACCCGCGCTCCGGGTCCTTCAGCGCATCGAGCACCTTCGCGCAATCACCCAGGGTGCGGCACAGGATACCGGTGCGGTCGACGTAGATGTCCACGCCGATCGCACCGCCATCGAATCCGATCATCGACTTGTGCGGCAGGATGAGGGCGACCGAGTTGTGGTTCGAAGGACCGCGGCAGGATGCGCGCGTCTCCTCGCCCAGGCTGGCCATGCACAGGTTCGCACTGACCGAGACGCCGGAGCCGGAGCTGGACCCGAGCGAGCCGGAGCGGGTGGTGTCGTACGGGTTGGACGGATTGCCGCCCCAGGTGCTGCGCTGGTAGCCGATGGTCGAGGGCAGCACTTTCGCCGGCTTGTGCCGGCCACCGGGATCGTGCGCGCGGCCGTTGTACTCGGTGCATACCGCCTTGGCGAAGATGATCGCACCCTTGGCACGCAGCTGCTCGACCAGCACGTGGTCGCGCGCCGGCACGTCGATGTCGTAGCGCGTATCGCCGCCGCCGGTGGAACGCATGTCCTTCGTGTCGAACGGATCCTTGAACGAGAACACCACGCCGTACATCGGCATCTTTTCGAGGTCAGGGTTGCGTCCGTACTGCGCATCGAGCTCGGCCGCCCGCTCCAGCGCATCGGGCTGGTGGCGGAACTCGTCGCAGATCGGCGGCGCGCCGGGCGGCAGCGGGCCGAGCGACGGATGGCGATCGAAGTCGCCCTTGCAGGTGACCGAACGCTCGCCGCGGATGTTGATGG
>CANHBC010000009.1 GCA_947458835.1 Betaproteobacteria bacterium | reverse complement strand
CGTCGCCGACACCGCGCCCGACCTCGCCCATGCCCTCAACCTGCTGCGCGCCGAGCGCGGTCTGGCACCGGTACCCGTGTCCACGCTGCGCTCGCACGTTTCGCACGGGGCGCGCGGGATGCTCGAGGCTGGTCTGGACCTGCGTCCGGGCGACGCCGACTTCATCGAACTGCGCGACCGCTTCCTGCAGCTCTACGAAGACAACCTGGTGCGCGACTCGTGCCTGTTCGAAGGGATGGCGGCACTGCTCGACGCGCTGGAGGCGCGCGGCCTCGCCTGGGGCATCGTCACCAACAAGGCCGAGCGCTTCGCCGTGCCGCTGATCGCCGGGCTCGGGCTGTCGGGCCGCACTGGCTGCCTGGTCGGTGGCGACACCACCGGCAAGGCCAAGCCGCATCCCGACCCGCTGCTCGAAGGCGCGCAGCGCATCGGCATCGACCCTGCCAGATGCCTGTACGTGGGCGACGACCGGCGCGACGTCGAGGCCGCAGTAGCCGCCACGATGACGCCGGTGGTCGCACTGTATGGCTACCTGCATGGCGCCGATCCGCAGGCATGGGGCGCGCAATGGATGATCGACGCACCGCTGGACCTGCTGAACGGGCTGCCCGGGGCCCGCAGCGGCGGCTGAATACGGGGTCTGCCGGAGGGCGACGGCTCGGGGCGGCTGGACGCGACGGGCGGAAATCGATGCCGCCCCCCTTGAACCCGGCCGATGCGCTACCATGTACTTTCAATGGGGGCGTCCCGGTTTCGACGCGGGTTGCGAAGCAGATCAGTGCATGCCGAGGGCCAGAATACCTCGTAAATCCAGTCTGGAAACGCTACAAACGCCAACGACGAGCGTTACGCTCTAGCCGCTTAATCCGGCTGGACTTCGCACCGGTCAGGTCCCGGGCCGGGAGGGGCAACTCTCAGCGAAGCCATTCAGGGACCTCGTGTCGAGTGGGGCTACGACGCCCGACATTAAAGTCGCAGTAGATCGCCAGAGATGAGCCCGTCGGCCGGCGCATCAAAGGTTAAAACCAAATGGTCAGACTAAGCATGTAGACCTGGCTGTAGAGGACTTGCGGACGCGGGTTCAATTCCCGCCGCCTCCACCAATACTCAAAATCCCAACCCTTATCCGGTTGGGATTTTTTTCGTCCGTTCCCCCAGGGTGCCGGCACAGACGCTGAGCCGGTCTCGACGAATCCAGGCGCGCCCTGCGGCCAAGCTTCATCACGATCACGTCCGGTGGGGCACCGTGTTGACCATGTTGGACTGGAAGTGGTCGCCCCAGCAGATTACCGGCGTGCTCAAGCGTGCCTGGCCTGATGATCCGAGCATGCACGTCTCGCACGAATCGATCTACACGGCCATCTATGCACATCCGCGCGGTGAGCTGCGCCGCCAGCTCATCGCTTGCCAAACAGATGACTCCATGACAACGGTGTTCACCGTAGAAGCCGAGCTCAGTGTTCGATGATCACCCTGCAGCCGTCTCCGCAATCAGCACATCGGCCGGGATGCCCAGGCTCTTATGCAGTCTGCGGATCATGGCCAGCGTCAGCGGGCGCTTGCGGTTCAGGACTTCGTAGACGCGGTTGCTTTTGCCAATGATCGGCTCAAGATCTTTGACGGACAGGCCGCTCTGATCCATCCGGAATTTGATGGCTTCCACCGGATCAGGCGCAGTGATGGGCACGTGCTTGGCCTCGTAGGCTTGCACCAGCGTGGCCAGGATGTCCAGGCGATCCCCCTCCGGCGTGCCCAGATCAGGGTCGGACTCCATCAAGGCAGAAATCTCTTTGAGGGTGGCCTTGTAGTCTGCTTCGGTGTGGATAGGGCGGATGTCCATGTTTTCCTCCGTGGCCAGTCAGGCCATTTCAACGGTTTCGGCGTCCACTGCGTCGTACTCCTTGTGGGTGCCGACAAACTTCACGTAGACGATCTGCAACTTGTACGCAAAGGCCACGATCAGCCGGTAGTCATTGCCTTTGATGTTGAAGACCACGCGACGGTTCTTCAGCACGCTGGCGCTGCGGTACTGCGCCTTGATGTCGGCGGGCTGGCTCCAGTTCGCACTGGTGGCCTCCTCGTACCAAGCCTTGAGCGGCTGCTCGGCGTCGGGATAGCGCTCCCGGAAGGTCCTAAGGGTAGACACGGCAATCACTCGCATGAGTCGAAGGTTAGTCCCAAAATGGGACTCAAACAAGTGGCATCCAGGCCGGCTGGTCAAGGCGTCCAAGAATGGGGGGGGTTATGGTTGTCCGAGCTGGCTTAGCGTTGGTCTGCCGGATTTCCGAAATGCTCGTTTCGTACAGGCGGCCACCTCCAATGGTTTCGCTTTCGTATCTGGTTCAGATGACGGACGTGGGGTCGGTTCCGTGTTCCACCAGCACTTTCGGCAACGTGTTCCGCCGGAACCACAGCAGACTCATGCACCGGGGCCGTTGTCCGGCCAGGATGGCCTGGATGCTGGCGGGTTCCAGCAGGGGCAGACGCAGCAGCTCATTGACCGTCGAATGGTGCAGCCCCTCGTGGCGCGCAATGTCACTGCCGCGGGCGACCACACCGTCGTCAGTCAAGCAACTGTTGCCAGTAAAAGCCGCGCGCCAGCACCACCCGCAGGGGCTTCTCGATCGGGAGGGTCGCCTTGCCTGGTAACCATTACCTTCCTGACGAGGCCCCGAGAGGCCTTCCAGAGACCTGTCCGTGACGGGCCGGTGCGGCGAGGCCTGGCGTGTATCATCTCGCGGTTGACCTACCGCGGACACCTCGCGGCTTGGGTCTTTTGCTGAGGTGCCTTGACTCCCATGTTCCGGCGTATATTGCGCGCGACCGCATTTCTGGCCGCATCGGTCCTCCTGATCGGGTTCGTACTCGACGTTCCGCGCCTGTCTCCGCCCAACCCGGTGGTCATCGAGACCGGGCCCGTCGGCGGGAGCTATCACAGCAACGCGTTGCGCTACGCGCAGCATCTGACGGCAGCCGGCTTCAAGGTGGAAGTGCGGCCGAATCCGCAGTCGCTCGACTCCATCGGGCACGTGAACGGCGACGGCCCGAAGACACACATCGCCTTCACCGCGCAGGCGATCGACGGTACCAAGTTCCCCAATGTCCGCTCGGTGGGCGTCATCCAGACGCAGCCATTGTTCACCTTCCTGCACAAGCGCCTGGAAGGTCGAGTCAGGACGCTCGCAGACCTCAAGGGGGCGCGTCTGGTGATGCCGCCTGAGCGCAGCGCCACCTCTGAGGCCGCGCGTGCCGTGCTGGCCCTGTTCGGAGTCGACCCTGGCAACACGAGCTTTACCTATCTGCCCATTGCCGAGGCCGCGGCCGAACTCAAGGCCGGCAACTACGACGCGGGCCTGTTCATGCTGACGGCGGACAACCCGCTCGCGGTCGCACTTGGCACCGAAAGCACCCTGTGGCTACCCTCCCTGCCCGCGGCGCCTGCGGTGGCCGGGAAGCTGCCCTGGCTGCGCGCGGTCCATCTGCCGGTCGGGACTTTCGACATCGGCCGCAGCCTGCCCCCGCAGGAAGTCGAGGCCGTCGGTGCAATGGTCAACGTTGTCGTCAGAGAGGACCTGCACCCGGCGGTGCTGTTCGAACTACTGCGTGCCATGGACGGGTTTCACGGCGGTGCGACCCTTGTCAACCGGGCGGGGGAATTCCCTTCCCTGACCAGCACCGAGTTGCAGCCTCACCCGCTGGCGGCAGAGTACCGCAAGACGGGCGTGCCCTGGCTGTACCTCAACTTCTCGCCCTTCCCTGCCCGAATGTTCGACAACTACCTGCTCATTTTCATTGCGCTGGTACTGCTGGTCGAAGGCTACAAGGTCTGGTACTACCTGTGCGAGTTGTGGGAAGAAGCCTCGGAACGATTCGCCATGTGGGCCTTGAAGCGGCTGGACCGGTTGATCGACCGCGGGATCCCACTCGGGCGCACCTCGAGATCCCTGCTTAGCTTCGCCGAACATGTCATCCTGCGCCACGAGGCCGCCCGTGGCCACGAACTGCTCGGCCGCGTTCGATCCCGGGTGGATCCGGAGTGAGCCGTTCGGCCCATCGCAATCAGTCGGCTGCGCTCCTGCACAAGACAGTAGACCCATACCTGCCGTCCGAGCACACCGCAGCCCTGCTGCTTCACTTGAGGCAGCGCTTCGCGACGCGGTCACCCGGGCGCGTGGCGGAGATTGGCACCGGCAGCGGCGTCCTGCTGACGATGCTGATGCGCGCTGGGGCAGTTTCCGGCTTTGGCGTCGACGTGGAACCGTCAGGAGTCGATCGCACGGCCTCCTTGCTGCACAGCGAGGGACTGTCCCTCCGCGCCGAGGTCGCGCAAGGCTCGATGTGGGCACCTTGCCGGGGTCGGAGCTTCGACCTGGTGGTGGCCAACCTCCCGCACTTCCCCGCAACCTCAGTCGCCGACGACATGAGACCGCCCTCCTGGAGTAGCGGAGGCGCCGACGGTCGCCGCTGGCTGGATGAGTTCCTCACCGGGCTGCGCGACCATCTGCTGCCGGGTGGCAGCGCCGTCATCACCCACAACGCCTTTGTCGACCTGGACCGCAGCCACGCGCTCGCCAGGGCTCAGGACCTGGTGCTGGAGGTGTTGCACACGACCTCGGCGCTGATACCTGCTGCCAAGGTCGCGTGCATCTCCCCCTCGGTGCTGGCGCGGTTCGATGGGCATGGCATCTACCGGATAGGACCCCACGCGTTTGGCGACTTCCATATCGTCGAGTTGCGGCGTCCGGGCCATGCCTAGCGCTGCGCGGGCATCGGCCATGGCCGTGACCCGGTCGGTCCTCGCTGCTCTGTTGATCGGAATGGGGCTCGCCCTGTGGGTCGCACCTGCGAGCGCTGCCACGCCAGCGCCACCGCTGCCCGTGGACTGTTCACGGGCCGCCGACGCGCTGGCCCGTGTGCAATGCACGGGTATTCTGCGGGTGGGCGTGCGTGCAAAGTATCCACCGTTTGCCACCACTGAGGACGGCGCTCCGCGCGGCTTCGAGATCGACCTGGCCCGGGCCCTCGCCACGAAGATCGGCGCCACCGCCACCTTCATCACCGTCACGCCAGCCAATCGCATCGCCGCACTCGGCGAGGGCTGGGTGGACCTGACCATGGCCGCCATGGGCCACACCGTCCAGCGCGACGGCCAGGCGCGCTTCGTCCGACCGCATTACTACCAGTCCGAGACGCTGATCGCAGGCAGGAAGAGCATCGCGCTGGATGGCTGGGAGGGGCTGGCGGGCAAGACCGTCTGCGTGTCGGTGGGCAACAGCACCAACGCCGACCTCGCGGGCCGCGGCGCGCGGCTGATGCTCTTCGACAGCGCTACTGCGCTCCTGGAGCAGTTGCGTTCGGGTGGCTGCTCGCTGGTGGCCCAGGACAACACCTTCCTCGCCGCGCCCCTGGCGGCGCTTCCGCTGGCCGAAGTCCACGAAGTGAAGTTCGGCTTCGCGCCGCTACCCTGGGGCGCTGCGGTGGCGCAAAACGGCGGCGAGCGCCTGGCCGAGGCGCTCGGCATGGCCATGCGGCAGATGCACGCCAGCGGCGCCTTGCAGGAACTTGCCGCACGGCATGGCGTCGACTCGGCTTTCCTGGCGGCACAGCGCACGCTGTGGTCGGGCCCGACCTGCGCGGCCGACCCGGCCGCCTGCCTGCTGCCCCCGCGCGACAACCGGCTCGAGGCCACCGCCATGGCCCCGCGCATCAGCGCCTTCGAACAGTGGTTGCAGGAGGTGGCCGACGTGAAGGTGACGCTGGTGATGCTCAAGACCCGCGTTGCCCTGGACCTCTTCCTGTCGGGCGTCGGCTACTCCCTGCTGCTGGTCACCGGGGCCGTGGCCGCCACTTTCGCGCTGGCGCTGGCCTTCGGCATCGGGCTCGGTTCGCGCCGGCGCGCCGTACGCTGGCCCTGCCGCGCCATGGTGATGACGTTTCAGTCCACGCCCATCGTGCTGCTGATGGTCTTCGCTGGCGTGCTGCTCGGCAGCACCGGCCTGCAGACCCCGCTGCTGTCGGTGGCGGCCGCCTGCATCGTGCTGGGGCTCTTCAACGGCGGCAACGCGGGCCAGGCCATCGCCGAGGCGGCGTTGACCCTGCCGCCCGGCCCCGACGGACAGCGACCCGCGTTGTGGGCGACCGTGCGACGCGCCAGGGCGCAGATCGTGAGCTTCATGGTCAACGCCACGCGAGGCAGTCCTATCGCCTCGATGTTGGGCGTGCCCGAACTGCTGGCGGCGCTGACCGACATCGCCTCCTTCTCCAGCGAAAGGGTCACCACCTACACCCTGGTGCTCGTGTTCTACATGGTCGTGGTCTCGATCGTCGTAGCGGCGGGCGAGTGGTGGATCCGGCGCCTGAATGCCGGAGGGGGTGTGCATGCCTGATCTGCACCCGGGCTTCATTGCGGAGTTCATGTCGGGGCTGGCAGTGAACTTCGGCATCGCCCTGTGGTCACTGGCGGGCGGTCTGCTGCTCGGCGTGCCGATCGCCTGGCTGCGCCTGGGCCGAGGTCGAGTCGCCCGGCTGGCAGGCTTTGCGGTGGCGCCGATGCGCACTGCGCCGACCTTCGTGGTGATGTTCTTCCTGCTCAACGCCCTGCCGGCCCGGATGTCGCTGGGCAGTTGGGAGTTCAGCGTCACACCCTGGCTTTCGGTGGTGCTGTCGATGGCGGTCTACATGTCCAGCTACGTGGCCGACAACGCGGTGGATGCGCTGCACCACATTCGGGCCGGCAACAGGGCCGCCGCGCTGCTGTTCCTGCCCGGCCTGGTACGCGCCTTCTTCGTGGCCGTGCTGTCCTCGAGCACCGGGGCAGCGGTGGGCGTAGTCGAGGCGGTCACCGTAACGCTGCGTGAGATCGATCGCCTGCCTTCGATGGGGGACAAGGCCCTGCTCATGCTGGGCGTGACCCTGTTCTTCGTCCTGACCTTTCAGACCCTGTACGCAGTGCTCGACCTGGTCCGACGCCGGCTGGCTGCTGCACCCACGCGCTAGCCTGGGGGCTGCGGCCACTGACCGCCTCGCCCTGCAGCGGTCAATCCGGAACCCTGAGGCTCGTTGGCAATGGCATGACTTCAGCCGGGCCCATCGGCTGCCAGCATGGGGGCTTTCCAGAGGCCGAGGGAATTGCGGGGTCTACTCGCCGCGCGCGATCCAGGCGGCAGCTTTTTCCGCAATCATCAAGGTCGGCGAGTTGGTGTTGCCGCTGGTGATCATCGGCATCACGCCGGCGTCGACCACCCGCAGGCCGCGCACGCCGCGCACCCGGAGGTGCGAATCGACCACGGCCATCGGGTCGTCTGCCCGGCCCATCCGGGTGGTGCCGACCGGGTGAAAGATGGTGGTGGCGATGTCGCCAGCCATTCGAGCGAGTGCTTCGTCGCTCTGGTATTGCGGCCCGGGCCTGAACGCTTCGGGCCTGAAGGGCGCCAGCGCGCTCTGGCCCACGATGCGCCGCGTCAGGCGCAAGGAGTCCGCCGCGACCTGGCGGTCTTCGCCTGTACTGAGGTAATTGGGCGCAATCGCCGGCGCCTCGTCAAAGCGGCTGCTCTTGAGATGGACCGTGCCGCGGCTGCTCGGGTTCAGGTTGCAGACGCTGGCGGTGAAGGCGTTGAAGTCGTGCAGCGGCTCGCCAAAGGCGTCGAGCGAGAGGGGTTGCACGTGGTATTGAAGGTTCGGGTGGGGCTGGTTGGCGTCAGAGCGCGTGAACACACCCAGCTGCGAGGGCGCCATGCTCATCGGGCCGGTGCGGCGCAGGGCGTATTCCAGGCCTATGCGAACCTTGCCCCAGAGCGAGTTGGCCATGGTGTTGAGCGTGACGTTGCGCCGGCCATCGGTCTGGATCTTGTAGACCGAGCGAATCTGCAAGTGGTCCTGCAGATTGGCGCCCACACCGGGCAGGTCTTGCCTGACTTCAATGCCGTGCTGCTGCAACAGCGCTGCCGGGCCCAGGCCCGAGAGCTGCAAGACATGCGGCGAGCCCACGCTGCCCGCGCACAGGATCACCTCGCCTTGCAAACCGCCCGACTCGCGCGTGGCATGGGCCTGCACTTTCTCAGCGCCTGTCCAGACCTCGACGCCGGTGCATCGCTGGCTGCCGTCGGCCTGCCTTTCAAGCAAGAGCCGACAGACGTGCGCGCTGGTCCACATCTCGAAATTGGGGCGGCCATAGCAGGTTGGCCGCAGGAAAGCCTTGGCCGTGTTCCAGCGCCAGCCGCTTTTCTGGTTGACTTCAAAATAAGCCACGCCCTCGTTGTTGCCGCCGTTGAAGTCCTCGGTGACCGGGATGCCGGCTTGTTGCGCAGCCTGGGAAAAGGCATCCAGGATGTCCCAGCGCAGGCGCTGCTTTTCTACGCGCCATTCGCCGCCCATCGTTCCGGCCAGCCCCTGGCTGTCCGAGTGCTGGCTCTTGTGGCCGTGCAGACGCCTGAAGTTCTCGTTCACCGGGCCATGGGCCGGGTCGAGCTTGTAATGGTCTTCATGCATCCGGAAGGCGGTCAGCACGCTGTCCCAGCGCCAGGCGTCGTCACCGGTGAGTTCGGCCCAGCGCTCGTAGTCGCGGGCCTGGCCACGCATGTAGATCATGCCGTTGATGCTCGACGATCCGCCCAGCGTCTTGCCGCGCGGGTAGCGCAGCGAGCGCCCGTTCAGGCCCGGCTCGGCTTCGGTCTGGAAGAGCCAGTCGGTGCGCGGATTGCCAATGCAGTAAAGGTAGCCGACCGGGATGTGGATCCAGTGGTAGTCGTCCCGCTGGCCCGCCTCGATCATCAGCACGCGCTTGCTGGCATTGGCACTCAGGCGATTGGCCAGCAGGCAGCCGGCGGTGCCGCCGCCAATGATGATGTAGTCGAAGGTGTTCTCATGCATGGTGTCTCGATGCCCTTGGCCTTAGTGCCTGGCACAAACGTGTTGGCGGATATTGCTATCCTACCGGTGCAGCGCAGCCCTGCCGATCGTCGGCAGCCGCCCGCGCGACCGAATCGAAGCCCCATGCCCACTCCGACCTGCCTGCGGACCGCCCGACCGGGTTCGTCCGCCCCGCGCGTGCTGCTCGCGCTCCTGCTGCTCGCCTGGGTGTGCAGCGCGCTGGCCCAGGTACCGGAACGGGTCATCCACAAGGCGACGTCGCGCTTCAGCGACATGCTGGTGGTCAGCGAAGACGCTAACGGCCTGCGGTCGCTGCGCTTCGAGATGTTCGGCGCCCGCCAGAGCGTGGTGAAGCCTGGCGACCCGGACCACCTCGAGCTTGCCTATGCACGCGCCCTGCCGGCGGTGCTCACCTGGACAGCCGAGCCGCGCCGCATCCTGGTGGTCGGCCTCGGAGGCGGCACGTTGCCGATGTTCCTGCACCGGCACCTGACCCGGGCGGAGATCGACGTGGTCGAGATCGACCCTGCGGTGGTGGAGGTCGCCCGGTCGCACTTCGGATTCCGGGAAGACGCCCGGCTCAAGGCACACGTGGGCGACGGGCGGCGCTGGATCGAACGGATGCGCGGACGCTACGACCTGATCGTGGTCGACGCGTTCAGCGCACACGACGTCCCCTATGCACTCGCCACCCGGGAGTTCCTGCAGGCCGTGCACCGGGCACTGACCGAGGACGGCGTGGTCGTCGCCAACATGTGGGGACGCCTCGCCAACCCGCTGTACGACGACATGGTGGCGACCTACCTGTCCGTGTTCCCCGCGGTGTCGGTGATGGACGTGGTCGGCTCGGGCAACCGGCTGGTGCTGGCGAGCCGTTCGACCGCTGTACCCACGCCCGCCGAGGCGGTCGATCGGGCCCGCGATCTCAACATCCGGTTGCAGCTGCGCCATGACCTCGCGGACATGGTGAGGCTTGGCCTGCGGCAGCCCGATATCCATGAACGCGCCGGCACCGTGCTCGGTGATGCGGCCCGCCCTGCCCGACCCTGATCGCTGCTGATCGGCCCGGAAGGGGATCAGCGGCCATCGAACCCGCGGCCGCCGGTGCGCGGACAGACGTGTCCGCGCACCGGCGGCCGGGCAGGCGTCAGTGGCCGGTCTTGTCGTTGTTGTGCTCGGTCCAGCCGGTGGTCTTGGCGCCTTCGGTGGCAATCAGGACGTAGGCCATCACGCAGTCGACGGTACCCGGGTTGCGCCAGTTGTGGTTGGTACCGAGCTGGATCACGACGTCGCCCGGCTTCAGGTGCACCGAACCCTCGTCCATCTCCATGATCATCTCGCCGGCGATGCAGATGGCGTAGTCGACGGAATCGGTGGCATGCCAGCGCGGCACGTTGCCCGGCTGGTACACGCCGAACCGGAACACCGAACCGCCCGCCAGGCTGGTGCCGAGTTCCCAGGTGTTCGGATCGTCGGTGGCCGTCTCGGCCGGGAGCTTGCGGGTGGCCCAGAGCGGGATGTTGTCGAAGCCGGGGCGGACGTTCTTCGGATCGATCTGCGTGTCCCACTTGATGCAGCTCTTGCCTTCCTTGTTGAAGCCGGTGACGACGCGACGGAAAGTCTTCATGTGCCTGTCCTCTGTTGGGGCCGTTGGTACGGGCGAGTATATTCCGGACCAACGAAGGAGGCGCCAACCGATGGCCCGTGACCCGATGGTGGACCTGATCCTGTCCCATTTCACCCCCCGCTATGTGGCGACCGGGGTAGATCCCAACGACCTGCAGCGGTTCGCCGCCACCATCGAGCGCTGGGAGGACTGGTGCCGGGTCTGGTCCGAGGAAGCGCTGCGCCACGAGCGGCATGCAGCTGAATCGGCCGCGCTCGGGCGCCGACTCACTGCCGCCGAGAGCCACCTGCGCGCGGCGATCTACTACCACTACGCGAAGCACCTGTTCGCCGCGGCGCCGGACGAGTACCGGGCCGCACACGACAGCATGCTGCGCTGCTATGCAGCCGCCGCGCCGGACCTCGACCCGCCGATGCTGCGCGTCGAGTTTCCGTTCGAGGGGACCCACCTGGTCGGCTGGCTGCGCCGGCCGCGCGGCATCGTCAGGGCGCCGGTGGCGGTGATCCTGCCGGGCCTGGACGCCTGCAAGGAGGAGCTGCACGCCTGGAGCGATGCGTTCCTCGACCGCGGCCTGGCGACGGTCACGCTCGACGGCCCGGGACAGGGCGAGACCGCCTTCCGGCTGCCGATCCGCACCGACTGGGGCCGGGTGCTCGGCGCGGTGATCGACGTGCTGTTGCAGCGCGAAGATGTCGACGGCACCCGCGTGGGTGTGGTCGGGCAGAGCCTCGGTGCGTTCTATGCGCCACTGGCCGCGTCGGGCGAACCGCGGCTGAAGGCGTGCATCGCCAACTGCGGTCCGTTCGACTTCGCACCGGTGCTGCCGAAGATGCCCCTGGTGTCGCAGCAGGTGTTCGCCGCCCGGGCGCATGCCCGCACGCAGGCCGAGGCGGACGCAGTGGTCGCCGGCCTCACTCTCGAAGGCCGCGCCCGGAACATCCACTGCCCGCTGCTGATCGTGTTCGGTGGCGGCGACCGGCTGATCCCGCCGTCCGAAGGTGAGCGCCTGAAGCGGGCCGCCTCGGGACCGACCGAGCTGGTGGTCTTCGAGGACGGCAACCACGTCTGCTTCAACATCAGCTACCGCTTCCGCCCGCTGACGGCCGACTGGATGGCCGAGCACCTGCACGGCGCCTAGCGGGCCGGTCAGTCCGCCTTGATGCCAGCGGCGCGGATCACGCCGGCCCAGCGCGCCATGTCGTCGCGGATGTACGCTGCGGCCTGGGGCGCGGTGGTGGACATCGGCTCACCGCCGATGCCGGCCAGCCGCTCGCGCGTCTCGGGGCTGCCCATGGCCCTGACCGCAGCGGTGTTGAGCCGCTCGACGATGGCCACGGGCGTGTCGCGCGGCGCAAGCAGCGCGTACCAGCCCTCCGCCATCAGCTGCGGATACCCCAGCTCGGCCGCGGTCGGCACCTCGGGCATGTAAGCCAGTCGGTTGCGGTCGAGCACCACGAGCGCCCGCAGGCGACCGTCCTTCACGTAGGCGGCGGCGCTGGCGGAGGAGACCACGACCACGTCTACCTCCCCGGCCATCGCACCGGCCAGTGCGATCGTCGCGCTCTTGTAGGGCACGTGCAGCATTTTCATGCCTGCCAGCGACTGCAGCAGTTCGGTCGCCAGGTGCGGCGTCGATCCCACGCCGCCGGAGCCGTAGTTGAGCTTGCCTGGATGCCGGCGCGCGAGGGCAACGAGTTCCTTCAGGCTCCGGGCCGGCACCGAGGGATGGACCACGAGCACGCGCGGAATCGACGCCACCATCGCCACCGGGATGAAATCCTTCACCGGGTCGTAGCGAACGCGCGGGTTGAGCAGCGGGTTGAGCACCAGCGGCGACCCGGACATCAGCAGCGTGTAGCCATCCGGCGCCGCGCGCGCGGCCGCCTCGTGCGCGATGTTGCCACCGGCCCCCAGCCGCTGGTCGATCACCACCGGCTGGCCGAGCAGGCCGGACAGGCCCTGGGCAACCAGGCGTGCCACGACATCGGTACCACCGGCGAACGACACTACCAGCCGGATCGGCCGCGTCGGGTAGTCCTGCGCATGGACCGGCGACAGCGTCGCTGCGGCCGCCACCGCGACGGAGGCACCGATGCACGCGCGCAGCGGCAGGCCCACGCAGCTCACTCGGCCTTGACGCCGGCCTCGCGGATCACCTTGCCCCAGCGCGCGATCTCGTCGCGCAGGAACACGGCCGTCTGCGCCGGCGTGGTCGACAGGGGCTCCCCGCCGATGCCGGTCAGGCGCTCCCGCGTCTCGGGCGCGTTGATCGCCTTCACCGCCTCGACGTTCAGGCGCTCGACGATCGCCGCCGGCGTGTCGCGCGGGGCGAGCAGCGCGTACCAGTTGACCGCAAGCAGTTGCGGGAAGCCGGCCTCTGCCGCGGTCGGAACGTCCGGCATCGACGCTACCCGCCGTGTGTCGAGCACCGCCAGCGCACGCAGCCGGCCATTCTTCACGTACGGTGCGGCGCTCGACGAGGCGACCACGACCACGTCGACTTCGCCACCCATCGCACCGCCCAGCGCGATCGTCGCGCTCTTGTACGGCACGTGCAGCATCCTCACCCCGGCCAGCGAGCGCAGCAGTTCGGAGGCCAGATGCGGCGTCGAGCCCACGCCCCCCGATCCGTAGCTCAGCTTGTCCGGACTGCGGCGCGCCAGCGCGGTCAGTTCCTTCACGCTCTTTGCCGGCACCAGCGGATGTACGACCAGCACGCTCGGGATCGCTGCCACCACCGCCACTGGCGCGAAGTCACGCACCGGATCGAAGCCGACCTTCGGGTTGAGCAGCGGATTGAGCACCACCGGCGGGGCTGCCATCAGCAGCGTGTAGCCATCCGGGGCCGCCCTGGCCACCGCCTCGTGGGCGATGTTGCCGCCCGCCCCGAGCCGCTGGTCGGGCAGCACCTGCTGGCCCAGGGAGGCCGACATCCGCTGCGCGAGCAGGCGGGCGACCACGTCGGTGCCACCGGCGAAGGGCAGCACCACCCGGATCGGACGGCTGGGGAAATCCTGGGCCCATGCGGGTGCGGCCATCGGCAGGGCCGGCGCCGCGAGCAGCAGCGCGGCGGCGATCGCCGCCAGTGGCTCGCGACCACGGGCAGCCGGTCGCCGGTCATCGTGTCGAATGCGCATCCTGTCGTCCTCTTCCGTTCAGCGGCGGGCCGCCTCGGCCGCCTCGTCTGCCTCGAGCAGTGCCCACACGCGGCGGAACGGGCCGCGCGAGCGCACCAGTTCCTCGCCGGCGTCCTTCGCCAGCGCGTCCTCGATCCACACCGGTTCGCCGATCTGCGCGCTGATCACCGCACGATGCGCATTCTCCTCGAACAGGAACGCGCCCGCGACCATCTCCTCGATGGTGTCACCGGTAATCGCCGCGCCATGCGCGCGCATCAGGACCGCCCGGTGCGGGCCGAGCGCCTTCACCAGCGCCTGCCCCCGCTCGGGGGTGCTGACCAGCCGTGGGTCATGGTAGGTCGGCACGCCGTCATGGAAAAGGGTGCCCATCAGGTGCACCGCCTTGAGCGTCGGGCGCGAACTGGTGGTGAACGCGGTCGAATACATGCCATGGTAGTGCACCAGGCTGCCGACGTCCGGCCGCGCTTTCAGTATCTCGAGGTGGATCGGATACTCGCCCGGCATGTCGCCCTTGCCCGACACCCGGCGTCCCTCGAGGTCGTGCACGAGGAAATCCTCCGGCTGCACGTCGGGCCCGAGCGAATGGCGCGTGATCATCCACTGGTCGCTGTCCGGTATGCGCGCGCTGATGTGGCCGAAGCCCTCGATGAAGCCGCGGCGGTAGAGGAACCGCCAGGCCTTCATCATCGTACTGATCATCGCTTCGTTGCTCACGGCGTCATCCTCCTTGGTTGCGGGCGCTCGCTCATCGACCCGGGTCGATCGCGGCGAGCAGCGCGCGGTAGCCATCGGTCGCCGCATGGGCGCGCTCGTCGGACTCGAGGTACACGCAGTAGCCGGTACCACCCAGTGGACCCGACACGGTCCAGCCCTCGCCGACCGCCGCACCGGACAGTTCCACGAACACGTCGAGCGGCGCGTTCTCCCAGTGCGCGTAGGCGACCAGCGCGTCCGGCAGCGACAGCGACTCGGCCAGCCCGAGCGCATTATCGGCGAACTCCGCCACGTCTTCCGCGTTCGATGCGAGTTCGGAGAAGTCCGACCAGGCCATGGCGAACTCGTCGTACACCGGGCTGCCCTCGACCACGTCGTCCCACACCCAGGCACGGTGGTGGCTGCAAGTGTCGCCGACGGCCGGGCTGTTGAAGAAGCCGCACAGCGGGCAGCTCTCGCCGTCGTCCTCGACCGGTCCCGCCGTGGCGCCGTCGTCGCGATCTTCGTCGTCCTCGTGGTCGTCCCCGCCTCCGGCGTCGAATCCGTTGCGCATGCTCATGCGGTGTCTGCTCTCATCCGAAAAGGTTGTCGATGCCCAGCAACGTCAGCACACCCATCACCGCGAAGATGCCCGCCGCGATCGAATGCACGAGCTTCATCGGGATCTTCGCGGCGAACCGGTTGCCCACGAACACCGCGGGCACGTCGGCCACCAGCATGCCGAGCGTGGTGCCGACCACCACCATCAGCGGTGCGGCGTAGTGTGCCGCCAGCGCGACGGTCGCGATCTGCGTCTTGTCGCCCATCTCGGCCAGGAAGAAGGTCACCAGCGTCGCGCCGAACACGCCCAGGTGCCTGGCGACCTGCGTCTCTTCCTCCTCGATACGGTCGGGAATCAACGTCCAGACCGCCATGCCGATGAAGGACAGCCCGAGGATCCAGCGCATCGCTTCCGGGCTGACCACCGAGGTGATCCAGGCCCCCAGCGCACCAGCCAGGCCGTGATTGACGAGCGTGGCGCACAGGATACCGGCGATGATCGGCACCGGCTTCTTGAAACGGGCGGCCAGGATGAAGGCCAGCAACTGGGTCTTGTCCCCGATCTCGGCGAGTGCGACCACGCCGGTCGAGATGAGCAGGGCTTCCATCGAGAACGACTCCACGGCCAGGGACGATCGATGCCGGCACGCGCCCCTGGCCGTCCCGGAAGCGATGCGGTGGAAGGCTGGGCCATTCCATGGGATGCGCCCTTGGCCGCCGGCGGCCAGGCACGTGCGGCAGCCCTGCACCGGTCCCCGACTGGCTCAAGGCGCCCGCTGCCGCAAGGCTGGCGCAGGATACCCCGGAACGTACGGCCCCGCTGCCGCGCCACCCCATCCGTCACGCCGTCGGTCGCGGCCTTGTCGCATCCGCGCACCGCCGCGTCCGCGGGCCGTGTCAGTGCACCGGCGGCGCAGGGGACACCAGCGGCACGACGACATGCGAGCCGGAGGGCAGGCCTGGCCAATCGAGTCGCTCGCCGGGTGCCAGCAGACGCCCCTGCTCCCGCTCGGCCAACGTCGCCAGATCGTTCGCCTCGACCCGGATCAGCGTGAAGCGCAGCACCTGGCCTTCGCGGCGCAGGGTGAGCGCAGCGCGCTGCCAGTGCGACGGCAGGCAGGGGGCGAAGGACAGGCCATGCGCGTCGATCTGCAGGCCGACGATGGATTCGATCGCAGCCCGATGCATCCACGCGGCGGCTCCGGTGTACCAGCTCCATCCGCCACGCCCGACATACGGCGGCTGGCTGCAGGTGTCACCGGCCATCACGTACGGCTCGATCCGGTAGAGCGGTCCATGCACCGGATGCGCGGACCGGTGTGCGGGGCTGAGCCAGGTGAAGTACGTCCAGGGCAGATCCGGATCGCCATCGCTCTCGCCCGCCCGCAGCAGCGCTGCTCGCGCCATCAGCGCCCAGACGCCGGCATGCGAGTACTGCCCGCCGTTCTCGCGAACGCCGGGCGGATACGCCTGGATGTAGCCGGCCACCGGCTGGGCATGCTTCAACGGCGGCGCCAGCAATTGCAGCAGTCCTGCCTGGCGGTCGGTCAGCCGGGCATCGACCGCATCCATGGCCAGCCGCTGCCGGTGCAGTGGCGCGGCGCCCGAAAGGACCGCCCATGCCTGGGCGATGAGGTCGATCTGCGCTTCCGCATTTGCGGACGCACCGAGCGCACTGCCATCGTCGAAGAACGCGCGACGGTACCAGTGGCCGTCCCAGGCCGGTCCGTCGAGCGCCTCGCGCCAGCCCTGCGACGCCCGCGTCCAGCGCTCGGCTCGCCCGGCCTCGCCGCGGGCGATGGCGAGCGGCGCGAATACCGATACCACCCGGCAGAGGAACCAGCCGAGCCACACCGACTCGCCGCGTCCTTCGTGCCCGACGCGGTTCATGCCGTCGTTCCAGTCGCCGGTCCCCATCAACGGCAGTCCGTGCGCGCCGGTGCGAAGGCTGCGATCGAGGGCAAGTGCCGCATGCTCGTAGACGCTGGCCACGAGGCTGGACACCGCGGGCGTGTAATACGAATCCTCCGCACCGTCCGGGATCGCTGCGCCTTCGAGGAAGGCCGCCGGCTCGTCCAGCAGCCGGCCGTCGCCGGTGGCCTGTACGTAATGCGCGCAGGCCAGCGGCAACCAGAGCAGGTCGTCCGAGAAACGGGTGCGCACGCCGGCCCCTCCCGGTGCATGCCACCAGTGCTGCACGTCGCCTTCCGGGAACTGCCGGCCGGCGCAGGTGATGATCTGCGTGCGCAGCATCGCCGGGGCGGTCCACGCCAGTGCCATTGCATCCTGCAGCTGGTCGCGGAATCCGGACGCCCCGCCCGCCTGGTAGAACCCCGACTTCGACCACAGACGGCAGGTGATCGCCTGGTATAGCAGCCACCGGTTCACCAGCGCGTCGAACAGGGGATCCGGCGTCTGGACCTCGATGGCCCCCAGCAGACGGTCCCAGTGCGCGCGCACGCCCTCGATGCGTGCCGCGGGTGCAGGCAGTGCGCACTGGCGCGCCAGTGCGCGGGCAGCCTCGGGTGCGTCTGCATGGCCGATCAGGAAGACCCGCTCGCACGGTGAACCAGCCTGCAGCACCACTTCGGTGGCAAGCAGCGCACAGGGATCCAGCCCCGCGCCGCTGCGCCCGCCCGGTCGGGCCGGCAATGCGAGCCGGCCCTGCGGGTCGAAGCACTCCCGCCGGTCGCAGGTCCAGCCGACCGGCGACGCATCCCCACCCGGCGCACCCGCCAGCGCGAGGAAGGCGGTGCCCTCGCCGAACCCCGCACCGTGTTCCGCCTGCGTGGCAAGCAGCACTTCGAGCCGCCGGGGCACGGGCGCGCGGCTACGGGCGTCGACGACCGCTGCATCAGGGACATCGCCCGCGTCGGGCAGTTCGACCGAATGGTGGCTGGTGTGCACGGTGGCACGGTCCGAGCGGCTGGCGCCCATCATCCACTCGGCGATCGCCACCACCCGCATGCGCAGGGGCACGCTGCCATGGTTCACCAGGCGGATGCTGACCTGCTTCACGGCTACGACCGGATCGACGCACCAACTGGCCATCACCTCCAGGTCGCCCATCCGGTGACGGATCACCGTATAGCCCTGCCCATGCGTGATGCGATAGGTCGTGCCCGCATCACCCCGCGCCGACGGTGCTACCGTCCATGCACGGCCGGTGCGCGGCTCCTGGATCAGGAACCACTCCGAAGGCGGATCGCCCACCGCGTCGTTCGACCAGGGGGTCAGCTGGTTGAGCCGGCTGTTGATCGCCCACGTGTAGCCGCCGCCGGCCTCCGAGATCTGCGCACCGAAGCCGGGATTGGACAGCACGTTCATCCACGGCCGCTCCGGCCCCATCCCCTCGCCGACGTCGAATTCGAACTCGCCCCCTGCGTCGATGAAGCGACCGGCAGCAGCACCGGGCATCCCGGCCCTGCCGGGGCGCAACGGCACCACGACCTGCCCTGCCGCCTTGCGGGAAGCCAGTGCCTGTGCATGGGCATCGGTCCACTCGCGAACGCGCTGCGCCAGCGGACGGCCATCCGCGACCAGGTGGAACCGGGCCAGCGCATGCAGGGATGCCAGTTCGCCCGCCGAGCATTCCTCGGTGCGAAGCAGGTGGAAGGCCGTCCGCGTCACGGCGCCCTGCAGCGCGCCCTCGGCCGAGTGACGGTCGCGCAGCGCGGCGATCGCCTGCTGCAGCGGCATGTGGTAAGAAAGCGCCTCGCTGTTCAGGACGACCAGGTCGCAGGCCACGCCGCCCCAGGACCACAGGCGGAGCGCTTCGGCCAGCGCGCGCACCAGGCCGATGCCGTGCATCGATCCTGCCGAGACGAGGATCAGTGGCAGCTCCCCGGAGATGCCGAAGCGCCAGAGCAACCTGCGATCACAGCCGACACCGCGCTCCTCCGGCTCGCCGGATGCGGGGGGCCGGCTCACCGTGGCCACGAGTGCCGTCGTCAGCGTCTGGATCGAAGCCAGGTTGGCGGGACTCAGTCGGACCACGTGCAGCCGGATGCCGCCGAGCGTCGCCGACATCAGCGAGGCGCGAGCGACGTGCGTCGGCTGCCGGTACTTGTCCACAATCGCGCGCAAGGTGCCGGCGTCATCAGCCGCCGCCGTGGCGAAGGTGAGCCTCGCGCGTCCACCGGGTGCGATGCGCAGGCGCACGGCGAAGCAGGCGACCGGGTCGAGGCCGGTGTCCAGCGCCTGCACGTCCTCGAGGGGCGCCAGGCCGACGGGCGGATCCTCGAACGCGGCCAGCGGCAGTCCGGCATCGTGGTTGCGTCCGAGCCAGCGCTGGCGGTCGGTCTGCACCCTCACGCCGACCACGCAGGGATCGCCTTCGGCCAGGAAATGCGCCACCTGCAGCGCCGCTTCGGTCGGCAGGCGTGGCGTGCGCTCGAACATCAGGGCCTGGTCGGTCGCGTCCCACCCGGCGCGCACGAACAGGTTCGTGAACGCGGGGTGAGCCTCGTCTGCGGCCGGTTCGCTGAGCGTGACTTCCAGGCTGGACATCAGTTCGATGTCGAGCAGGGCATCGCCGAGGTTGTTCAGCTCCACCTGCCTGAACTCGATGTCGTCTTCCGGGCTCACCCAGACCGTGACGTGTGCCCGCATCGACGGCCAGCGGGCATCGAAGCATACTCGGTCGGCGTGGAACACCGATTCGTAGGACGCTCCGGCGTCGGGCGCGGGATGGCTGGTGATCGACACGGACCGGTCCTGCCCGGTACGGCGCACGTACAGGAAGCTGCCGCAGGCGTCGCGCAGCAGGTCGTCACGCCATCGCGTGATGCCGACGTGCCCGCGCCGGCTCCAGCCGGCTCCGTTGGCGCGCAGCGAGACGTGGTAGCGACCATTGGACAGCAGGTGCGTCGGCTCGACCGCCGCCGCTCCGGGCCGCAGTTCGCGAAGCACGCGCGGTACCTGCCTGCGCAGCACCCGTGGCGCCGGTGCCGATGGCGGAGCGTGCCGCATCGACACCTCGCGCGGCGCACGCTCGTGCAGCAGCGAGGACACCGCCTCGATCCGCGGATCGGCCATCCCCCAGCGTTGTACGGGTGCGCCAAGCAGCACGTTGGCCAGCGCAACGATCGTCATGCCCTGGTGATGCGACATGAAGGTGCCGACGGGGGTGAACACATCCCCGCTCGCCTGCCGTGCCGGCGTGAAGTCGAGCGCTTCGATGAAGCCGTAGCGACCGCGCCCACCCAGGTCCTGCAGGGACGCCAGGTTGCACCGGGCCCGGCGCGGCGCAACCTGTGCAGCCAGTGCGGTTGCATAGGGTGCGACCACCAGTTCGTCCACCGGGGTACGACGCAGCGCCAGCCGCGGCACGCCCTGCGGAGAATACTGGTAGGCCAGCGTGTGGTCGCGACCGGCATGGGCGGACTCCGAGAGGCCCCACGGCACGCCCTGCCCTGCCGTGTAGGCGATCTGCTCCTCCACCGCCACCCGCGCGGCCTCGTTCAGGACGCTGCCATCGGGCTCCTCCAGCATGAGCGTGGGCATCAGGTACTCGAACATCGATCCGGACCACGAGCGCAGTCCGGCACGGGTGCCCAGTGCATAGAACGGCCGGCCGAGCGAAGACCAGTGCGCGACCGGGACGTCGCCCTTGGCGATCGCCAGCAGGCTGGTCAGCCGGGACTCGGATGCGAGCAGGTCGTAGAAGCCTGCGTCGAGTTCCTGTTCGGCGACCCGGAACCCGATGTGGAACAGGTGGCGACGACCGTGATAGAGGAACCCGAACTCCGGGGCCCAGGCCATTGCCTCGCATCGCTCGGCGATCGCGCGCAGGCGCCCGATCGCATCGGACCCGTCCGCCTCGATCATCGCCTCCGCCTCGCGCACGCACGCTTGCATGAGCCCGAGGTAGTCCTCCAGCGCCCACAGCAGTTCGCTGCAATGCTTCGGCACCACGACCACCGCAGGCGCACGAGCCGGGTCTGGCGAATCGGAGCAGACCAGCCGGTGGAGTTCCAGCCTGGCCTGCGGCAACGACCGCTGCACGGATGCCAGCACGGCGCGGCCCTCCATCGGGCACGCCCCGGCATCGAGCAGGCGGACGAGCGCCGACCCGGGTTCGAGCGAGGCAAGCAGTTCGGGCCACAGTCGACGCAAGGCACTGATCCGCTGCAGGGAACCGGACAGGGCCGCCGCCATCGGCGCCGATCCGGCCGGCAGGGCGCCCTGCGCGGCGAGTTCGCGGCACGCCTGCGCGACCGCGAGCAGGTGGCCGCTCAGGTTGCCACTGTCGACAGTCGACACGTACATGGGCATCAGCGGCTCGCAGGTGCGGGTGTCGTACCAGTTCAGGAAGTGACCACGATGGCGTTGCAATCCGTCCAGAGTGCCCAGCGTCGCGTCGATCCGAGCCAGCAGCTCCTGCGGGCCGATCCATCCGAAGCGGTGCGCGCAGGCGATGCTCAGCAGGTAGAGACCGACGTTGGTGGGCGACGTGCGGTGGGCGACCATGTCGTACGGCGCGACCTGCAGGTTGTCCGGCGGCAGGTGGTTGTCGGCAGGACCCACGCAACGCTCGAACAGGCGCCAGGTGTCCCGGGCAACGCCCTCCAGGTAGGCCGCGTCGCCCGCGGCGAGCGCGCGCGCCGGAGCCTCCGTCCGTCGCCGGCTCGCCCACCAGGTCCAGACCGGGGATGCCCCCCAGGCAAGGCAGACCGCCACCGTGAGTACCGGCCACGGCGAACCTGCGGCCAGCAGCAGGCCCATGACGAGGGCAGCGATGGCCGGCTCAGCGGCATGCCGGCGCAGCACGGCCGCGAAACCGGCCTGTGCACTCGCCTGAGCATCGGCGGCAGTGGTCCACTGCAGCAGATGGCGACGGCTGACGAAGGTGCGATGCAGCGCCAGCACGATGGCGCCCAGGTACAGCATCGCCTGCTGCAGCAGTTGCGCCATGTGCCACAACCCACCGCAGGCCGCGCGCGCCAGGTCGATCAGTGCATGCGCATAGAAGTGGCGCAGGGCCAGGTCGTCGCGCGACGGCAGGTTGGCCGCGAGCGCACCCATGGCTGGCCCCGCGGTGAACGCGGCCCCGACGAGCACCAGCGCCACCCACGGTGGGACGGTCGCGCCCGACAGCGCGAGCACGACCAGCAGCAGCGACGTCGGCGCGACGAGCGAGCGGCGAAGGTTGTCGAGCATCTTCCAGCGCCCTACCGCCCCCAACGGCAGCCGGCCCTGCCCGAACAGGATCGGCAGCAGCTGCCAGTCGCCGCGCGTCCAGCGATGCACGCGCGAGGCAGCCACGTCCGCATGGAACGGTGAGTCCTCGATCAGGGTGATGTCGGTCACCGCCGCACAGCGCGCGATGGCGCCTTCGAGCAGGTCGTGGCTGAGGACCTGACCTTCCGGAAGGTGGCCGCCCAGGACCGCTGCCACGGCCTGCACGTCCATCAGCCCCTTTCCGGTGAAGGTTCCCTCGTCGAACAGGTCCTGGTAGACCTCGGACGTCGCGGCGCTGTACGGATCGATGCCGTCCTGACCCGCAAAGAGCCAGTGGTACAGGGTGAACTCGCGCGGTGAAGACAGCGGCGTCACCACTCGCGGCTGGAAGATCGCATGGCCGGCATCCACCCTTCGGCCATCGGCCGACAGCCTGGGCGTGTTCCCCGGGTGTGCGGCCACCCCGACCAGTTCGCGCAGCCGCCCGGGCGGAAGACGGGTGTCACTGTCCAGAGTCAGGACGTAGCGCGTCGCATCCGCCGTCATCGACAGGTCGCCGAGGTCCAGGAAAGGATCCGCCTCGCCGCCGGCACGACCCGTCGCCAGCCGGTGCAGCAACTGCTCGAGCTTGCCGCGCTTGCGCTCCCATCCGATCCATCGGCGCTCGCACGGGCTGTAGCGCCTGGGCCGGTGGAGCAACAGGAAGCGCGCACGGTCGTTACCCGAAGGATGCAACCGGTTCAGCGCAGTGACCGCGGCCACCGCGTCGGACAGCAGCGCAGCATCGTCCGGCAACCGGGCTTGATCGGCATCCACCCAGTCCGTCAACAGCGCGAACTGCGCATTGCGCTCGGGGTTCGACAGGTAGTGCAGACGGATCCGGTGCGCGAGCTGCGCGATGCAGGCTGCGTCCACCAGCATCGCCGGGATCACCACGAGCGTTCGCAGTGTGTCGGGCAGGCCCTCGTCCAGCGCAAGCCGGGACAGTGGCACCGGCTGCGTCGATTCGCTGATCAGGCGGTTGACCACGGCCAGCACTGCTTCCGATGCGGGCACCAGCATCAGCGCTACCCCGACCAGGGCCAGCCAGCCGGCCTCTCCCACATCGCGCAGGTCCGTGCCGGCCAGCGCGAGCATCAGCAGGGTCAGGGCTATCGTGCCGGCGGCGACCGTACCGGCATAGAGGGGAAGGCGCAGTGCCCGCAGCCAGCGCGGATGCCATGGGTAAGCCCGGCCGCCGGTACCGAGCGAACGTTCGAGCTCGGCCCGCCCCGCCCCGTGGAGCCAGAACCCGGCGACGGCACGCTCCGAGCCTGCATCAGGGTCTGCCTGCATGTGCGACAGCAGGAGGCGCGCCACGGACAGTTCGGACAGCCCGCTGCGGTGCGCCAGGCGTTCGATCGCATGCAACGTGCGATCACGCGTGACCGCATGCTCGGCCTGGAACACCGGCGAAGCCAGCATGGCCTGCATCAGCGGACTGGAGCGCGCGACGATCCCCTGCCAGTCCGCATCGCCGATGGCGCGCAGCGAGTTCACTGCATTGCTCACGCTGAGGTTGTCCGCGGTCTGGTCCGCGATCTGCTGAGCCTGTACGGCGACCGGGTCCGGCAGCCGCTCGGCCAACCATTGCGCGATCACCGACGGAGGCCCACGGGCGGCCGATGCACGACGATCCGCCATCCGCTGCGCCAACTGGGCGAGGAACACCGATTCGAGCCCGCGCGGACGCAGGCGCACGAGGACCGCCTCCAACCCCTCGACGCTGGCCTCTCCCAGTCGATCGCAGCAGACGTTCGCCATTTCGCGCACCGCCTTGTGCGCTGCCAGCCGCTCCGCCAGGCGACGCAGGTTCTCGACCAGGACCACGCGCAGCGTGGTCGGCAGTGCCCACATCTCGCTCAGGTCGAGCGACCGCGTCTCCTGGTAGGCGGCCAGGAACCCCGCCAGCAGGTCGGGGTCGAACGCTCCATCGCTATGCGCGACATAGGCCCAGGCGACCCCATAGACACGGGGCAGACCCGCCAGCGGCTCGTCCAGCAGTACCGGCAGCGCGCGAAAGTAGCGGCGAGGCAGACCATCGTGGATCGCCTTGAGCTGGCCCTCGATCAGGTGGAAGTTGTCGAGCAGCCACTCCGCGGCCGGGCTGACGTCGTAGCCCGCCTCTGCCTGCAGGCCGATGTACCGGTGCGCTGCCCGCAGCGTCCGGATGTTGCTGCGCAGGCGAGGGAAGAATGCCTTCGCCGATGTACTGGCGCGCGCGGCCCGATGTGTCTCGCCAAGGCTGCGGCCATGCTGCGCGAAGCGCTGCTGGCCGAAGATCTCGGCGCGTATCGGCGGCTCGAGCGGCCCCTCCCGGGCGTCAAGGATGCCTTCGAGTGCGCCTGTCGCCTCAGGCAGGGACCCAGGCCATCCGGATTCCGACATCCACTACGACACGATGAAGGCGAATGCCGCTGCTGCCATCACCACCGCCAGCGTCGTCACCACCCTGCCCGACAGGTATGCGTGCGCGGCCTCCACGCCGCACTGCAGGCCGAACAGCCGACCGCTGACGCGTCGGCAATGGTGGAGGTGCTCGCCCAGCGACAGGTCCTCGCCCGGCCGCGCATCCGGTTGCAGGCCGAACGCCGCAGTACTCCAGCGAACGGGGCAAGGGTGGCCGGATACCGCCAGGGTATCGGGGCCGTGCGCGGTCGGATCGACGTTCATGGCCGGATCTCCTGTATGGGTGGGCTGGCGGCGGGCGTGCGACAGGTGCCCCGTCCGGTGCGCCGGCACCCGCAGGCGAACGGCTCACACCCCGTACCCATCGCACGAAGGATGCCCGCCCTGCGCCCGGCCCTGCGGTACCGCCACCCGGGATCGCCGCAGGCAGCAGGACAGACCGTCGCCCGCAGCCCGGACCGGACCACCCGGTCAGCCGAGCGGCAGGCGTACCTCCACGCGGGTACCCTTGCCGCCCTCCGGCGGTTCCCCGATCGTGATGCTGCCGCCGAGCCGATCGACCACTTCACGGACGATGGAAAGGCCGAGACCGCTGCCGTTCCCCGCGGCGCCGGGCACGCGGTAGTAGGGTTCGAACACCCGCTCGCGCAGCGCAGCCGGAATGCCTGCGCCGTGATCGGACACCGTCAGCACCGCCTGCGTCCCGCGCCGTTCAAGCGCCACGACCACCGGGCTCCCCCGCGGCGAATAGCGAAGCGCGTTGTCGATCAGGTTGCCGGCCATGCTGGACAGCGCCGAGGCATCGGCCGCCCGGGTGCAGGAGTCTTCGCACAGCAGCAGTTCGATCCGATGCCCGCTGGCCTGCGCGGCCGCTTCGCGCTGGCGCACCGCGTCGGCGACCACTTCACGCAGCGGCACCGCATCATGGTCTGCGCCCGGGCGCCCCGCCCGACTCAGCGCCAGCATCTGCTCGGCGAGGTGCGCGGTGCGCTCGACGCCTTCGAGAACTCGCGCCATCGATACGGCGCGCTCGGCCTCGTCGCGCGCACGCTGCAGGTTCTGCGCATGCAGCCGAAGCGCAGCCAGCGGCGTGCGCAATTCGTGCGCGGCGGCGTCGACGAAGCGTCTTTCCCGGTCCAGCGTATCGCGCACCCGGCCCAGCAGCCCGTTGAGGGCCGCCACCACCGGTTCGATCTCCGCCGGAACCCGGGTCAGTTCGATCCCTCCGAACGCCTGGGGCGCCCGGTCGCGGATGCGCTGGGCCAGTTCCGACAAGGGTGCCAGGCCGTAGCCGATCAGGCCAGCGCTGGCGGACAGCACCAGCAGCAGGCCCAGCAACATCGGCGCGGTGACCGCCAGGCCAAGTTCCTCGGTGAGTTCGGCACGGGCATCGTCGCGCTCGCCGGCAAGGATCCAGACCGGACCGCTCGCAAGCGCAAACACCCGCCAGAGTCGGCCATCGATCATCCGCTCCGAGAAGCCGGGCTCGAGCGCGGAGATCGGCTCCTGGGGCGCCGAACTGGACCGCGCGAGCAGGCTCGGCGGTACGCCGTCGACCACCCTCCATACCTGGTAGGCGATATGCGTCTCGTAGTAGTGGCCAAGCGCCGTGGGACGGTCGCGATGCCCACCGTCGTCCTGCAGCGGCTCGGGCAACGCCATCACCAGAGGCGCCTCGATGGTCGCGGTTTCCAGCGACCGGGCAATCAGGCTTTCGATCACCCGGGCCGAGGTCGCGAGCCGCGCATCGAAGAGTTCTTCAGCTTCTTTCTGGGCGGAGCGGAAGGACAGCAGTGCACTGGCGCCCATGACCGCCAGCAGGATCAGCGTCGTGCCCGCGAGCAGCAGCAGGCGGATCGAATGCCCGGCCCCGGTACGACCGCCGCTCACGCGCCCTCCCGCACCGCGAGCGCGTCGACCACGTAGCCCACGCCGCGCACGGTGCGGATCAAGCCCGGATACAGCTTGCGACGCAGGTTGTGCACATGGACCTCCAGCGCATTGCTCTCGACGTCACCGTCCCAGCCGTAGATCGATTCCTCAAGCTGCTGCCGGCTCATGACCTGCCCGGCGTGGTCGATCAGCTTGCGCAGCAGCAGGAATTCCCGCCGCTGCAGCGCCACCGCCTGGCCACGCAGGCGGACCGACATTGCAGCCGTATCGATCTCCAGGTCGCCATGCGTGACGAGATTGGCGACGGCACCGCGGTGGCGGCGCTCGATCACGCGCAGCCGGGCGAGCAGTTCGTCGATATCGAACGGCTTGACCATGTAGTCGTCCGCGCCGGCGTCCAGACCACCGATGCGCTGCGTGGTGGTGTCGCGCGCGCTCAGCACCAGGACCGGCGTGCGCACGCCCGCATCGCGCGCCTGGCGCAGCACCTGCATCCCGTCGAGCCGCGGCAGGCCGAGGTCGAGTACCGCCAGGTCGAAGCCGCCGCTGCGCAGGGCCTCCAGGCCGAGCGCCCCGTCGCGCACCCACTCGACGAGGTAGCGGCTGCGCTCCAGCGCATCGCGGATACCGGCGCCCAGCGAATCGTCGTCCTCAACCAGCAGCAGGCGCATCGGTCAGTCGGAGCATCAGTTCAACTTCTGCCTGACCAGCGCGAGCAGCGCCTCGGCCTCGCGCCGGCGCCCCTCGTCGGCAAGCGGCCGCGCCGGGCGCGGCGGTGCCTGCAGCGCCAGTTCCAGCGAACGCTTCGCGCCTTCGTAGTCGCCGGTTCGGTACAGGAAGTCGCCCATGAAGAAGTTCGGATCGATGCCGCGCGGATTGATGGCGAGCGCGCGGCCGAGAAGCTCGCGGGCCTTGTCCTTGTCGCCGAAGCCGATCGGCCACCCGGGCACCTGATAATACAGCGAGCCCAGGCTGGTGTAGGCTGAGCCTTCGAGCGCCTTCGGGTCGCGCGCGATCGCCTGCTCGAGCGCGGCCCGCGCATCCCGCACCAGTGACAATGCACCGAGGCCACCCTTCGCGCCGGCGTAGCTCGATACCACGATCGCATACCAGATATCCACGTCGGCGCGGTCCCTGAACGCTTCGCGCACCGCCGCAGCCTTCTTCGCGAGCGCCTCGAACGCGCGCTCCTGCCGATCGGCCGGCTGCCGGTACTTGATCTGCTCCCACTCGGACTGCAGCGCGGCGACCGGATCCTCCGGTCCAGCCCATGCCGCCCCCCCCGGGAGCCCCGACATCGCGGCCACTGCCACGCCCAGCCATCCGGAAACCACCTTGCGCCGGTCCATGTCGATCATGTCTTTCATCCTTTCGTTCCAGTGGCGTGCCGCCGGACCACGGCAGCACGGCTGCCCAGTGCCCGGTCGACGACCGACGGCAGCAGGCGGTTGAGCCGGACGAAGAACCGCTCCGGCCATCCCAGGTGCATCTCGGCGCGCCCGCCATCGAGCAGCGCCAGCAATGCGCGTGCGACCGTCTCGGGCGGATCGCTCGCGTGGCCGAGTTCTGCATCGAGGGCCAGCTGCGCAGTGCTGTTCAACGGCGTGCGCGTCGCGCGCGGGGCGAGGTACTGCACGCGGATGCCGCTGCCATGCAGTTCCCGGCGAAGCGCCTCGCTGAAGCCACGCAGCGCATGCTTGGTGGTGCTGTAGACGACGTTGCCCGGGTGGCCGATGTCGCCCAGGATCGAACCGACATTGACTACCGTCGCCCGCGGCCCGCGGCGCATGGCCGGCAGCAGGATCCGCGTGAGCAGCACTGGCGCCAGCAGGTTGGTCGCGACCACGCGTTCGATGTCCGCCTCCGGCTCGGTCTCGAACCATGCGAAGTCGCCGACGCCGGCATTGTTCACCAGCACGTCCAGCCCACCCGGCAGGGCCTGCACCGCGGCGGCCACCGCCGCGCGGCCGGCGCCGGTGGACAGGTCGGCCACGACCGTGACGATGGCCAGCGACGGATGCGGCCCGGCCAGCGATGCGGCGAGCGCCTGCAGCCGGTCCGGGTCACGCCCGGCAAGCAGCAGCGTCGAGCAGCGTGGCGCCAGCACGCCGGCGAACGCCCGGCCGATGCCACCGGTCGCACCGGTGAGCAGCACGTTCAGTCCGGCGGTCATGCCGCCACCGCCGACGCATGCGAAACCGCGGCCAGCGGTGGCGGCACCCGGTCGGTCGCCGCCGGCGGCGTCAGCGCCCGGAACAGGTTCCCGTACAGCCGGTACATCACGCGTGCCATGTGCACCACGGCTGCCTGGTCGTCGGGATCGACCAGCCCGTCCATCAGCAGCCCGAACATGCGCACATGCTCCAGGTCGAGGCTGCCGTGCGAACGCAGATAGCTGAACGCCGACGTCAGGCCGAGGCTGCGCGAGAGGCTGTCGGCCGCCGCGGTGGCGATCGCCGCGCTCGTGCCCTCCAGCACATGCACCATGCCGAAGAACCCGACCGGGTTGCGCCGTGCGATCCAGTCGTACGCGTAGGCAACCATCAGTTCCGCATCGAGGCCGGGCGTGGCCTGTCGAGCCGCGACGCGATCGCCGCCGCAGGCGACGATATCGTCGAGTATCCATTCCTCGTGGCCGAACTCCTCGTCAACATACTCGACGATCGCCCGCCGCAGCACTTCATGGTGGGCGGGCAGCCGTGCACCGCAGGCCATCAGCAGCGGCACCGTGTGGCGAACGTGGTGGAAGGCCTCGCCCAGGAAGGCACGGTACTGCGCGAGGCTCACGCGGCCGGCGAGTGCGTCGGCGATCACCGGCGCGGCGAGCAGCCATTCCCGCTCGGCTGCGGTCTGCTGCTGCAGGGTTTCATGGAAGGACATCAGGGAGCTCCATTCAGCAACGTGGATACAGGGCGTCCAGCTGCGCGCCGTGGCGCGCATGCACTACCTCGCGCCGGGGCCTGCCGTTCGCGGTCAGCGTCCCGTCGGCCGGCGTGAACGGCGTCGGGGCCACGACCCATCCGCCGATGCGCGCGTAGTCGGGCAGGCCCGCGTTCGCAGCGGCGACGGCCGCGGCGAGTGACGCAAGGTCGGCACCCGGGGCCGGCACGAGCACCGCGCACAGCCACGGCCTCGCCTCCCCGAACACGACCGCCTGCTGCACCTGTGGCTGCGCCAGCAGTTCCGACTCCGGCCATTCCGGCGAGACGTTGCGGCCGAAACCGGTGATGATCAGGTGCTTGAGACGGCCGGTGATGCGCAGGGCACCGGCTGCGTCGAGCGTGCCGAGGTCGCCGGTGCGCACCGGCGCGCCGGACGCATGCGCCGGTCCGCCGAGGTAGCCAAGGAAGGCCGGCCCCTCCACAACCACTTCATCACCGATCGGCTGCGTATCCGCACCAGACTCGGACCGGGCAGCGGGCGACGGCGCTGGCGCCGTGTGCACCCGGGCATGAGGCAGCGGCCGCATGCCGCTGCCGGGCGCATCCTGCGGCAGCGCCAGCGCGACCACCGACCCGCACTCGCTCAGCCCGTAGCCTTCGCACGCCGGGATGCCCAGCGCCCGGGCCCGCTCGACCAGCGCCGGGGGTACCCGTCCACCGCCGACGGCGGCGATGCGCAGCGACGCCGGCCGTGGCGCGCCGCCTTCGACGGCCGCCACCATCGCCTGGAGCATCTGCGGCAGCAGGATCAGGCTGTGCACTTCGTGTCGGCTGACCTGTGCCAGCGCACGCCGGGCATCGAACGCGCTGGACCCTGCCATGCCGACCGTGGCCAGCGGGGGCACGAATGCGGTGGCTCCGGCGAGGGACGCCGCACCGGCACCCGCAACCTGCTCCAGCAGCACGCCCAGCGGCAGCAGGCAGAGGTGGCGTTCGACGCCCAGCGCGCGCGCCACGCTCGCCACGGCGTCCGCAACCCGGGCCAGTGCGCCCGCACCGAGGCAGACGCCACGCGGTGCACCCGTGGTCCCGGAGGTGAAGGTCACCAGCCCCGTTCCCTCGGGCAGCAAGCCGGGCGTGACCGCCGCGCCCGTGTCCGCATGCAGGCAGTGCAGGCCCGTGCCGGGCAGGCCGCCGGATGCGGCGAAGCCCAGTCGGAGCCCGCGCGCCGGGTCGTCGGTGAGCAGCAGCGCAGCCCCGGTTGCACCCAGGACATGCCGACACTGGGTGTCGGTGAAGAATCCCGGCAGGGGGATCAGCACGCCGCCCGCACGCGCCACGCCAGCGGCAGCAACCAGCCAGTCGATGCCGTTGTCCGCGAGCAGTGCTACTGCCCGGCCAGCATCTTGCAGCGGCAGGCCGGCAGCGCGCGCGACCGCGGCATCGAATCCGGCCGGGTCGAGCTCTACCGCTCCGTCATGCAGCATTGCCGCCATGGTCAGGCCGGCAGTTGCCCGGCCAGCGGCAGCCCGCTGGAGACCCGTCCGGCGAGGATGCGCGGATCGTGTCGGTAGTAGTCGCCCCATCGACTGGCCCCGCCGGGTACCCGGGCGGGATCCGCCGGACCGAGGTCGACCAGCGGCACGCCCAGCCGCATGAATGCATTCGACAGCGCGCGGGTGGCCGTGAACACGACGTGCTCGAACCCCTCCCTGAACAGGTGGACGGTGGCCAGCGCGATCAGCAGCCGGCCGAGCCCGTCGGCAGTTGCCGCCAGGTTGCCCACCTCGGCGATGGTCTCGCGCCGCACGGGCGCACCGAGGGCCGCTGCCGTCACCTGTTCCACCGGCCGGTCGAAGTAGTGCTCGACGAACAGCGGCGCGGCGCGCGGCCGGGTGTAGCCCAGCGCGGCACACCACCGGCCGTCCGGTCCGCGCAGGCCGAGCAGCCGGTCGGCGAAATGCGTGGTGCAGGCCCCGTAGCTGTCCAGGAACACGCCGGCGATGAAGCCCTCGAGCGGCACACGTTCCGCATCGCCCGGGCACACCGGCTCCAGCCCAGGCATCATCTGCGCCAGGCGCCAGGCAGTCGCCTGGCGGCGCGCCGATCGGCCGATGCTCGCTGCGGCGGGCAGCAGGCGCGGTCCCGCGGAAGAAGCGGGAGGCAGGTCGGTCGTCGCGGCGGAATCGGTGAAGGGCTGCATCGCGGGCTCCGCGTTTCGGAGCCCGCACGATGCAGCGGGAAGCTTAACGGCGACTTAACCGCCTGCCGCCCCGCACTACTCGGGCTTGATGTTCCGCTCCTTGACCACCCGGCCCCACTTCACCATCTCGGCCTTCAGGAACGCGGCAAACTCGGAGCGGCTGTTGCCGACGGCCTCGACGCCATCCTTCGCGAACTTCTCGACGATGTCCGGCCGGCGGATGACCTTCACCAGTTCCGCGTGGATGCGCTCGGACAGCGCGGCCGGCATCTTCGCCGGGGCGAGGAAGCCGAACCAGTTGCTGGTCTCGTAGCCGGCCATGCCGGGGGCGTCAGCGATCGCAGGCACGCCCGGCAGCATGTCCAGCCGGCGCGTGCCGGTGTGGGCGATCGCCTTGAGCTTGCCGCCGCGGATGTGCGGCATCGCCGAGCCGAGGTTGTCGATCATGAAAGGCACGTGGCCGCCCATCACGTCCGGCAATGCCGCGCCGCTGCCCTTGTACGGGATGTGCACTGCCTCGATCTTCGCCATTGCGGCGAACAGTTCCATCGACATGTGCGCCATGCTGCCGTTGCCGGCCGAGGCGAACTGCGCCATGCCAGGCTTGGCGCGGGCGAAGGCGATCACGTCGGCGACCGTGCCGATCGACGACCCGGCCTGGGTCACCAGTACCAGGTTGCTGCGCGTGGCCATCGTCAGCGGCTCGAAGTCGGCCACGGTGTCGAACGGCAGTTTGCGGATCAGCGACGGGTTGATGGCGAACGCAGCCGCCTGCATCAAGAGGGTGTAGCCGTCGGGCCTTGCCCTCGCCACCACGTCGGTGCCGATCACTGAACTGCCGCCGGGCCGCAGGTCGACCAGGAAGTTCTGGCCGAGGTTCTTCGACAGCTCCTGCGCGATGATGCGGCCGGCGACCTCGGTCGGCCCGCCGGCCGAATACGGGATCACGATGCGCACGGGCTCGCGCGGCCACTCGACCGGCTGCGCGGCGACCGTGCACGGCAGCGCGAGGGCGGTGCCAGCGGTACCCGCACCGGCGATGAAGGACCTGCGATCCATGGCTTTCCTCCTTGTGGGGTCGTTCGTGTGCATGCGCATGCGCCGTCAGTCGGGACGGAACTTGGTTTCGGGCTTGAGTCCCTGGCGCTGCTGACCCTCGCTGATCCTGCCGTTCTCGATCCACTCGCCGCGCACCGCACGCTCGGCCGCGGCGTCCCACGCCGGGTGCCAGTCGCCCAGCGAGTACCCGTACCACGGCGGCTGCGGCCGTACCGGCGGCAGGCCGAGCTCGTCCCAGATCGCCTTCGCGCGCTCCATGTATTCCTGCTTGGGCAACGCCAGCGGCGGCATGCCCGACTTCATCGTCGCGTCGATGAGGAGCGTGGAGTCCTCGTCGCCGTCGGCTTCGCGCTTGGGTCCGTGGCCCTGCCCGCGGTGGGGCAGCGTCAGCACGTCGGCCACCGGGTTGGAGCGGTAGGCCATCGCCCACAGCAGTGCGTCGGAGTTGTCCGGATCGATGTCGTCGTTGATGGCGATGCAGATCTTGCTGCAGTCGCCCTTGAAGAAGGCGGCGCCGTACAGGGCCCGCCAGACCTCGGTGCGCGGCATGTCACGCTCGCAGGTGATCATCGTCACCCGCAGCAGGCCGGTCAGCGGCTCGTGCAGGGTGACCTTCTTCACGCCCCGGATGCCCAGGCCATCGCGCAGGTGGGTGAGGAAGAGCGGCTCGTAGGCGACCCGCTTGATCACGCTCGATTCGCTCGGTGCAACCTGGCTGATGTAGGACGGGATCACCGCATCGCGCCTCATGGTGATGGCCGTGACCTTCATCACCATGTTGAACTCCTCGAGCGCCACGTGCCCGTGCGACTCGCCGAACGGCGCCTCGGGCTCCACCGTCTCGGTGTCGATCAGGCCCTCGATCACCACCTCGGCCTCCGCCGGGACCATCAGGTCGACCGTGCGTGCGCGGGTGATGCGGATCGGGGCGCCGGCCAGCCCCCCCGCCACCTCGAGCTCGTCCATGCCGATCGGCAGCTTCTGCGGCCCCATGAACGCGACGTAGGGCGGGCACCCGAGCACGATCGCGCAGGGCATCGTGCGGTCGCCGCGTTTCTGGTGCTTGGTGTAGTGGATGTAGCCCTCGGCGCCACCCACGCGGGTGGCCATGCGAACCACCAGCCGGTCCGGTGCCTTGAGCGCGCATCGGTAGGTGCCCATGTTCTGGCCCCCGGTCTCGGGATCCTTCGTGACCACGTTGGTCGCGGTCAGCGTCGGCGCGCTGTCGAAGCCCGGGGTAGAGATCGGGATCGGCAGCCGACCCAGGCCATTGCCCGGCCCGACCAGCGCATCGCCCTCCAGTACCACCTGCTGGCACGGTGCATCCTCGACCACCAGCGGCTTCACCGGGTTCGCGATCGCCCGGTCCCACTTCGCCTGGATGCCCTCCACCGGCGCGTCCATGCCGACCGAATAGACCGCCCGGTTGGCCGCGAGCGCACCGACCACCACGGGGATGTCGTACTTGCGCCCCTGCCCGTCGACGATGTTCGTGAACAGGAACGCCTTGCGCTCGGCTTCGGACATGCCACCGACGAACTGCCAGCGCACCAGCGCATGCAGTTCCGAATCCTTGTCGATCCGGCGATCGACCTTCAGCAGCAGGCCGCGGCGTTCGAGTTCTGCGAGGTGCTCATGCAGGTCGCGGTAGCCGCGGCCCGCCTCTGGGCTGTCCATGGTCTGTTTCACTCCGGTTCGATGAATGGTTGGGACGATGCGTCAATCCATCTTCAGGCCGATCGCCTTCACCAGCGGCGTCCAGCGTGCGGTCTCCTGGCGGATGAACTTCTCGGCCGACTCGGGCGTGGAATCCACCGCCGGGGTGCCCCCGACGGTCTCGAGATCCTTCTGCAGCAGCCCTTCGGCCCACGCAGCGCGGGTGGCGGCATGCAGCTGCGCGATGACCGGCTGCGGGGTCCCCGACGGCGCGAACACCCCGTGGAAGATGCTGGTGATCATCTTCGGCAGTCCCTGCTCGACCGCGGTCGGGATCTCCGGGGCCGCCTTCAGGCGCTGCTCGCCGAAGACCGCAAGGATACGCAGCCGGCCGGCGCGGTGCTGGGCAAGCGGCTGGGCGCCGAAGATGCCCATGAACATCGGGATATGTCCGGCGACCAGGTCCGCCACGCCAGGTCCCGCACCCTTGTAGGCGACGTGCTGCAGTTCCGGCACGCCGACCACCTGCTTGAACAGTTCCCCGGCCAGGTGGTTGATGCTGCCCGCGCCGGGCGAGCCGTAGGTGAGTTCCTTCTGCCGCGCCCGCACGAATGCGACCAGCTCCTTGAGGTTCCTGGCTGGCACCGACGGGTTGACCATCACGCAGGTCGGCGACGAGCTGACCAGCGTGACCGGCGTGAAGTCGCGCAACGGGTCGTACGGCGGCCTGCTCATCGCCGCCGGATTGATCACGTGGGTGGTCGTGGTGCCGGACAGCAGCGTGTACCCGTCGGGCCTGGCGCGCGCCGCCTCCGCCGCGCCGATCGCACCGCCGGCACCGGGCCGGTTGTCGACCACCAGCGTGCTGCCCAGGTGCGGACCGATGCGATTGGCCCAGGTACGGGCCACGAAATCGGTCTCGCCGCCGGGGGCGAACGGCACGATCAACCGTACCGGCCGCTCGGGGTACCTGGCCTGCGCCAGTGACGTGGCGGGGGCGCCTGCCAGCGAAGCGGCGCTGGCCGCGCCGGCGCCGGCGAGCAGCCGCCGGCGTTGGATCTGGATCATCTTCTCCTCCGGTGCTTCAGGCCTCGAACCTGGGCCATGGGTGGTACAGCGCGACAGGTCAGCCGGGCATCGCGCAATCGGGGCGGACACGGAACACGCGGCGCGCGTTCTCCTCGAGCAGCTTGCGCCGAACAGCCGGATCCTTCACGGCCGCATCGATCGGGCGCAGCGGGTGCGGGTCGCCCGCCGGGAACGGCATGTCGGAGCCCAGCATCACCTTGTCGTCGCCAGCCTTGTCGATCAGGTAGGACGTGGAATCGGCGTCGAACACCAGCGCATCGAAGTACAGGGCCTCGAATCCCTTGCGCGGGTCGGCGTACTTGTCGCCATGGTGGTCGTAGTGGCGGCCGAGCCGGCCGAGCACGAACGGCAGCGCCGCGCCACCGTGCGACAGCACCAGCTTCGCGCCGGGGTATTTCAGCAGGTGGCCGGAGAACAGCAGGCGGGACACCGCGATCGAGGTATCCACCACGCGGCCGATCGCGTTCACCAGGTCGTAGTCGCCCAGCCGCGGCTCGCCGCAGACGAACATCGGATGCAGCATCACCGCGGCGTTCAGGCGCGAGGCCGTCTCCCAGAACGGGTCAAGGTCGGGCGAGTCGAGGTTGCCCCCGTCACCGCTGGGCAGCGTGCCGATCATCACGCCGCCGAAGCCCTGCCCGATAGCCTCCTCGAGCACCTGCGCGGCAAGCTTGCCGCTCTGCATCGGCACGGTGGCGAGCGGCGTGAAGCGCTTCTCGTCGCCCAGGTTCTCGAGCGTGCAGGCATTCATGAAGCGGCTCCAGGCCAGCCCCTGCTCCGGCGGCAGCTCATAGCCGGTCGCGTCCATCCACGCGCCGACCAGCTGGTGGTCGATGCCGTTGGCGTCCATCCAGGCGCGGCGATCGGCCAGCGCGGAGAGCTTCGGCATGATCGGACGCGACAGGTCCTTGCCGACGAAGCCGATGCGCACACCCTTGTCGTCACGCTTGAGCGCGACGTCGGGGAACTTCGACGCTTCGCGCTCGAAGCGGTCGAACACGAGCTGCGGCAGGTAGTGGGCGTGGATGTCGATGATCATTCGCTGGGCCTTCGTCGGGTCGGGTTTGGCGGGGGCGTGCGGACGGGCTCAGGCCGCGTCCTTCATCTTCGGTTTCGCGCGCGCGGCCTGGATCAGGCTCCAGAGCGCGAGGTGGGACATCGGCGTCTCGGTGATCGCGGTGCCGATCGGGTCGAGCGCGTCGTTGATCGCGCAGGCGATCGCCGCCGGCCCGCCGAGGTAGCCCGCCTCGCCCGAACCCTTCTGCCCGAAGGTGGTCAGCGGCGAGGGCGTGCAGTGGTCGACGATGCTGACCTCGGGTACCTCGAGCGCACTCGGGATCAGGTAGTCCATGAAGGTGCCCGACAGCAGCTGGCCGTCGTCGGAGAAGGCGAACTTCTCGTACAGCGCAGCCCCCACTCCGTGCGCGACGCCCCCGAAGGTCATGCCGTGCACGATGTCCGGGTTGATCATCACGCCACAGTCGTGGCCGACGACATAGCGCTGCAGCTGCGGCTTTCCGGTGTCCGGATCGATCTCGACGTAGACCACGTGCGACTCGAACGAGTAGCACGGGTACATCTGCACCTGTCCGTCCTCGGTGGGCAGGGTGCCTCCGGTGGGCACTTCCCACACGAACTTCGCCTGCAGTCCCGGCTCGAGGTCGGGCGGCATCTTGTGGAACTTGCGGTGCGCGACCTCGACCAGCTGGTCCCAGCTCAGGCGCTTCTCGGGGTGCAGCGTGTCGAACACGTCGCCGTCACGGTAGGTCACTGCGGCCAGCGGCAGCCCGAGGTTGTGCGCGCCGATCCTCACCAGCGTGTCGCGGATCTTCCGCGCTGCGCCCGCGGCCGCGCCGCCGAGCATGATCGCCATCCGGCTGCCAACCGGGCTGTTCGACGGCAGTGCGTTGAGCGAATCGGCTGCGATCACGCGAATGCCGGCCGGATCGCGCTCGAGCACCTCGCCGACCACGGTCGACACCAGCGTCTGGTGCCCCTGGCCGGAACTGGAGGTGCCGAACACCCCGGTGATCGCCCCGTTGAGGTCGACCCGCACCAGGCAGGAATCCATCCAGGTGGTCGTCTCGTTCTTCGGGTTGAACAGCGGCTCGAACGACGAGTTGCCGCCGGAAGGCTCGAGGCAGGTGGACACGCCGATGCCCGCGAGCCTGCCGGCGCGGCGCGCCTCGTCACGACGGCGTACCAGCCCTTCGTAGTCGGCGGCCTTCAGGGCCTTGTCGAGCACCGTGTGGTAGTCGCCCGAGTCGTAGGTGGTGCCGCTCGGGATGCGGTAGGGAAACTCGTCCTTGCGGATCAGGTTGCGGCGGCGCAGCTCCAGGCGGTCCATTCCGAGGAAGCGCGCGACGCGGTCGATCGTGCACTCCATCGCGAAGTTGGTCGGCGACTGGCCGAAGCCGCGTACCGCCTCCTGGGGCGTCTTGTGCGTCATCACCGAGGTCGGCTCGTACTGCACCGCCGGGATGCGGTACGGGCCGCAGATCGCGCTGACCGGCTTGCCCAGTTGCAGCGGCGAGCGGCCCGCGTAGGCGCCGACATCGTCCAGCGCCTTGATCTTCCATGCGCGGATTGTGCCGTCGTGGTCGAACGCGACCTCCATGTCGAACACGCGGTCGGGCCCGTGCATGTCGCCGCCACGCATGTTCTCGAGACGGTCCTCGAGGAAGCGCACCGGCGCCTTCAGCTTCATCGCGAGGTAGG
>CANHBC010000008.1 GCA_947458835.1 Betaproteobacteria bacterium | reverse complement strand
TGGTGGCCAGGGGCAGAATCGAACTGCCGACACGCGGATTTTCAATCCGCTGCTCTACCGACTGAGCTACCTGGCCACTGTTCCAACGGCTCCCGTCACCCGGAAGGGCGAGGGGAGGCGAAGTATAACGAAATCGGCCCCGGTCGGGGCCGTCGGCCGCGTCAGGACGCCGGCGCGCCCTCGAGTTCCGACAACGCCATTGCCGTCACCACCTTGCGGTCGATCTTGTTGGTGCCGGCCAGCGGGAACGAATCGACGATCCAGACCCGTCGCGGATGCATGTACGCCGGCGCATGGGCGAGGCAGTGCCGCTTGAGTTCGTCCTCCGTCGCCGACTGGCCGGCCTTCAGCACGACGAAGGCGACCGGCTTCATGCCCTTGATCTCGTCCTCGACCGGGATACAGCAGGCCTGCTCGACTGCGGCATGCCGCTCCAGCAGTTTCTCGACCTGCCCGGGATAGATGTTCTCGCCACCGGACACGAACATGTCGTCGGCACGCCCGACGAAGTAGTGGAAGCCGTCGGCGTCGCGCCGGAAGATGTCGCCGGTGACGTAGAAGCCGTCGGCGGTGAACGCCTTGCGCGTTGCCTCGGGCAGGCCGAAGTAGCCGTTCATCACCGCCGGGCTCTTCATCTGCAGCACGCCCTCCGCGGCGTCGAGGTCATCGCCGGCGGCCAGCCGCAGCTGTACCGCCGGGTGCGGATAGCCGACCGACATCTCCGGCTGTGGCAGGCCCTTCGGGTGCGGGCCGAACACCACCATCGCCGCCTCGGTCGTGCCGTAGCCGTTGGCCACCACCGCCTGCGGGATCGCGGCATGGATGCGTGCCATCAGGGCCTCGCTCACCGGTGCCGAGCCCATCCGGATGAACTTCACCGACGACAGGTCGGTGCGCGCCATCGCCTCGCCCTCTTGCAGCATCATCGCGAGCATCGGTGGCACCGCGGTGAGCCAGGTGCAGCGGTACTGCTCGATCGCGCCGATGTACTCGAGCGTGTTGAACTGGGGCAGCAGCACCAGCGTGGCGCCCGCGCGCATCGAGAGCTGGGCCATCGCCAGCCCGTTCATGTGGTAGAGCGGCGCTGCCACCAGCAGCCGGTGCTTCGAATAGTCCTGCCCCTCCGTGCGCTTGCCGGTGACCCAGATGTGGCTCTCGTGCGACAGCACCACGCCCTTCGGCCGACCGGTGGAACCCGAGGTGTAGAGGAAGATCGCCGGTTCGCGCACGTCGTCGACCACCGTCGGCTCGACCGGCGTGAACGGGCCGGGGTCGAGCAGTGCGTCGAAGCCGTCGGGACCCGGGTCGCCGAACTGCACCACCGGCAGGCCGGCCGGCACCTGGACGCGCCGTTCGGCGTCGCAGAACACCAGCTTCGCGCCGCAGTTGGCTGCGATGTAGTCGATCGTCTCCTGGGGGAACTTGTAGTTGACCGGCACGCAGACGAAGCCGGCACGCATCGCGCCGAAAGCCGCGCCCATGAACTCGGCGCTGTTGGCGGCCAGGATGGCGATGCGGTCGCCGCGGGCGAGGCCCAGTGCTTCCGCACGCTTGAGCAGGCCGCGGGCGACGCCGTTGAACAGGGCGTCCAGCCGGGCGTAGGTCCATTCGCGCACCGGCGAGGTGGCGGGTTCGATCAGCGCGAGGCGCGCATCGCCGGCGGCGACCAGCGCGGGATCCATCAGCGCGCCGAGGTTGTACGGGTGGTGCATGGGGAAGCTCCGGCGGTTCGGTAAGGCCTATTCGATGAATTCGATCGTGGTGTTGCAGGCGAGGCTGGCCGCGACGATCACGCGCGAGCCCTGGTCATGCACGTGCCGTGCCGGCAGCGTGCGCAGTGAGCGGCGCACCGCGTCGAGGCTGGAGCAGCGCAGTTCGATCGCCGCCATGTACGTCGCGCGCCCGCCGGCTTCGCAGGCCGAGCCGCCCAGCCGGTGCTGCAGCAGCGCGGCGGTGACCAGTTCCACGCGCAGGTGGCCGAGGGTGAGTTCGGCCCGCTCGGTGCCTGGCCGCATCGACGCCTCGGCAAACAGCGGGGCCAGCCGCGTCGCCTCGGCATGCGGGTCAGGCACGACGATGGTCAGGCGGGTGATCTCGCGTGCGCCGTTCGGATGGTTGCGCAGGCTGTCGCGCCAGACCAGCTCGCGCGTCAGGTGCTCGCAGGCGAACAGGCGGCCCCAGCCGACCGTCTCCGGCGGCAGCGCGACCAGCGCGAAGCGTGCCTCGTGCGTGCCATCGTCGAGGTCGACCGGCCGCGACAGCGACTTCACCGGTTGAGGCATGAACTTCGCCCGCTCAAGCGCGGTATGGGCACCCGAGGCGGTGTCGGTGGCGAAGGCGATCGCGTTGAGCCCGCGCGGGCTGTTGGCGAGTTCCGGGCGCAACGCGGCATGCTCCGCCGGCACGCCGATCAGTTCGAGGTAGTCCGGCCCGAACATCATCAGGTGGTTCACCGAGCCGGTGCTGTGAAATCCACGCGGGGTGAGCCGGAAGCCCAGCCGCGCGAACTGATCCACCGCATCGTCGATGCGCCCGGCGGTGTTGATCACGGCATGGTCGATGCCGAGGCAGTGCGGGATCATGCGCTCAGGACCTGCTTGGCTTCAGGGAGCCGCGAGTTTAGCGATATCCCGGCGTTGGCAGGCCATCCGGTCCGCCGTGGAGGCAGGCCGGGTCAACGGCCCACGGGCGTGCGGCCATCGCCCCCGGCCGTTGAGTGGCTGAACCAGCCCACTGCGAATCCGAGTACGGCCATCACCGGCACGGCGATCCAGAGCAGCAGGTTGCGCATCCGCAGGTGGGCCAGTTCCTGGCCATCGGGCAGCACGACCAGCCAGCCCTTTGCCGCGAGGTACAGCTCGGCGAGCATGTAGGAGATGAGCACCACCAGCGCGGTGGCAATGGCGAACAGCAGCGCCAGCAGGGCGGCGTAGAGCGTCCGGCTGCCGGGCGCCGGGGTCAGCGCAGCACCATCACGCAGTCGACCGCGACCGCGCCATCGGTCGACAGCAGCACCGGGTTCAGGTCGAGTTCCTCCAGCCTGGGGCCCGCTGCGGCCCCGAAGCGAGAGACCGCGCACAGCAGCTCGACCAGGGCCGCTCGATCCACCGGCGGCTTGCCGCGTGCGCCGGACAGGATCGCGCGACCGCGCAGCTCGTCGAGCATCGCGCCGGCCTCGGACGGGGTGACCGGGCAGCGCCGGAAGGCAACGTCCTTCATCACCTCGACCAGGATGCCCCCGAGCCCGGCCATCAGCACCGGCCCGAACGACGGGTCGTTCTTGAGGCCAATCACGAACTCGACGTGGCCTCCGGCCATCTTCTGCACCACCACGCCATCGATCCGGGCGTCGGCGTCGAATGCCTTCGCCGCCGCCAGCACCGCCTCCGCTGCCGCGCGCACCGCCGCCGCATCCGCCAGGCCCAGCCGTACGCCGTCGGCCTCGGTCTTGTGCAGGATGTCGGGCGATTCGATCTTCACCGCGACCGGCCAGCCCAGGCCGGTGGCCGCCTCGACGGCAGCGTCGGCATCGCCCGCCAGTGCGACCGGGGCTGACGCGACGCCGCAACTGGCGAGCAGCCGCGCGGCCTCGACCGTTCCGACCACGCCCGGGGCTGGCAGGGACAGCTCCGGCAGGGCCACCGATGCGCGTGCCGTGCGGTCAGCGAGCCAGGTCCGCCGCGCCTGGGCGTAGCCGATCAGTCCGGCCACCGCATCCACCGCCGGCTCGGCGCCGCGCAGTACCGGGATGCCGGCCTCGCGGCACAGTTTCAGTGCCTGTTCGGAGGCGGCCACCCAGCACAGCACGAACGGCTTGCGGGTCTCGGACTTCACCGTGCGGAACAGGTCGACCAGCATCCCGGCGTAGGCGTCCATCGAGAGGATCCACACGATGCCCACGTGTACCGCCGGGTCGGCCAGCGTCAGCCGCAGTCCGTTGAGCAGGATCTCCGGCTCGGCGATGAACTGCGCGGTGACGTCGACCGGGTTCGCGCCCGAGCCGAAGGCCGGCAGCACCTCGCGCAGCTTCGCCTGTGTCTCGTCCGACAGCGTCGGCAGCGACAGGCCGAGTTCCTCGGCGCGGTCGGCGATCAGCACGCCGGCACCACCGGACTGGGTGACCAGCCCGATACCGTTGCCCTCCGGCAGTTCGCAATGCGCGAGCACGTCGACCATGTCGAGCATGTGCTCTTCGTTGCGTGCCCGGATGATGCCGAACTGGCGCGCGAGCCCGTCGAACACGCGATCCTCGCCCGCCAGCGAGCCGGTGTGCGACGCGGCCGCGCGCGCACCGGCCTGGCTGCGGCCGACCTTGGTGACCACGATCGGCTTGCCGGCCTCGAGCGCGCGCTCGGCCAGCGCCAGCAGGCCGGCGCCGTCCTTGAAGCCTTCGATGTAGCCGCAGCCGACGCGGATGCGTGGGTCGGCGAGCACCTCGTCCATGATCTCGACCAGCGTCGCGTCGCACTCGTTGCCGGTGTTCACGAAATAGCCCAGGCCGAGGTGGCGGCGGCGCGCGAGCGTCGCGATCGCCGAGCCGAAGGCGCCCGACTGGGTGACGAAGCCGACCGGCCCCTCGAGCACCTCGCCGCTGCCGTACTGGCTGAAGGTCGCGATCACGCGATCGAAGGAATTGACCAGGCCGAGGCAGTTCGGCCCGCACAGGCGCACGCCGCCCTCGCGCGCGGCGGCGACCAGTTCGTCCTCGAGCGCATGGCCCTGCGCGCCCATCTCGCCGAAGCCGGAGCTGTAGATGATCGCCGCCGGCACGCCCTTGCGGCCGAGCGCACGTACCTGGTCGATCACGAAGCGCGCCGGCACGGTGATGATCGCCATGTCGACTGCATCGGGGATGTCGCCGACTGTCGGGTAGCAGCGCAGTTCCCCGCCCGGGTGGCTGATGTGCTCGTACTTGGGGTTCACCGGGTAGATCTTCCCGGCATAACCCTTGTCCATGAGGAACTTGAGCGTGCGGCCGTTGAGTTTCTGCAGGTCGTTCGATGCGCCGAGGATGGCGATCGAGCGCGGGGCGATCAGGGCACGGATGGCAGGGTTCATGGGCGGCATTCTAACCGCCGTGGTTCCCGCCGGTGCCGGCCGCCCGAGAGGGGGCTGCGCTCGATGCCGCCTGCGGTGTGCACTGTGCCGCATGGGCGAATTCGGAGAGAATCACAGGGTCGCTGCCTTGCCTCCCCGCCACACCTCTCCGCGAGCACCCATGCCTGCCGAAATGCCGCCCGACTCTGCCTCCGCCAAGCCGTCGACGCTGTTCGAGAAGATCTGGAACGCGCACGTGATCGAACAGGGCAGCGCCGACGATGCCCTGCTGCATGTCGACCAGAACTTCCTGCACGAGGGCGCGTTCCTTGCCTTCGCCGCGCTTCGCAAGGAAGGGCGCAGCGTGCGCCGGCCGAAGCAGCATTTTGCGGTCGCCGACCATTATGTGCCGACGCTCGGCCGTGAGGCTGGCATCGCCGGAATCACCGATCCCGAGGTGCGCGGCCTGATCGACCTGCTCGAGCAGAACGCGGCCTGGGGTGGCATCGACTACGCTGGTATCGACGATCCGCGCCAGGGCATCGTGCACGTGATCGGGCCCGAACTGGGGCTGACCCATCCGGGCATGGTGATCACCTGCGGCGATTCGCACACTTCGACGCACGGGGCGTTCGGCGCATTCGCGTTCGGCATGGGCGCCTCCCAGGTCAAGCAGGTGCTGGCGACGCAGTGCCTGTGGCAGCGCAGGCCGAAACTGCTGCGCATCACGATCGATGGCACGCTCGCGCCCGGCCTGTCGGGCAAGGACGTGATCCTCGCGGTGATCGCGCAGATTGGCGCAGCCGGTGCCACTGGCCACGTGATCGAGTATGCGGGCAGCACCATCCGGTCGATGTCGATGGAGAACCGGCTGACCGTCTGCAACATGTCGATCGAGGCCGGCGGGCGCGCCGGCATGATCTGCCCAGACGACACCACGTTCGAGTACCTGCACGGCCGTCCGTTCGCGCCGAAGCAGCAGCACTGGGATGCGGCGGTGGCCTACTGGCGCACGCTCAAGACCGACGACGGCGCGACCTTCGACCGGGAGGTGAAGGTCGACGCCGGGGCGCTGGTGCCGATGGTGACCTGGGGCACCAGCCCGGGACAGGGGCTGCCGATCACCGGCCGCGTGCCCGACCCGGCGACGCTCTCCGGCGATGCCCGGCGCGCCGTCGAGTCGGCGCTCGCCTACATGGGGCTCAAGCCCGGGCAGGCGATGGACGGACTGCCGGTGGACCGGGTGTTCATCGGTTCCTGCACCAACAGCCGGATCGACGACATCCGGGCCGCGGCTGCCGTCGTGCGCGGCCGCAAGGCGAAGATTCCGGCCTTCGTGTCGCCCGGCTCCACGCAGATCAAGCGCCAGGCCGAGGCCGAGGGGCTCGACCGGGTGTTCACCGAGGCCGGCATCGAGTGGCGCGCGTCCGGCTGTTCGATGTGCGTCGGTACCAACGGCGACCTGCTCAAGCCCGGGGAGCGTTCGGCATCGACCTCCAATCGTAACTTCGAGGGGCGCCAGGGGCGTGGTGCACGTACCCACCTGGTGAGCCCGGCGATGGCCGCAGCGGCGGCGGTCACCGGTACGCTGACCGACGTGCGCCGGCTGCTCGCCGGCGCCGCGGCCTGAGGAGCGAGACATGCAACCGTTCACGACCTTCACCGCGGTCGCCGCGCCGCTGGACATCACCAACGTCAACACCGACATGCTCATCCCGGCGCGCTTCCTGCGCAAGCCGCGCGACGAGCGCTACGGCTCCTACCTGTTCCACGACCTGCGCCACGACGAGGACGGCCGGCTTCGCGACAGCTTCGTGCTGAACGAGGAGGCGTACCGGGATGCGAAGATCCTGGTCGCGGGCGCCAACTTCGGTTGTGGCTCCTCGCGCGAGAGTGCGGTCTACGTGCTGCTCGACTCGGGTTTCCGCTGCATCATCGCCCCGTCCTTCGGCGATATCTTCTTCGGTAACGCGCTGCAGAACGGCGTGCTGCCGATCGTGCTTCCCGAGGCCGAATGCATCGAGCTGCGCGCGCACCTTGACGCGAACCCGGGCGCGACGATCACGGCCGACCTGCAGTCGCAGACGGTCACCGCCGGCGACGGCAAGGTGCGCCGCTTCGCGCTCGACCCGCTGCGCCGCGAGCGGCTGCTCACCGGGCTGGACGAGATCGGGCTCACGCTCACCCGGCTGCCGGCGATCGAATCGTTCGAGCAGCGCTACGCGGCCGAGCGGCCGTGGCTGGATCGCTGAGCGAGGGACGCGATGCCGACGCTGCTGGTATCGATGCCGTTCGAGCGCGAGTTCGGCGGGGAACTGCGCGCGCTCGCCCATGCGCAGGGGATTGCGCTGGAACTGGTGTTGCTGCCGGAAGACGTCGACGCGCGCGTCGATGCAGCGGACACCACGCGCCTCGATGCCGCGCTGTTCTCAGGCGACATCCATCCTGGATGGTCGCGATCGTTCTATTCGACGCTGCGCAAGGCCGCGGGGCTGAAGTGGCTGCATGTGTTCAACGCCGGCGTCGATGCGCCGATCTTCACCGAACTGATGCAGCGTGGCGTACGCCTGTCGACGTCCTCGGGTACCAATGCCGAGGCGGTTGCCAACTCGGCGCTGGCCGGCCTGCTCGCGCTGTCGCGCGGCCTGCCCGGCTGGATGCAGTTGCAGCGTGAGCGGCGCTGGCGCAAGCGCACCCGCAGCGAAGCGCCGCCGGACCTGCGCGGCCAGACGATGCTGCTGGTCGGTACGGGCGCGATCGGCGGCCACATTGCCACGGTGGCGCGGGCGATCGGCCTCCATGTGGTGGCGGTCCGGCGTAGCGCCGCGCGCGATGGCGATCCGGCGCACGAGACGCATCCGCCGCAGGCGCTGGCAGCGCTGCTGCCGCGCGCCGACTGGCTGGTGATCGCCTGTCCGCTCACCCCCGAGACGCGGGGCATGATCGACGCTGGCGCCCTGGCGAGCCTCCCGGCCGGCGCGTGCCTGGTCAACATCGGTCGCGGCGAGGTCGTCGACCAGCCGGCGATGATCGATGCGCTGTCGTCCGGGCGCCTGGCTGGTGCCTACCTCGACGTGTTCGATCCGGAGCCGCTGCCGCCCGAGTCGCCGCTGTGGGACATGCCCAACGTGATCGTGTCGCCGCACGATGCAGCGAGTGCGGCAGGCAACGACCGGCGGGTGTTCGAGCTGTTCTGCAGGAACCTTTGCCGATGGCACGCGGGGCAGGTGCTGGAAAACGAGGTACGCGACTGAAAGGCATGGTTCATGCGCGCAGCCTGGGTACATCCGACTGTCGACCAGCAGCGACCATGAACGGTAAGCGGTACGCGAGGCTTTTCGTTGTTTCAGCCGTGCTGCTCGGCTCGATGGCGGGTGCCGAGGCCCGCGCGGCGACGGTCACGGTCGATTTCGATTCGGCTCCATCGACCAACCTGTCCACCGCGGACTATCGGGAAGACGGATTCCTGATGCAAAGCCTCTCCGGTCATTACGACATCCTGCCGCCTGGCCTCAACGCGTTCACCACGCGCTACCTCAGCCTGGACATCCGGCCCCTGGTGGGCGAGACGGTCAGCGCGGTCCGCTTCAGCTTCACCGGTGGCCGGTTCGATCTTCGGTCACTCGATGTGAGCGATGCCACCAGCCCGGGGTTCGGCAGGCAGGAGATCGCGTCCTCCGCGGGAGGGCAGCGATACCTCGATTCTGCTGGCACCGAGACGTTCTCGGGCCTGCTCTGGAGTGATCTCGACTGGATCATCCTGTCCGGATCGGTGCCCATCCTGGGTCCCGGTTTCGACAACCTCGTGTTCCAGACCGTGGTGCCGGTGCCTGCCGGGGCGCTGCTCGCCGCCTCGGGGCTGGCCGTGCTGTCTGGCGTGGCGGGCCGGCGGCGCCGACCGATGCGTGAGGATCGGGGCGCGCGGTGAAGTGGCGCCCCGCTAGCCAGCCTTGATCGCCACCGCGCCGGCGCACACCACGCTCACCGAAACGATCCGCACCCAGCCGAAGTGCTCGCGCAGCGCCAGCGCGGCAATCAGCAGCGCGAGGATCACTGATGCTTCGCGCAGCGCGGCCACCAGCGACACCGGTGCGTGCTTCATCGCCCAGAGTGTGATGCCGTACGAGATCGCGGTGCAGGCGCCGCCGATCAGCGCGATCTTCCAGGTCGCGCGGGCGGTCGCCCAGAGCAGGGCGGGCCCGCGGGTGGCCAGGCCGACGGCCAGCATGCCGGGCGCGATCAGCAGCAGCAGCCAGGCGAGGTACGAACCCGCATGGCCCGATGCGCGGGCGCCGAGCGCATCGTTCAACGTGTAGGCGACGACGGTCGCGGCCACCACCGTCACGACCGCCAGTGCACGCCGGTCCAGCGCGCCGCTGCGCGACGATTCCGCCAGCAGTGCCATCACGCCTGCGCTGACCAGCCCCACGCCGGCCAGCGCCAGCGGTCCCACGGTCTCGCCGAGCCACACGATCGCGATCGCGGTGGTGGCCAGCGGCGGCAGGCCGCGCATCAACGGATAGGCGACCGACAGGTCGACCCGGGCATACGCGAGCCCGACGAAGGAGAAATAGAACAGGTGGATCAACGTCGACTGAGCGATGAAGCGCCAGCTTTCCGGCGCAGGCGCAGGCAGCAGCAGCACCGCCGGTATCGACCACAGCCCGGCCGCGCAGCACACCAGCACGGTCAGGGTCAGCTTGTCAGCCGAAGCCTTGACCAGCGTGTTCCAGGTCGCATGCAGCAGCGCGCCGAACAGGACGGCAAGGGCGACATCGGTGGTCATCGGGTACGGGGGGCGTCCGGAGGGAGCGGATTCGGGCTGCGAGCGCGGATGTTACGGCTGCCCATTGAACGCTGCCTGTGGGCCTGGCATCGACGCCGGCTGCGCTACCCGTCGATGACCGGGCGCTTGCTTGGCTGTGGCCTGTCGATGCGGCAGTCCTGCAGCGAGTCGTACCGCCGCGGCACGTACGTCAGCCCGCCAAGGGCGCCGCTTCAGCGGTAAGGCACGAGGATCTCGTTGCGGCGCATGAAGGGGATGGACCAGGGCGGGTTGTAGCGGGCGAGCTGCGGCGGCGCGGACGGCTCGAGGCCGCGCTCCTTCATCCAGCCCAGCAGCAGTCCGGTCTCCTCGCGTACCCGGTCTTCGGTGACGAAGCCGGAGAATGTGCGCACCGCCACCCGCTGGGCGGGTATCTCGCGCAGGGTCACCGAGGGATCCTCGGGTACCGGCAGGGTTGCCATCGTGTACTTCGATGGCATCACGAAGTGCATGCGCCAGCGGCTGCCTGCCTCGCCGGGGGCGGGAGCCGCCTCGGTCGTCACTGGGGCGGTCATCGCGATCTTTTGCGAGGTGCCGGGTTGCATCGTCACCGGCACCGTCATGGCAATCCGCTCGCTGCCTTCCGCGTTGCGCGACCGGTTGCGGCCGAAGATGTAGCCGGCGATCTTCCGGAAGCCGGCGTTCGAGCCTTCGCCCAGTGCGCCTTCGACCCAGGTCTCGGCGACGATCATCGGTGCGTACTGGCGCAGTTCGAATGCACCGCTGCGTTCCAGGCTCTCGAATCTCGGTTCTTCGGTGGCCATGGCATTCTGGGAAAGGAGCATTGCGAACAGCATGCACCAGAAAGCGAGCAGGGTGGACAGGGGTGACGCGAAAGGTGCCGGGTGGAGCGGTCGGGCGAGCATGGTAATCATCACGGGTGGTTGGATGGTCAACGCGCGTCGGGTGACCGGGGCACTGGCTGGACGCATCGCCGGGTCGGCGGTAGTCTTCCGCCAAACCCTGGAGGAGGGAAGATGGGCCTGAAAAAAACAGAATCGGGGCGAGGATGGCGGCATGACTGCGTTCGCCCTGCAACGGTTACTGCTGCAACCCGCGCCACCTGCATGGCTGTTGCCGCAGGAACCACGTTTGGCATCGCCAGCCTGTTGCCCTCCGGCAGTCTACTGGCCGCGGACGCCCCGATGAGCCGGCCTCTGCGTGTCGTAGTGCCGTATCCGCCCGGTGGAACCTCCGACGCGCAGATCCGCATCGTCGGCCCGAAGATCAGCGAGGCGATCGGCCAGCCGGTGCTGATCGACAATCGCCCCGGAGCCTCTGGCATGCTGGGCGCCGAGATGGTCGCGCGGTCCAGTCCCGACGGGCACACGATGCTGATGACCGACGTGGGTAACCTGATCATGACCGGCATCGTGCATCCGAACGCGCCTTACGTGGTCGCGCGCGACTTCGCGCCGGTGACGCTGGTGTCGTTCACGCCGCACCTGCTGGGCGTGTTCCCCGGGCTGCCGGTGCAGAGCGTGGCCGATCTGGTCAAGCATGCGCGGGCCCACCCGGGCAAGCTCAACTTCGCCACCAGCCTGGGCGGCGCGACGCATTTCGCGGGGCTGCTGTTGTCGCAGCATTTCGGGCTGCAGTGGGTCGAGATCCCGACCAAGGGCGGCACCGACTCGATCACCCAGGTGATGGGTGGCCAGTCCGACCTGGTGTTCAACAGCATGGTGTCGATGATGCCGCAGGGCAAGGCGGGCAAGCTGCGCATCCTCGCCGTGACCAGCCCCAAGCGCGTGCCGCAGTGGCCCGAACTGCCCACGATGGCCGAGGCGAGCGGCATCGCCGGCTTCAGCACCGGGTCCTGGCAAGGCGTGGTGATGCCGGCCAAGGTGGCGCCGGCGGTGGTCGCCCGGGTGAACCGCGAACTGGTGCGCGCGCTCGGCATGGCCGACGTGCGTGAGCGCTTCTTTGGACTGGGCACCGAGATCGTCGGCAACACGCCGGCCGAGTTCGGCAACTGGCTTCGCGACGAGGACGCCCGCTGGTCGGTGGTGGCGAAGAAGGCCAACCTGAAGGTCGCGTTCTGACGGAGGCTGTGATGGCGCGGCAGTTACCCATGCTCGCGCTGGCCGCGGTCGCGGCGGCGGCGGCGCTGCCCTCGATTTCGGCGGCTCAGGCCGGCTGGCCGGCGCGGCCGGTGCGCCTGCTGGTCCCGGCGCAGCCGGGCGGCAGTACGGACACACTCGCGCGCATCGCCGGACAGAAGCTTGGCGATGCGCTCGGCCAGACCTTCGTGGTCGACAACCGGTCGGGGGCTGGCGGGACGGTGGCGGCGGAGACGCTGATGCGTGCTGCGCCGGACGGCTACACGCTCGGCGTGGCCTACACCGCCCTGACCGTGAATGCCGTGCTGCAGAAGGTGCCGTACGACACCCTGCGCGACTTCACGCCCATCTCGCTGATCAGCACCTCGCCGCTGGTGCTGGTCGTGGGCGCGAACTCGCAGGTGCGTACGGTGAAGGACCTCGTGCAGCTCGCGAAATCGAAGCCGCTGTCCTACGGCAGCGCAGGCATCGGCAGCGGGGGCCATGTGTGCGGGGAACTGCTGAACGTGATGGCCGGCATCCGTACGGTGCATATCCCATACAAGGGCGCGGGGCCGGCATCGGCGGACGTCGCGGCCGGGCAGATCGAGTTCCAGTTCGGGGCGCAGCTCACGACACAGGGGCTGGTGAAGGCCGGCCGCCTGCGCATGGTCGCGGTCACCAGCGCCCGGCGCGCATCGACCCTGCCCGAGGTGCCGACGATGGCTGAATCGGGCCTGCCCGGATTCGAGTTCAACAACTGGTTCGGCGTACTCGGGCCGGCGGGCCTGCCCGCGCCGCTGGTGTCGCGACTCAACGCGGAACTGGTGAAGATGATGTCGCTGCCCGACGTGCGCGAGCGCATCACCTTCGATGGCGGCGAGCCGGCCGCCGGCCCGCCCGAAGCCTTCCGCGCACTGCTTGCCAGCGACCTCGCCAAGTGGTCGAAGATCGCCCGCGAACTGCGCATGCAGCCGAACTGAAACTGGGAAACTGAGGAGAAACTGGGGGTCAAGCGGAGGAGCAGCAAAACTGGGGGTCAGGTCTTGCCTTTTGCCTCACGAGGCAAAAGGCAAGACCTGACCCCCAGCTTGGTCCCCAGTTTGTCCAGCTTTTTTCAGTCGATCGTCGCGCCGCTCGCCCGCGCGAGCTTGGCCCACTTCGGCGCTTCCTTCTGCTGGAAGGCGGCGAAGTCGGCAGGCGATGCATGGGTGAACGGTTCCTGGCCGATCTGCGCCATGGCAGGCGTGGTGTTGGCGATCGCCTTCACGCTCAGTCGATGCAGCGTGGTGACGATCGGTTCCGGCATGCCGCGCGGGCCGGACAGGCCGAACCAAGGCACCAGCTCGAAACCGGGCACGCCGGCCTCGGCGATCGTCGGTACCTCGGGCATCAGGGGTGAGCGGCGGCTCGCCGACACGCCCAGCGCGCGCAGCTTGCCCGATTGCACGAAGGCGACCATGCCGGCGATGCCGGGGAAGCCGACGGCGACCTGACCGGCGAGCAGGTCGGCGGTGGCCGGGCCGCTGCCGCGGTAGGGTACGTGCACCATGTCGATCCCGGCCATCGACGCGAACAGCGAGCCGGTCAGGTGCTGGGTGCCGCCGTTGCCGGAGGAGGCCCAGTTGATCGCCCCGGGCCGCTTCTTCGCCAGCGCGATCAGTTCCTTGACCGTCCTCACGCCGAGCGATGGGTGCACCACCAGGATGTTCTGTGCCGCGGTCAGCCCGGTGATGGCAGTGAAGTCGGTGAGCGCGTCGTACGGCAGCTTCCGGTGGATCGCCGCCGACACGTAGTGCGTGTTGCTGATCATGAACACCGTGTAGCCGTCCGGCGTCGCCTTGGCCGCGATCTCGGCACCGAGGACCGAACCGGCCCCGGGCCGGTTCTCGACCAGCATCTGCTGTCCCGAAAGCTTGTTCATCTCGGCGGCGTAGATGCGCGCGGGGCCGTCCGAGGCGCCGCCGGCCGAGAACGGCACGATCATCCGGATCGGCCGCGACGGAAAGCTCTCGGCCGCCTGCACGGGTGCCGCGACCAGTACCGGCAGCACGGCGACCAGCAGGGCAGCGCCGGGGCTACGGGACGGATCGGTCTTTCGCATGTCCTGATTTCCTTGTGATTCGATAAACTGCATTGTTTACGGAGGGAGCTGCAGCCATGCCATTCGCCACGGCCGACGGATTGAAACTGTACTGGGAAGAGACCGGAAGCGGTACCCCGATCGTGTTCGTGCACGAATTCGCCGGTGACCTGCGCAGCTGGGAGCCGCAGGTCCGCTTCTTCTCCCGTCGTTTCCGCTGCATCACCTACAACGCGCGAGGCTACCCGCCCTCGGACGTGTCGACCAGTTTCGAGCAGCATTCGCAGGAGCAGGCGGCCGACGACATCCTGGTGGTGATGAAGGCCGCCGGCATCGATCGTGCGCACATCGTCGGGCTGTCGATGGGCGGCTATGCCGCGATCCACTTCGGCCTGCGCCACGCGAAGCACGCGCTGTCGCTGACCGTGGCCGGCGCCGGCTTCGGCTCCGATCCGGACAAGCGCGCCCAGTTCCACGCCGACACCGATGCGTTCGCAACCCGCCTCGAGACGCTCGGCATGGCCGAGGGCATCAGGGACTATGCGATCGGGCCGGCGCGCGTGCAGCACCTGAACAAGGACCCACGGGGCTTCGCCGAATTGCACGCCCAGTTCGCGGCCCACGACGCGACCGGCTCGGCCAACACGCTGCGCGGCTTCATGCGTCGGCGCGACCCGATCCAGGCCTTCGAGGCGGGCCTGCGCGAGATGCGGGTTCCCACGCACGTGATCACCGGCGACGAGGACGACAACTGCCTCGAGCCCGGTATCTGGATGAAGCGGGTGATACCGGGCTGCGGGCTGACCGTGATGTGCAACACCGGCCATGCGGTGAACCTCGAGGAGCCCGATTACTTCAACCGGCTGGTGCTCGACTTCCTGACGCTGGTCGACGGGGGCCGCTGGCAGCCGCGCGACCCGCGCTCCTACGGTAAGTCGACGCTCGCCAACAAGGCATGACCCCCGCCGCGTCGTCGGTGGTGCTGACCACCCCGGTGCGCGACGCCTCCGCCTGGACCGGCGAGCAGTTGCGCCGGGGCCCGGAAGACTGGGTCTGGAATCTGTCGCCCGCCACGCTGGCCGAGGTCGACCGTGCGCTCGCCTCGGTCAGGCGCGCCGGCCGGCCGCTCGAGTCGGTGACCCGAGCGGACTTTGCGCTGCCTTCGCTGACCGCCGAGTTCTCGCGCATCGCAGCCGAGCTCGAGGAGGGGCGCGGCTTCGTGCAGATCCGTGGGCTCGACCCGGCCCGCTACGACGCGGACGATCTGGCGGTCATCTTCTGGGGCGTGTCCGCGCACCTGGGCACGGCGATCTCGCAGAATGCGCGTGGTGACCTGCTCGGCTACGTGCGCGACGAGGGGCGCGACATGTCCGACGGGCGCACCCGGCTCTACCAGACCAGCCTGCGCCAGCGCTTCCATACCGACATCGGCGCCGACGTGGTCGGGCTGTGCTGCGTGCGACCGGCGCGGGAGGGGGGGCTGAGCCTGGTCGCCAGCTCGGCGGCGGTCTACAACGCGATGCTCGAGCGATACCCCTGCCTGGTCGGCGTGCTGTACGACCGGTTCAATCTCGACTGGCGCGGGGAACAGCCGCCGGGCGAGCAGGGCTGGTACAGCGAGCCGGTGTATGCCTGGCACGAAGGAAATCTGTCGTGCCGGTTCTCGGCGACGCTGATCGAGAGCGCCCAGCGGGTGAGCGGCGAGCCGTTGACACCGGTGCAGCGCGAGGCCCTGCAGCGCGTCGAGGAACTGGCCGAGGAACTCTGCATACAGGTGGCCTTTCGCCCGGGTGACCTGCAGTTCATCAGCAACTACCGGGTGCTGCATGACCGGACTGCGTTCAGTGACGACGGAGATCGCGAACGCGGCCGGCTGCTTTACCGCGTCTGGCTCACGCTGCCGGGGGCGCGTTCGCTGCCGCCCGAGTGGGGCGGGCGGGCGCGCGGCGGCATCGCGCGCCAGTCGGGCTGAGCGATCCGGCACGGAAACTGCAAGGCATTGCGGTGCCGTGCGCGCGGGGGCGCGTGCCGGCAAGGACAGGGATCCAACGACAAGGGGACGTCATGCACTACAAGGGAAAGCAGTCCGCGCGCCTGCAACGCGCGATCGCGGTCGCGTCCATCGGCTGCGCTGTTGCCGCGGGCGCGGCGCAGCCGGCCGTGGCGCTGGCTCAAGCCTGGCCGGCCAAGCCGGTGCGCTTCATCCTGGGCTTCCCGCCCGGCGGCGGGTCGGACATCCTGGGTCGCATCGTCGCGGCGCGCATGCAGGAACAGATGGGTCAGGCCGTGCTGATCGAGAACCGACCGGGCGCGTCGGGCAACATCGCTGCCGAGCTGGTCGCGAAGTCCGCTGCCGACGGCTACACGATCTACCTGGCGCAGATCGCCGCGGTCGCGATCTCGCCGTCGCTGTTCCCGAAGCTCGGCTACGACCCGCTGAAGGACTTCGCGCCGATCTCGCTGATCGCCACCGGTCCGAACGTACTGGTCGTGCATCCGTCGCTGCCGGTGAAGAACGTGAAGGACCTCATCGCGCTGGCGCGCCAGCAGCCCGGCCAGATGAACTATGCGTCGGTCGGGCCGGGCAGCATCCAGCACCTGGCCGGTGAATCGTTCAACCTGCTCGCAGGGGTGAAGACGGTGCACGTGCCATACAAAGGCAGTTCGCCGGCCGGTCTGGACCTGATGGCCGGGCAGGTCTCGTTCATGTTCGACTCGACGCCACCGATCACCTCGTTCATCAAGTCCGGTCGCATGCGCGCGCTGGCGGTCACCACCGCAAAGCGCTCGCCGCTGCTGCCCGAGGTGCCGACGGTCGCCGAGTCGGGCCTGCCCGGGTTCGACTTCGCGACCTGGTGGGGGCTGATGGCGCCGACCGGGACCCCGCGTCCGATCATCGACCGCCTGAACACGGAGCTGGGCCGGACGCTCCAGCACCCGGAGGTGCGCGAGCGTATCCTCGGCGTGGGTGCCGAACCGGCGCACACCACGCCCGAGGCCTTCGGTGCGCTGATCCGCAGCGAGCTGGCGCGGTGGGCGAAGGTGATCAAGGCCGCGGGCGTGAAGGTCGACGGCTGAGCCGCGCCCGCCCGATCCAAGGAGGAACCCGATGTCCGACCCGGTACTGCTCGAACGCCCCGCCGACCATGTGGCGGTGGTCCGCATCAACCGTCCCGATGCGCGCAACGCACTCAACATGGAGGTGCGCCGGCTGATCGCCGACCACCTCGCCGCGCTCACCGAGGACGCCTCGGTGCGCTGCGTGATCCTGGCCGGCGGCGAGAAGGCGTTCGCGGCCGGCGCCGACATCCGCGAGATGGCCGATGCCGATCCGATCGAGATGATGCGGCGCAACGCCTTCCGCCTGTGGCAGCAGATCGCGATCTTCCCGAAGCCGCTGATCGCCGCGGTGCGTGGCTTCGCGCTGGGCGGCGGCTGCGAACTGGCGATGCATGCCGACATCATCGTCGCGGGAGACGGGGCCCGCTTCGGCCAGCCGGAGATCCGCATCGGCATCATCCCCGGCGGCGGCGGCACGCAGCGGCTGCCGCGGGCGGTCGGCAAGTTCAAGGCGATGAAGATGCTGCTCACCGGCGACATCATCAGCGCGCAGGACGCCGATGCGATGGGGCTGGTCAGCGAGGTGGTGCCCGATGCCGAGGTCGAGGCGCGCGCACTGGCGCTGGCCACTCAGATCGCTCAGATGCCGCCGATCGCCGCGCGCCAGATCAAGGAGTGCGTGCTCGCCGGGCAGGACATGTCGCTGCATTCGGCGCTGATGCTCGAGGCAAAGTCGATCCAGCTGTCGTTCGCCAGCCACGACCAGAAGGAAGGCATGGCAGCCTTCCTGGAGAAGCGCAAGCCCGGCTTCGAGGGCCGCTGAGCGGACCGCCGAGAGGCGGTCCCGACCCTCACCGCTTCAGGGCATCCAGCTTCGCGCGGACCCGGACGTCGTACTTCGCCGGGTCCACGATGAAGCGCTCGTGCGTGCCTTCGCCGACCTTCTCGACCTCGTCGAACACCTCGACCCGGAACGACAGGCGGCGCCGGTCGACCTCGAGCAGTTCGACCTCTGCCCGGACGCGCTGGGCCGGGAAGGACGGTGCCAGGTGGCGCAGTTCGATCGAGGTGCCCAGCGTGCGCTGGTCGGCCGAGAGGCAGGGCTCGATCGCGTGGATCGCCGCCCGCTCGACCAGCAGCACCATCGACGGTGTCGAGAACACCGGGACCACGCCGCGCTTCATGCAGAGATCCTCGGTCACTTCCCAGGTCAGCGATCCCTTCAGTCCTGCCGCGAGTCGGGTCATGGCGTCCTCGTTGGTCAGTGGTGAAGCAACCCCTGAAGCACGACGGCGGCCCGCCGGGCCGCCGTCTGCACGGTCGATGCAACCGCTACCGACGGTCGGTCAGACCAGCACGCCCTTGAGCTGCGCTTCCGGGTAGCGGGTGCCGGCCACCGCTGCCGGCGTGAACGTGTCCGACAGCGTCGCGATCTCGCCCGCGGTGAGGGTGATCTCGGCCGCGCCGAGGTTCTCCTCGAGGTAGCTGCGCCGCTTGGTGCCCGGGATCGGCACGATGAACTCGCCCTGCGCCATCACCCAGGCCAGCGCGACCTGCGACGGCGTTGCCTTGCGCTCGGCCGCGATACGCTCCAGCGGCGCGAGCAGCGCCACGTTCTTCGCCACGTTCTCGGGCAGGTAGCGCGGATGCTGGCGGCGACGGTCCTTCTCGATCAGCGCATCGAGCGACTTGATCTTCGCCGACAGGAAGCCGCGACCCAGCGGTGCGTAGGCCATGTAGCCGACGCCCAGTTCCTTGCAGGCGGCGATCAGGCCGTTCTCGGCATCGCGCGACCAGAGTGAGTACTCGGTCTCGACCATGTCGATCGTGGCCGCCGTCATCGCACGGCGCAGGGTCTCGGGACCGGCCTCGGACAGCACCAGGTAGCGAACCTTGCCCTGCTCCTGCAGGCGCTTCATCGCGCCGACCGTCTCCTCGATCGGCACGTTCGGGTCGACCCGGTGCAGGCCGTAGATGTCGATCTCTTCCACGCCCAGCCGCTTGAGGCTCTTCTCGCAGGCTTCGACCGCGTACTCCGGCCGGCCGTTCACGCCGCCACCACCCATCAGGTTGCCGAACTTGGTGCAGACGATGGCTTCCCGTCGGCGGCCCTTGATCGCCTTCGCGACCAGTTCCTCGTTCACGCCATTGCCGTAGGCATCGGAGGTGACCAGCAGGTTGCAGCCGAGATCGAGCGCGCGGTGCATCGTCGCGATCGACTCCTCGTCGTCAGGCGTGCCGTAGGAGATCGACATGCCCATGCAGCCCAGGCCGATGGCCGAGACCATCGGGCCGTTTGCGCCGAGTTTGCGTTGCTTCATGTGTCCAGCTCCCGGAGTGGTGATCAGGCGGCGGATGCCCTGGCGGACAGCCTACTTCGCGTAGGTGACGAACAGGTCGTCGAAGCCGTCCACGTGGCCGTGCAGCTGGTCGCCGGGGAAGCACGGACCGACGCCGGCCGGAGTGCCCATCATGATGATGTCGCCGGGGAACAGCTCGACCAGGTGCGACAGATAGGAGATGGTCTCCTGGGTGTTCCAGATGTGCTGGTTCAGGTCACCCTTCTGCTTGACCTCGCCATTGACTTTCAGCCAGATCGCGCCGCTGGCCGGATGGCCGATCTTCGACGCCTTCTTCAGGCCGGTACACGGCGCCGACTGGTCGAAGCCCTTGCCCATCTCCCACGGACGGCCCATCTTCTTGGCCTCGCCCTGCAGGTCGCGGCGGGTCATGTCGAGGCCCACGCCGTAGCCGTAGACATGGTCGAGCGCCTTGTCGACCGTGATGTTCTTGCCGCCGGTGCCGATCGCGACCACCAGTTCGATCTCGTGGTGCAGGTCCTTGGTGCCGACCGGGAACGGGATCGTCTGGTTGTTCGGGACGATCGCATCGGTGGGCTTCTGGAAGAAGAACGGCGGCTCGCGGTCAGGATCGTGGCCCATCTCGCGCGCGTGGTCGGCATAGTTGCGGCCGACGCAGTAGATTCGACGTACCGGGAAGGTGGCGGATTCGCCCTCGACCGGCAGCGAGACGGCTTTCGGGGCTTCGATCACGTAGCTCATGCGTTCCTCGACGGGTGACTGGACTGAACCCGGCATTCTGCCAGAGTCGCGCGTGTTCGGAGCGCGCCCCGGGCGGTGGAGGGCCGGGGCGCCACGGCGGAGTTCCACGGCAGAGTCGTCGACAGCACGGTCGCTGCGGGCTGGAGCGGGCGCGGTGAGCTCACCGGGCGAGTCTGGCGCGGCGGGACTGGAAGGGAGGCTGGCGCGCCCGGCGGGATTCGAACCCACGACCCCAGGCTTCGGAGGCCTGTACTCTATCCAGCTGAGCTACGGGCGCCAAGCTGCGCGAAGGATAGCCTTTTTCGGTGGCCCGGTCCAACCGAGGCCCTGCGGCGAGGCCCCAGGGGCAACGCCGGCCCCGGACGCCTGCACCCGCCAGGGGCTGAATCGCGCTATCGTTGTCGCCGGAGGAGACTCACGAATGCGCGAAAAACTCGAATCCCTGCAGGTGGCCGCGGCCCGGGTGAAGTCCGGTGCGAGCCTGGTGATGAGCGCCAACCTCGAGCGCCCGCCGATGGCTTTCCTGCGCGAACTGGTCCGGCGCAAGGTACGCGACCTGCGCGTGATCGGCGTGGTTGGCGGCGACCTGAACATCGACTTCCTGGTCGGTGCCGGCGCGGTTTCGGTCGTCGACACGTGCAGCGTGACGATGGGCGAGTTCGCGCGCACCGGCCCGAACTTCGCGCGCCACGTGATCGGCGCACGCGTGAGGGCCCTCGACAACACGTGAGGGGTGCTCTTCTCGCAGGCCCAGGCTGGGTCCATGGGGGTTCCATACGTTCCGGTGATCGGGCTGGTCGGCACCGACCTGCTCGCCCGCCGCGACGACATGGTGGTCGCGACCGATCCGTTCGGCAGCGGCGTCAAGAGCGTGGTCGCGCGTGCGATGCGGCCCGATGTAGCGGTGTTCCATGCACGGCAGGCCGACCGCAGCGGCAACGTGTCGTTCGGCTACCACGTGGAGGCGGTGATGCTCGCCGAGGCCGCCGCGCAGGTGGTGGTCACCGTCGAAGAGATCGTTGACCGGGTGACCGAGAAGACCGCCGACGGCGCGTTCCTGCCGTCTATCCTGGTCGATGCGGTGGTCCATGCGCCGTTCGGCGCGCATCCGGGCGGGCTCACCGGCCGCTACCCGGTCGACCGTGAGGCGATGCGTGCCTATGCGGCGGCCGCGCAGTCGGACGAGACCTTCGCCGCCTGGCTGGACGAATGCGTGTTCGGTGTCGATGATCATGACGACTATGTCGAGCGCTTCGTCCCGGCATCGATCCGCGGAGCGGTGCAATGAGCGACCCGCGCGGCTACAACGACGACGAGCTGATGGCGGTACTGCTGTCGCGCGAGGTGCGCGACGGCGAGGTGTCCGCCTGCGGGGCGCTGTCGCAGATCCCGGCCACCGGGCTGCTGCTGGCGAAGCATACCCACGCGCCCGAGGCCGAGCTGATCATCCTGAACACGGTGTTCAGGCCGTTCCACACTTCGCGCCAGTTCCACTTCCTCGCGCAGCGCGGCGAGCTCGGGCTGTTCTTCGTGAGCGGCGTGCAGATCGACCGCCGCGGCAACTACAACCTGCACCAGCTCGGTGACCCCGACCATCCGACCCTGCGCTTCCCGGGTGGCTACGGCGGCGGGATGATCTACTACTGTGCCCACCGTACGGTGGTGTTCCGCACCGAACACACCCGCCGCTCGCTGGTCGAGAAGGTCGATTTCGTTTCTGCCGCGGGCCACACGGCGCCGGACGTGCTGCGGCTGGGCGGCCCGAGCAAGGTGGTGACGCCGAAGGCGACGCTGCGTTTCGAGTCGGGCCCGGGCGAACTGCGGCTCGAATCGGTGCATCCCGGGCACGGCATCGACGACGTGCAGGCCAACACGGGGTTCGACCTCGGCGACACTTCTGCGGTGCCGGCCACCGAAGCGCCTACCGCGCATGAGCTGCACGTGCTGCGCACCGTCGTGCGGCCGTTGATGCTCGAGACCGGCACCTATGCCCGCTGGGTGGAGCGTGCCATCGCGCCCGGGTGATAGCATCCCCGGCTGACCTTTCGCCCGGAGTGCCGCGATGAGCGACAAAGTGTTCCTCGACCTCGACCAGAAGGCACTGGACGACGCCTACGACCAGCAGGTGTGGGCCCCGAACTCGAAGCAGGTGAACGGCCGCCTGGCTGTGCTGAGCGAGCAGGTACGCCAGCGCATCGGGGCGCCGATGCGGGCGGCCTACGGTCCGACCGCGGTCGAGCAGCTCGACGTCTACCGCACGAAGGAGCCGGACGCGCCGGTGATGGTTTACGTGCACGGCGGCGCCTGGAAGGGTCATCTCGCGCGCGATCATGCCTACCCGGGCGAGATGCTGGTGCGCGCCGGCGCGCACATGGTGGTGCCGGACTTCGCGCCGGTGCAGGACGTCGATGGCAGCCTGTTCCCGATGGTCGACCAGGTGCGCCGGGCCATTCAGTGGACCTGGCAGCATGCGCGCGAGTTCGGCGGCAACCCCGACCGCATCTACGTCTGCGGCCGCTCCTCCGGTGCCCACCTGTCCAGCTGCGCGATGATCACCGACTGGACCGGGCTGTTCGGCGTGCCGGCGGACATCGTCAAGGGCTACGTGCTACAGAGCGGCATGTACGAACTGCGCGGGCCGCGGCTGTCCAAGCGCGGCGCTTACGTGAAGTTCACCGACGAGATGGAGCACCAACTCTCGCCCATGCGCCACCTCGACCGGATCACGGTGCCGGTGTCGCTGCTGGTCGGGACCTTCGAGTCGCCCGAGTTCCAGCGCCAGTCGCGTGACTTCGCGCAGGCGCTGAAGGACGCCGGCAAGCAGGTCACCTTCGAGGTGGTCGAGGGCTACAACCACTTCGAGATCGCCGAGACGGCGGCCAATCCGTTCGGGGCAGCCGGCCGCGCGATGCTGGCGATGCTGGGGCTGCAGCCGCGCTGAAGCTGCTGCCCCGCTGCCCGGTCACTCCACCTTCAGCCCGGTCTCCTTGATCACCTTCGAGTAGGCCGCCAGGTCGCGCCGGATGCGTTCGCCGAACGCCTTCGGCGGCTCGTACTGCACCTCGACCGACTGCGCGGCGAGCAGTGCCTGCGTCTGCTTGTCCCGCAGCGAGCCGGCGAGCGCATCGCTCAGCCGGCCCAGGACCTGTTCAGGGGTCTTCGCGGGTGCGAGCAGTCCGAGCCAGAGGGTGAACTCGTAACCGGGCAGGCCGGACTCGTCCACGGTGGGGAGATTCGGAAAGCGCGGCAGCCGGTTGAGCGTGGTCACGCCCAGCGCCCGCACCCTGCCCGACTCGATCAGCGAATCGGCCACCAGCATCGTGGTGAACACCATCGCGATGCGCCCGGCCACCGCGTCGGTGATGGACGATGCCCCCGACTTGTACGGGATATGGGTGAGTTCGGTGCCGGTCATCCGGGAGAACACGGCGCCTGCGAGGTGCCCGGGGGTGCCGATGCCGCCCGATCCGTAGTCGATCGCACCCGGCTTCTTCCGTGCGAGCGCGATCATCTCCTTCACCGTCTTTACCGGCAGCGACGGGTTGACCAGCATCACGTAGGGCGAGACGCCGATCAGGCCCACCGGCGAGAAGTCCCGTTCCGCGTCGTAGGGCAGCTTGCGCAGGCTGGGGTTGATCGCATGGGTCGAGGTCGTTCCGACCAGCAGCGTGTAGCCGTCCGCGTTCGCCCGCGCGACGACCTCGCTGCCGACCACCCCGCCGGCGCCGGGGCGGTTCTCGACGAGCACCAGTTGCCCGAGCAGTTCGCCCATGCGGGGCGCCACCGGGCGGATCACGCCGTCGTTGCTGCCACCGGACTCGAACGGAGAGATGATGCGCACCGGCTTGTTCGGGAAGCCCTGCGCGGAGGCCGGCTGGAGGCCCACCAGCCCGACGGCGGCGACCACGCAGGCGGCCCCGACCGCGGCGCGCCTGAGGGTGATGCAACCGGCACAGCGGCGATCGCAGGCCGGGGCACTTCGCCTGCCCGGCGCGATGAAGGCTTCGGGGCTCGGCTGACGCCGGTCGCAGGTCACGGGCTGAAGCATTGATGCTCTCTCCTTGCGTTGAACGGGCTTCAAAAAGCAAGAAACGGCCCAACGCGCGACGGCGTGCTGCCGCGCGAAGCCGGTAGTGGGACAATCGGGCCATGGATCGGACACCAACTCCACGGGCGCCACGCGCGGCCGACCGGTCTGCCGGCCTGCGGCGCGGCCTGCAGATCCTCAGCCTGTTCTCGGAAAGCCGCCCCGAGCTGGGCGTGAGCGAGGTGGCGCGAGAGCTCGGCGTGCACAAGAGCCGGGTGCATCGCGCGATCAAGACGCTCGAGGACATGTGCTACCTGCGGCGCGACCCGCGCACGCGGCGCTATTGCCTCGGCTACAAGGCGTTCGAGATCGGTGCGCTCGCCGGGCGCCACTCGAACACCCTGAGCTGGGCGCGCGCGCAGCTGCGCGAGCTGGCGGCCCGCTTCGAGGCGAGCGTCTCGCTCCGGCTGGTCGACGACACCGACCTGCTGATCGTCGACACCGTCGAGACGGTGGATGATCCGGAGCTGCACGTGCCCACAGGCGCGCGCATCCCGCTCAACTACGGTGCGGGCGGGCAGGTGCGCGCCGCCTTCCTGCCCGACGAGCGCATCTGCGACCTGATCGCGCGGCACGGTCTGCCGCGCTACACGCTGCGTTCGATCACCACCGAGGCGGAGTTCCTGAAGGCGGTGCATGCCACGCGCGAACGTGGCTACGCGGTGAGCGAGGGCGAGACGGTACCGGGTTCGTTCAGCGTCGCCGCGCCGATCGTCGACCGTTCCGGCGCGTTGACCGCCGTGCTGGTCGGTTCGCGCCGCAAGCTCGGCTTCACCCGGCCGCGCATCCTCGAGTTCGCGCGCGCGGCCGTGCAGGCTGCCGACCTGATCTCGGCGCGCTCGCCCGGGCAGGCGGCGTCGCCACCGCCCGGGGACGATCACTGAATCGCAGCCACTTCCTCGAGGCTCTTCATCAGTGACGTTCGCAGGATGTACTCGCGCGCGCGCTTCGGGTCGGCAGCGGTCTCGTGCAGCATGTCGTGGTTGCGCTTGCGCACTTCCGGGTCGCGCTCGTTGATCAGCTTCTTGTTGCGCTCGGTGATCGTCTTCACGTGGTTGACCGCCACGTGCTTGCGCTGGCGCGTGTAGCGGTCGAGCACCGACATGTCCAGGCTGCCGTCGAGGATGCCGACCAGCTTCTTGCCGAGGTTGATCGAGTCATGCACGCCGCTGTTCATGCCCACGCCGCCGATCGGGCTGTTCACGTGGGCGGAGTCGCCGGCAAGCAGTGCCCGACCGACGTTGAAGGTGTCGGCAACCAGCTGGTGGCTCGAGTACAGCTTGCGATAGACGATATCGTAAGGCTTCGAGTTCGGCAGGAACTTCTGCAACTGCGCCTGGCAGTACTCGTCGGACAACAGCATCTCGGGGTCGTCGTCGAGGCTGGTCGGGAAGTGCACCCTCCAGCGCTCCGGCTGGCCCCACTTGAACAGGTTCGCCCACTGATCCGGGTCGGACAGGTAGTTGCGGTAGGAGTAGCCGTGCAGCTTGTCGAAGTCGTGCACCACCGACACGGTCAGCACCTGGTCGGGGTAGGTGTAGCCCTCGAAGGCGATGCCCGAGACCTTGCGCACCACGCTGCGCGCGCCCTCTCCGCTGACGATGAACGAGCCGCGGATGCGCTCGGTCTCGCCGCCCTCGTTGGTGACGATGGCGGTGACGCCGTCGGCGTCCTGCTCCATGTCCTCGAGCGTGGTGCCCATGCGGATCTTCACGTTCGGATACGTGCGCAGCATCTTCATCGCCTCTTCGGCGACCTTGATGCGCTCGCACTGAAGGACGAACGGGAAGCGGGTGTCATCCTTGAGCACCGCATGGTCGAACTCGGCGATCATGCTGTCGGTCAGCCGGTCCCAGAACTGGAACGTCGGCGCGATCAGCCCGCGCGGCTCGATCTTCTCGTAAAGCCCGAGGTCGGCGAACATCTCCAGCGTCGACGGGTGGATGCTGCCGGTGCGCGGTGCCTGGTCGAGGAAGTTGGCCTCGGTGAAGGTTTCGATCAGCAGCGTGTTGACATCGTGCTGGGCGAGGTAGAGCGCGATCGAGACACCGGCGGGGCCGGCGCCGACGACGATCACCGGCGCGTTCTTCGAGAGCATGGGCAAGTCCTGCGAGAGGGCACGGGGGAGGGCCGGCACGAGCGTGCCTGGCCGTGGGAACTGCTGGCGGCGCGCTGGCGCCGGATCACTCGACCGGCTTGACTTCCTTTACCGCGCCCTTCCAGCCGCTGGCGGTGACGTCGAAGACGATTCCGTTCGGGTCCTTGTACTTGACCTCGTAGAAGCTCTTCTTGGCGGCGGTCGGACGGCCGTAGAGGTAGGTGCCACCGGCCGCGGCGACCTGCTGCTCTGCCTGCTCGAGGTCGTCGACCCACATGCCGAAATGCATCACGCCATAGAACGGACCGTTGGAGTCGATGCCTTCGGCCTTGCCCTGCTTGTTGAGCAGCGCGACGTTGATCACGCCGTCGGACACGTAGACGCCGTTCTGTGCGTCACCGGCCTTGGTCATGCCGAACGCTTCCTCGAAGAACTTCTGGGCTGCGGCGACGTCCGGTACGGACAGCGCGATGTGGCGGAGCTTCATGGACATGGCAGGTTCCTCAGTCGGTTGACGTTCCGTTATTGCGAACAAGTCTACACCCCGTCCCGGCGGCTTGTCATGCCCGCACGGATGCGGGGCGGCCTCCGCCGTCCGGACGGGCAGGGGCCGCCTGCCAGCCGTGCACCTGCATGCTAGATTCCGCGCTCCATGGCTACTTACGCGATCGGCGACATCCAGGGCTGCCACGACTCGCTGATGGCGTTGCTCGACGCGGTCCGCTTCGACGCGGCGCGCGACCGCCTCTGGCTGGTCGGCGACCTCGTGAACCGGGGGCGCCAGTCACTCGCGGTACTGCGCTACGTGTCGGGGCTGGGGCGGCGGGCCGTCACCGTGCTCGGCAACCATGACATCCACCTGCTGATGGTCGCTTCGGGCATGACCCGCAAGCGCGGCGGCGATACCTTCGACGACGTGCTCGAGGCGCCCGACCGCGACGAACTGATCGGCTGGCTGCGCCGCCAGCCCCTGCTGTACGCCGAGGGCAGTCACGTGATGGTGCATGCGGGCATCCTGCCGCAGTGGACGGTCGGACAGGCGGCAGTGCTCGCCCGCGAGGCGGAGGCGCGGATTGCCGGTGCCGCCTACCTCGACTTCTTCGCTGAGCTCTACGGCAACGACCCGGTGTGCTGGGATCGCGCGCTGGTCGGGCATGCCCGGGCCCGCTTCATCGTCAACGCGTTCACCCGCATGCGGCTGGTCGACCCGGCGGGAAACCTCGACTTCTCGCACAAGGGCTCGCTCGACCGTGCGCCGGCCGGGTATGTGCCCTGGTTCGATTCGCCGCTGCGTGCCGCTGGCGGGCCGACCATCGTGTTCGGACACTGGTCGGCGCTCGGCCTGGTCGACCGGAAGGGGGTGCTTGGCATCGACACCGGCTGCGTGTGGGGGCGACAGCTCACCGCCTGCCGGCTCGAGGACGGCAGGCGCTTCTCGATCGACTGCCCGGTGCAGTCTGAGATGGAACCGGACTGACCTGACCTGGCAGGGGCTGGGCCCGGTCAGCTGCCCGCGTCAGCGGGTGACGCGCGACACGCCTCCGCCTGATAGCACGCGCACCCGCTCGCCGGGCTTGAACTGCTCGTCGGCTTCCTGAGTGATCGCGATGATGTTGCCGTTGTCGAGCCGCACGGTGATCTCGACGCCTTCCTTGCGGGTGACGCCTTCCTCGATCGCCGAGCCGGCGAGACCCCCGGCCACCGCGCCGATCACCGCGGCGATCGTGCTGCCGCGGCCGCCGCCGACGGTGCTGCCGGCGACGCCACCGACCACGCCACCGGCGATGGTGCCGATCGGCGTGCGCGTGCCCTCGAGGCGGACGCTGCGTACGCCCTCGACCGTGCCCATGCGCACGCTCTGTTCGGTGCGCGCCTGGCTGCGCGAGTAGGAGTTTGCGCCCTGGCCCGGTGCGCAGGCCGAAAGGACCAGCGTGGAGGCGAGGGCAAGGGCAAGCGCGTGGTGCTTCTTCATGTCGTCAACTCCTGCGTGGGTCCGGCCCCGTCGGCGTAGCCCGGGCGGAAGATCCGCCCCGTTGGCTGTCCGGACGGGTTCAGTCGAGGCTCGAGCCAAAAGCTTCACGGTACCGCACCGCGATCTCTTCGCGGGTGAAGCGATGGTTCTGTCCACCCCGCTGGCTGATCTTGATGCCGCCGATCAGCGAGGCGAGCCGGCCGGTGGTCGGCCAGTCCATTCCTGACGAGATGCCGTGCAACAGGCCTGCCCGGTAGGCATCGCCGCAGCCGGTCGGGTCGACCACATCGGCCTTGACGCCCGGGATCTCGATGCGTTGCCCCCCGGCATAAATGTGCGAACCATTGCCCCCGAGGGTGACGATCAGCGCCTTCACCCGCGTGGCCAGTGCCTCGAGGGACTGGCCGGTGCGGTCCTGCAGCAGCTGCGCCTCGTAGTCGTTGACGGTCACGTAGGTCGCCGCGTCGATGAACCGCATCAGGTCGGTGCCATCGAACATCGGCAGCCCCTGGCCCGGGTCGAAGATGAACGGAATGCCCGCCTCGGCGAATTGCCGGGCGTGCTCGATCATGCCGTCGCGGCCGTCCGGGGACACGATGCCGAGCCGGGTGCCGATGGCGTCGGATACCTTGTTCAGGTGCGAGTGGTTCATCGCGCCCGGATGGAAGGCGGTGATCTGGTTGTCGTCCAGGTCAGTCGTGATGAACGCCTGGGCGGTGAAGCTGCCCGGCACTTCGCGCACGTGCGCGCGCGACAGCCCGAGGCCGTCCAGGCGTGCAAGGTAGGGTGCGGCGTCGTCGCCGACGGTGGCCATGATCGTGGGCTCGCCGCCGAGCATCTTCAGCGTGTAGGCGATGTTGCCAGCGCAGCCGCCGAACTCGCGCCGCATGTCCGGCACCAGGAAGGCCACGTTCAGCAGGTGGATCTTCTCGGGCAGGATGTGGTTCTTGAAACGGTCATGGAACACCATGATCGTGTCGAAGGCGATCGAGCCGCAGATGAGCGTGGACATGTGGCGTGGGTCCGGAAGGTGCGTGCGGCAGTTCAGCCGCCGCCGGTTGGGAGGCACCGCACGCGCCTCTGCGCACGGCTGTTCGAAGCGGGCGGAGTATACCGCCCCGCCGTCGCGCACCGGCCCGGCCATGGGCACCGCCGGGCCGGCATCGGAGGGGGCGGCGCGTCGGCTACCATCGGGCCATTCATCCGGGATCCGTACGCGACCATGAACCGCCACCTGCCCTACCGTGCCACCACCGCGAACGGCGAGACGATCGACGTTACCTTCGACCTGCACGCCGAGACGCGCCACGAGGTCGACGTCAGCGCGCTCCTGACCGCGCTGCTCGGCTCGATCGATGCTCGGGTCGCCGAGCGGGAAGGCGTCAGCAACGGCGACGTGCTGCAGGCGCTCGCAATGGCGATGGCCCTGCGGGTGGCGATGATCCCGGCCCCGCGCACCGTCACCGAACCGCTCGCTCGCGACCTGCTCGACACGGCCTTGTCGTGCGCCAGCTTCGCCCAGCGCGTCCCGCCTGCCGTGGCGGCGGCCCCCGCGCCGCTGCCTCTGGCCCTCCCGACCGAGGTCCCTGCGGCGCCGGAGTCTCCAGCGGCATCGGCGGGACCGGCCGATGGCTCGAACACCCTCAAGCCGCCGGCGCCGGCGCCGGCCCAGGGCCAGCCGGCCGCGTAGCCGGGGGACGCGGTCGCGGCACCGGAAGGCCGATGGCGGTCCTCGAACTGAGGCCGGCTGGACTCTACTGCCCGGCCGGCGACTTCTACATCGATCCCTGGCGCCCGGTCGACCGGGCGGTGCTCACCCACGCCCATGCTGACCACGCCCGTCGCGGACATGGGCATTACCTGGCCCAGCGCGACGCGCTCGGCGTGCTGCGCACGCGCCTCGGGCCGGTGGCGATCGATGCGGTCGGCTACGGAGAGGCTACCGTCGTCGGCCAGGCGCGGGTGTCGCTGCACCCGGCTGGCCATGTGCTCGGATCGGCCCAGGTGCGGGTCGAGGTCGGCGGCGAAGTGTGGGTGGTGACGGGCGACTACAAGCTCGATCCCGATCCGACCTGCACGCCGTTCGAGCCGGTGCGTGCGCACGTGCTGATCACCGAGTCGACGTTCGGCCTGCCGATCTATCGCTGGGCACCGCCGGTGCGGCTGTTCGCCGAGATCGATGAATGGTGGCGCGGCAATGCCGCGCTTGGCCGGCCGAGCATCGTGTACGCGTATGCGTTCGGCAAGGCACAGCGCATCCTCGCCGGGGTCGATGCGTCGATCGGGCCGATCGTCTGCCACGGTGCAGTCGAACTGCTCAATCGTTGCTACCGGGACGCCGGGGTCGCGCTGCCGCCGACGCAGGTGGCTGGCGGGCCGGCGCGCAACGCAGACCGCGCGGCGCTGGCCCAGGCGCTCGTGGTGGCGCCGCCGTCGGCCCAGTCCACGCCCTGGCTGCGCCGCTTCCCGGAGGCGGGCGATGCCTTCGCCTCGGGCTGGATGCAGGTGCGCGGTGCTCGCCGTCGGCGCTCGGTCGACCGCGGCTTCGTGATGTCGGACCACGCCGACTGGCCGGGGCTGCTGCGCGCGATCGAGGCCAGCGGCGCGAGCCGCGTCTATGCCACCCACGGCTACGCTGCGGCGCTGGCCCGCTACCTCTGCGGGCGCGGGCTGGATGCGCGTACCTTCGATACCGGCGAGTTCGATGCGCAGTATGGCGGCGAACAGGAGGAGCCCGCGCTGCCCCAGGACGCGCTCGCCGCGGCAGGCCCGGCGGCAGCCACCGCCGGGCTGGACGGGCCGTCCGCCGATGCGTGAGTTCGCCGCGCTCTACCGCGCGCTCGACGCCACCACCTCGACCCGCGCCAAGAGGGCCGCGCTGGCCGCCTACTTCCGTGCCGCACCGCCGGCCGATGCCGCGTGGGCGGTCTACTTCCTGTGCGGTGGCAAGCCCCGCCAGGCGGTGCCGGTCAAGCTGTTGCGCGCGATCGTCGTCGAGCGCGCCCAGGTGCCCGACTGGTTGTTCGAGGAGAGCTACCAGGCCGTCGGCGACCTCGCGGAGACGATCGCGCTGCTGCTGCCGGCGGCGCTGGCGAGCGCAGCCCGGGTGCCCCTGCATGAATGGGTGGAGCAGCGCCTGCTCAAGCTGCGCGGCACCGCCCCGGATGCCCTCGCTCCGCTGCTCAACGGCTGGTGGGACGAACTCGATGCGCACGAGCGCTTCGTGTGGAACAAGCTGATCACCGGCGGCCTGCGCGTCGGCGTCTCGCGCCAGCTCGTGGTGCAGGGGCTGGCCGAGGCGACCGGCCTGACGACCCAGGTCCTCGCCGAGCGGCTGACCGGCAACTGGACGCCGGACGCCGGGGCCTGGCTGCGGCTGGTCGATCCGGCGGAGGCGTCGGTGCCGCCCGGGCGTCCCTATCCCTTCTTCCTCGCGCATCCGCTGGCTGGGCCGGTCGAGACGCTGGGCGAACGCGGGTACTGGGCCGCCGAGTGGAAGTGGGACGGCATCCGCGCCCAGATCGTGCGCCGCGACGGCGGGACCTGGATCTGGTCCCGGGGCGAGGAACTGGTCACGCCCCGATTCCCCGAAGTCGCGGCAGCGGCGGCGCGCCTGCCCGACGGCTGCGTGGTCGATGGTGAACTGGTCGCCTGGCGGGACGGCCGCGTCGCGCCCTTCGCGCTGCTGCAGCAGCGCATCGGCCGCACGAAGCTGTCGGCCTCGGTGCTCGCCGCGGCACCGGTGGCCTGCATCGCCTACGACCTGCTGGAACACGATGGCCTCGACCTGCGCAGCCGTCCGTTCGGCGAGCGCAGGGCTCGGCTGGAGCACCTGGTGGCTGGCCTCGGCGACCCGGTGTTGTCGGTGTCGCCGCTGGTCGAGGCCGGATCGTGGCCGACGCTGGCCGCGCTGCGCCTGGAGGCGCGCACCCGCGGCGTCGAGGGCCTGATGCTCAAGCGGATCGACTCCGCCTACGGGATCGGCCGCACGCGGTCCGGCCCGGCGGGCGAATGGTGGAAGTGGAAGATCGATCCGCTGTCGATCGACGCGGTACTGGTCTACGCACAGCGCGGCCATGGCCGGCGCGCCAGCCTGTACACCGACTACACTTTCGCGCTCTGGCATGAGGGTGCGCTGGTGCCGTTCGCCAAGGCATACTCCGGGCTGACCGATGCCGAGATTGCCCGGGTCGATGCGTACATCCGGCAGAACACCCGCGAGAAGTTCGGCCCGGTGCGCAGCGTGGCCCCCAAGCTCGTGTGCGAGATCGGCTTCGAGGGCATCTCGCGCAGCAGCCGGCACAAGTCGGGCATCGCAGTGCGGTTCCCGCGCATCCTGCGGCTGCGCGACGACAAGCGTATCGAGGACGCGGACACGCTCGCGCAGTTGCAGGCGCTCGCGGAGGACCTGTCGTGAGCTTTCCGCAGTGAGCACGTTCCGCCTGCTGGGTGTCGACTTCACCAGCGCGCCACGGCGCGCCAAACCGATCACCGTGGCCCGTGCGACGGTGATCGGGGAGGGCCGCGTCGTGCAGCTCGCCGCACTCGATGCGCTCGATGGCTTCGACGCCTTCGAGCGCCTGCTGGCCGAACCCGGCCCGTGGATCGGCGGGTTCGATTTCCCGTTCGGACTGCCGCGCAGCGCGGTGTCCGAGCTGGGCTGGCCAGCCGACTGGCGCCGCCTGGTGCTCGCCTGCGCGGCGATGCCCCGGCCGTCGTTCCGCGCCTGCCTCGACGCGCACCGCGAGGCTCGTGCGTTCGGGGACCGCTATGCGCATCGCGCGGTCGATCGGCCGGCCGCCTCGCACAGTCCGCTGAAGCTGGTCAATCCGCCGGTGGCACTGATGTTCCTCGAGGGAGCAGCCCGGCTCGCCCGTGCCGGTGTCACCGTCGCCGGCCATGTCGAGGGTGACCCGCTGCGCATCGCGGTCGAGGCGTACCCCGGGTACCTGGTGCGCGCGATCACCCGCGCGTCGTACAAGAGCGACACCCGCGCGAAGCAGACCGCGCCGCGGCAGGCCGAGCGCGAGCGCATCCTCGCTGCCCTGTGTGCCGGCGAGCATCCGCTCGGGCTGCGACTGGCCGGCGATGCCCGGCTGCTCGACCGTGCAATCGTGGACGGCAGCGGCGATACGCTGGACGCAGTGGTCTGCGCAATCCAGGCCGGCTGGGCGCTCGGGCAGCCGCGCCACGGCATCCCGGAGGGCGTGGACCCGATCGAGGGCTGGATCGTCGGTGTGCCTGCGCCGCTGGCCGGTGGTCGCCCATGAGTGGCACGGTGCGCCTGCCGCCGGTCCTGGCGGGCTGGTTCGAACGCCGTGGCTGGCGCCCGTTCCCGTTCCAGCGTGAAGTCTGGACGGCCCATGCCCGCGGCCAGAGCGGCCTGCTGCACGCGACCACCGGTTCGGGGAAGACCTACGCCGTCTGGTTTGCCGCACTGATCGAGGCGCTGCGCGGCGGCGCGCGACGGGCGCCGGCGCGGCCCCATACTGTGCTCTGGCTCACGCCGATGCGCGCGCTGGCCGCGGACACCGCGCGCGCGCTGGCCGAGCCGCTGGCCGAGCTCGGGCTGGACTGGACCGTCGGCCAGCGCACCGGGGATACCGCCAGCGCCGAGCGTGCGCGTCAGCAGCGCCGGCCGCCGACTGCGCTGGTGACCACGCCGGAGAGCCTGTCGGTGATGCTGGCCCAGGCCGACGCTGCGAGCGTGCTGGGCAACGTGCGGCTGGTGGTGGTCGACGAGTGGCACGAACTGCTCGGCAGCAAGCGTGGGGTGCAGGCGCAGCTCGCGCTTGCGCGCATCGCCCGCCTCAGTCCGGGCGTGCGCATCTGGGGCCTGTCCGCGACCATCGGCAACCTCGACCAGGCCCGCGAGGCCCTCCTGGGTTCGATCGCGGGACCGGGCGTGCTGGTCCAGGGCAAGGTCCCCAGGCAGGTGGTGGTCGACACCGTGATTCCCGACGTGCCCGACCGATTCCCGTGGGCAGGCCACCTGGGCATGCGCATGGTCGAGCCGGTCGCGCGCGAGATCGAGGCGGCGGCGACCACGCTGGTGTTCACCAACGTGCGCTCGCAGGCGGAGCAGTGGTATCAGGCGCTGCTCGAGGCGCGACCGGACTGGGCTGGCCTGATCGCCCTCCACCATGGCTCGCTCGACCGGCAGCTGCGCGACTGGGTCGAGCTCGGGCTGAAGGAGGGACGGCTCAAGGCGGTGGTTTGCACCTCGTCGCTCGACCTCGGCGTGGACTTCCTGCCGGTCGAGCGGGTGATCCAGGTAGGCAGCCCGAAGGGCATCGCCCGGCTGCTGCAGCGGGCCGGCCGGTCCGGCCATGCACCCGGGCGCGTCTCGCGCATCTCGTGCGTGCCCACGCACAGCTTCGAGCTGATCGAGGCGGCTGCCGCGCGCGTGGCCGCCGCAGACCGCCGGGTGGAGACCCGCCTGCCGCCACGGGCGCCGATCGACGTGCTGGTGCAGCACCTGGTGACGATGGCGCTGGGCGGCGGTTTCGAGCCGGACGCGCTCTACGAGGAGGTGTGCACCACCTGGGCCTACCGCAGTCTGCCGCGCGTGGACTTCGACTGGGCGCTCGACTTCGTCACCCGCGGCGGCTCCCTGCATGCCTACCCCGAGTACCGCAAGGTCGAGCGTGGCGAGGACGGGCGCCATCGCGTGGTCGACCGCGCGATCGCGCGCCGGCACCGGATGTCGATCGGCACGATCACCGCCGATAGCGCGATGGACGTGCGCTTCCTTGGCGGCGGGCGCATCGGTACCGTCGAGGAGTCGTTCGTCACCCGCCTCAAGCCCGGTCAGGCCTTCCTGCTCGGCGGACGCCTGCTGTCCCTGGTGCGCATCCGCGAGATGACCGCCTACGTGCAGCGCGCGAAGCCGGGCACGGCCTCGGTGCCGCGCTGGATGGGCGGGCGCAGCCCGCTGTCGACCGAACTCGCCGACGCGGTGGTCGAGATGATCGGCCGGGCCGCGCGCGGCGACCGCAGCCTGCCGGAGCTGCGGGCAGTGGCGCGGCTGGTGGAACTGCAGCAGCGCTGGTCGGTGGTGCCCGGCGCCGATGAACTGCTGATCGAGACGGTGCGCACCCGCGAAGGGCACCACCTGTTCTGCTTTCCGTTCGCCGGCCGTCTGGTGCACACCGGACTCGCCTCGCTGTTCGGCTGGCGTGCCTCGCGCGGGGCGCCGAACACGTTCAGCGTGGCGGTCAGCGACTACGGATTCGAGCTGCTGTCGCCGCTGCCGGTGGACTGGCGGGCGGCCTTCGCTGGCGACCTGCTCGATGGCGGGGACCTGCAGCAGCACCTGCTGGAGAGCCTGAACGCGGGCGAACTCGCGCGGCGGCAGTTTCGCGAGATCGCCCGCGTGTCCGGGCTGGTGTTCACCGGGTTCCCCGGCCAGCCCAAGCGCGCGCGCGAGCTGCAGGCGAGCGCCGGGCTGCTGCACGACGTGTTCGAGAAGCACGACCCAGGCAACCTGCTGCTGGCGCAGGCGCGCGAGGAGGTGATGCGGGAAGAACTGGATCTGGTGCGCCTGGCGGCCACGCTGGAGCGGATGCGTTCGAAGGCGCTGCGGATGGTCGAGGTCGAGCACCCGACGCCGTTCGCCTTCCCGCTGATGGCCGCGCGCATCCGCGAGAAGGTGTCCACCGAGAAGGTCGGCGACCGCATCGCCCGGATGGTGGCGGACCTCGAACGCGCGGCGGAGGCTCGGTGAGCGCGACCACCACGGTGGCTGGGGAAGTGCTGGAACTGCTGCCCGAGCGGGCGCTGCTGTGGTCCGCGCGCAGCCTGCTGCTGGTGGCCGACGCGCACTTCGGCAAGGCGGCGCGTTTCCGCACGCTCGGGGTGCCGGTGCCGGCTGGCACCACCGCGGCCAACCTGCAGGTGCTCGAGGGACTGGTGGAGCGGCACGGGGTCGCGCGCATCCTGTTCCTCGGCGACCTGATGCACGGCCGGCTGCTGCCGGGATCGGCGACCTTCCATGCGCTCGTCGAGTGGCGTCGGCGCCGGCCCGGCCTGTCGCTGGAACTGGTACCCGGCAACCATGACCGGCACGCCGGAGACCTGCCGCCGGCGCTGGGCATCGAGGTGCACGCCGATCCGTTCGATATCGGACCGTTCGCGCTGCGCCACCATCCCGAACCCTTGCCCGGCCGCTACGTGCTGGCAGGGCACGTGCACCCGGTGGTGACGCTGCACGGGCGTGCCCGCGATCGGCTGCGCACCCCATGCTTCCTGTTCGGCGAGGCGGTTGGCGTGCTGCCGGCGTTCGGTGCGTTCACCGGTGGGTTCGTCGTCGAGCGGGCCGGTGCCGGCCGGGTGTTCGTGGTGGCCGGCGAGCGGGTGCTGGAACTGCCTCAGCCGCGCTGACGGCAGGCGTCCGAGCAGTACTTCACTGCGTCCCAGGTGTTGCGCCAGCGCTTGCGCCAGGTCATCGGCCGGCCACAGGCCGAGCAGGGTTTCTGCGGCAGCGACTGTTTGTTGCCGCGGAAGGCACCGGCCTTGGCCGCTGCGGGTCTGGCTGCCATGCCGCGCTAGCCCTTGATCAGCGGCCGGATCGTGCTGAACCCGCCATCGACGGCGATGACCTGGCCGGTCACCCGGCGCGCCGGTGGCGACAGCAGCCATCCGACCAGCGAAGCGACTTCCTCGGGGTGGCCGATGCCGCCCACGGGATACTGGCGCGCGGCGGCCTGGCGGATGGCCTCGTTGGCGAGCAGCGGTGCGGCCATTGGCGTCTCCATCAGGCCCGGTGCGATCGCGTTGACGCGGATGTCGTTGGCGGCATAGGTCGCGGCGGCCGAACGGACCAGCGCCTCGACCGCGCCCTTGGCAGCCGCCACGGCCTCGTGGTTGACCACGCCGATACGCGCGACGATGGTCGAGAACAGCACGACCGAGCCGCCGCCGCCCGCCGTACCCGCGGCGCGATGCGCGTCGACGAACGCACGCAGCGAGAAGAAGGCGGTGTCGAGGTTGGCCGACAGCACCGAGCGGTACTGCGCCTCGCCGGTGCGGTGCAGTGGCTGGATCAGTGTGCTTCCTGCGGCGTTGACCAGCGCGCCGGGCAGGCCGAAGCGCTCGACGCACGCCGCGACCGCCGCGGCGGCACCGGCCTCGGCGGAGACGTCCGCCTCGATCGACGCGCCGCTCCAGTCGGTCGCGGCCAGCTTCGACGCCGACCGCGTCACCAGCACGGGCGTCCACGCGGCGGGGTCGAGGGAGGAGGCCAGCGCGCGGGCGAGGCCGCCGGAGCCGCCGGTGATCAGTAAGGGTCGGTTCATTGCAGGAGGTCCTTCGGTGGGCTTTCGGGAGGGATGCCGTCGTTGCTGCGGATCGCGTCGGCGTGGGCGGCGATCGCGGCGCGTGCCGGGTCGTCGAGCCGGGCGAGGTTCTTCAGTTGCAGGGCCATGCGGGTGTTCTTCGACAGGCGCGGCTGGTGGCGCAGCAGGAAATCCCAGTAGAGGGTGGTGAACGGGCAGGCCTCGCGGCCGGTGGATGCGCCGGGGTCGAAGCGGCAGCCCTTGCAGTAATTGCTCATGCGGTCGATGTAGCGCCCGGTCGCCGCGTAAGGCTTGGAGGCCATGATCCCGCCGTCGCCGTACAGGGCCATGCCGAGCGTGTTCGGCAGTTCGACCCACTCGACCGCGTCGACATACACCGCGAGGTACCAGCGGTGCGCCGCCACGGGCTCTACGCCCAGCAGCAGCGCGTACAGGCCGGTCACCATCAGCCGCTGGATGTGGTGTGCATAGCCGAGTTCCAGCGTCTGCCCGATCGATTCGCGCAGGCAGGCCATCGGCGTGTCGCCGGTCCAGTAGAAGGCCGGCAGCGGCTGCCGTGCGTCCAGGGCGTTGAGCTCGAGGTAGCCGGGCATCGAGCGCCAGTAGATGCCGCGCACGTATTCACGCCAGCCCAGCACCTGGCGGATGAAGCCTTCGGCGGCGGCCAGCGGCACGCGCCCGTCGCGCCAGGCCTGCTCCGCGGCGGCGATCACCTCGCGCGGGTCGAGCAGCTTCAGGTTCATCGCTGCCGAGAGGTGGGCGTGGTACAGCCACGGCTGGCCGGTCCACATCGCGTCCTGGTGGTCGCCGAACAGCGGCAGGCGCTGCCTGACGAAGGCATCGAGCGCGGCCAGCGCATCGGCCCGGGTCACCGGCCAGGCGAATGCATCGAGCGAGCCGGGATGGCCGTCGAGCCGGCGGTCGAGCAGGTCGAGCACTTCGCGGGTGATCGCATCGGGCGGGAACAGCCGCGGCGGCGGCACGCCGCGCGGCCCGGCGGCCGGGAACGACTTGCGGTTCTCGGCATCGTAGTTCCACTGGCCACCCGCGGGTTCGTCGCCCTCCATCAGCACCGCATGGCGCTTGCGCATCTCACGGTAGAAGAACTCCATCCGCAGCTGCTTGCGTCCCTTCGCATGCTGCTCGAATGCCTCGGTGGTGCACAGGAAGTGACGGTCCTCGCGCAGCTCGGGCGCAGCCGGATGCGCTGCGAAGGCCTCGCGCAGCCGCCACTCGCCCGGAGTGACCATCGCCACCGAGGCGGGCCGGAGCACCGCGACCGCCTGCGCCAGCGCCGCAGCCAGGGAACTGGCGGCGTCGGGGTCGTCCAGCCGCTGGTACCAGACGCGCAGGCCATCGTCGGCGGCCTGCTGCGCGAAGTGGCGCATCGACGCCAGGAACATGGCGCTGCGCGGCCGGGAGCTCCACGCCTCGGTCGACTCGTCGATCGCCTCGGCCATGAACACGGCATCGCAGGCCGGGTCGAAACCGTCGAACGCGGCCGATCGTCGGTCGAGCTGGTCGCCGAGCACGAAGACCAGCCGGCGCACTGACGACGACGGGCGCTGCGTCGGCAGTGGCGGCACGGTGAACGCCGTCGCGCGGACAGGGGGGGCGGCGGCCGTTGAGCCCGCCGCAGGCCCTCGCGTGGCCATCAGCCCGCCT
>CANHBC010000007.1 GCA_947458835.1 Betaproteobacteria bacterium | reverse complement strand
CGGCACCGGCCCCCTCGGCCCCCTCGGCATCGGCCATGCCGGCGCCGGCCGCGCCTGCGACGGTCGCGTCCATAGCCGCGCCGGCGGCAGCCATGTTCGGCGGGAGTGCCGACCTCGACTGCGACGTGCTGGTGCTCGGCGCCGGTCCCGGCGGCTATTCGGCGGCCTTCCGCGCCGCCGACCTCGGCAAGCGGGTCGTCCTGGTCGAACGCTATCCGACGTTGGGTGGCGTCTGTCTCAACGTCGGCTGCATCCCGTCCAAGGCGCTGCTGCACGTGGCGGCGGTGATGGACGAAGCGAAGCACTTCGGCGAACTCGGCATCCTGTTCGATGCGCCGAAGATCGACCTCGACCGCTTGCGCGCACACAAGTCGAAGGTGGTCGGCAAGCTCACCAGCGGCCTCGCGATGATGGCCAGGGCGCGCCAGGTGACCGTGCTGCGCGGCCTGGGCAGCTTCCTCGACGCCAGCCACGTCGAGGTCGTCGAGACCACCGGCAGCGACGACACGCCGGCCGGCGGGCGCAAGGTGGTGAAGTTCGCCAGCGCGATCATTGCCGTGGGCAGCCAGGCGGTGAAGCTGCCGTTCCTGCCGGAGGATCCGCGCATCGTCGACTCCACAGGTGCGCTTGAATTGCGCGCGATCCCGGAACGCATGCTGGTGATCGGCGGCGGCATCATCGGCCTGGAGATGGGGACTGTCTACTCCACGCTGGGCGCACGTCTCGACGTGGTCGAGATGACCGACTCGCTGATGCTCGGCGCCGATCGCGACCTGGTGCGCGTGTGGCAGAAGATGAACGAGCGGCGCTTCGACCGGGTGATGCTCGGCACGAAGACGGTCGCGGTCGAGGCCAGGCCCGACGGGCTCTACGCCACGTTCGAAGGCGCGGCCGCGCCGGCCGAGCCGCAGCGCTACGACATGATCCTCAGCTCGGTCGGACGCGCGCCCAACGGGCGGAAGATCGGGGCCGAGCGTGCCGGAGTGGTGGTCGATGCGCGCGGTTTCATCCCGGTGGACCGGCAGATGCGTACCAGCGTGCCGCACATCTTCGCGATCGGCGACGTGGTCGGCCAGCCGATGCTGGCGCACAAGGCGGTGCACGAAGGCCACGTGGCGGCGGAGGTGGCCGCCGGCGAGAAGCGCTTCTTCGATGCGCGGGTGATCCCGTCGGTGGCCTACACCGACCCGGAAGTCGCCTGGGTCGGACTGACCGAGGACGACGCGAAGAAGCAGGGCATCGCGGTCGAGAAGGGCCTGTTCCCCTGGGCGGCGTCCGGGCGCGCGATCGCCAACGGCCGCGACGAAGGCTTCACCAAGCTGCTGTTCGACGCCACGACGCACCGCATCGTCGGCGGCGGCATCGTCGGCACCCATGCGGGCGACCTGATCGGCGAAGTCGCACTGGCGATCGAGATGGGCTGCGACGCGGTGGATATCGGCAAGACGATCCATCCCCATCCGACGCTGGGCGAATCGATCGGCCTGGCCGCCGAGGCCGCCGAAGGCAGCTGCACCGACCTGCCGCCACCGAAGCGCCGCTGAGCGGCGCCCGGACCACCCATCCGCAAACCGCAACCGACAAACCCGGGTCAGACACGGATTTCCCAACCCGGGCCCAAACCCGGGTCAGACACGCATTTCCGCACCCGGGTCAGACACGTATTTCCGCACCCTCGGGTCCGCTCCCTGGCCGTATCGGAATCGAGGGGGAATCCGTGTCTGACCCGGGTTTCTGCAATTCGGGTCGGGCAATGGGTGGCATGGCTGCCTCGGGAAGATCAGGTTCTGCGATGATCGCTGCCTTCATCTGGCACTTGGGGCGGGAGCATCGATGTCGGGCGGGACTCACGAGTGTGAACTGTGTGCTACGCCGGGCGGCGTCATGCTCTGGTCGGACGAGCGCCTGCGCGTGGTCCGCGTGGCGGATCCGGACTACCCCGGCTTCCTGAGGGTGATCTGGCGGGCGCACGTGCGCGAGATGACCGATCTCGAGCTTGCGCATCGATCGTTCCTGCTCGGGGTAGTGTTCGCCGCCGAGCGCACGCTGCGTGACCTGCTGCGCCCGGACAAGGTCAACCTCGCCAGCCTCGGCAACCTGACGCCGCACCTGCACTGGCACGTGATTCCGCGCTTTTTCGGCGATCCGCATTTCCCCGATCCGATCTGGGCGCCTCGCCGGACGGGGAGGCCGGTACCGCTGCCGATGCCCGAGGCTGAATACGACCGCACGGTCGCCGCTGCGCTGGACGCCAGCCTGCCGTCCGTGCGGGGCTGAGGCGACAGCCTCAGACGGTCGCCGCCCTGGCCACCGGGGCGGTACAGGTGCGCCGCGCCGGGAAGATCGCGCTGAAGGTGCTGCCCTGCTCGGGCTCGCTGTCGATCTCCAGCCGCGCCTGGTGGTGCGACAGCGCGTACTTGACGATGGCCAGGCCCAGGCCGGTGCCGCCGGTCTCTCGCGAACGGCTACGGTCGACGCGGTAGAAGCGTTCAGTGAGCCGCGGGATGTGTTCGGGGGCGATGCCGATGCCGGTATCCACGACCGAGAAGACGCCGCCACCGTCCTGGGTCGGTCGCCAGCGGATGGTGATCCGCCCTTTCGCCGGGGTGTAGCGGATCGCGTTGGTCACCAGGTTCAGGCAGGCGCTGCGCAGTTCGGCCTCCGCGCCGGTGAGCCACAGGTCTTCGTCGACATCCAGCAGGAACTGGTGGCGCCCGGCCGACAGCGCCATCGCCTCCTGGTGCAGGCCGTGCACCATCTTCGGCACGTCCACCGGCTGTTCGGCCGACGGCCCGCGGGCGTTCTCGAGCCGGGACAGTGTGAGCAGGTCCTCGACCAGATTCTGCATGCGGCTGGTCTGCTGCGTCATCAGCTGCATCGCGCGCTTCTGGAAGGCCGGGTCGGGCACGGCCTGGTCGTTCAGCGTCTCGAGGTAGCCGGCGAGCACGGTGATCGGCGTGCGCAGCTCATGCGAGACGTTGGCGACCAGGTCGCGGCGCATCGCCTCCAGCCGCTCCCAGCGCGTGATGTCGCGGCTGATCACCAGCTTCTGCTGGTTGCCGTAGGGAACGAGCTGCACGGTGAGCGTGGTCTCGCCACCGCGGGCGCCGCGCAGCACGAACGGCTCGGCGAAGTTCTGTTCATCCAGGTACTCGACGAACTGCGGCTGGCGAACGATGTAGGTGAGCTGCCGGCCGAGGTCGCGCCGTGCGTCGATCTCGAAGTAGTGCTCGGCACTCGGGTTACACCATTCGATGCGATCGAGTTCGTCGAGGATGATCACCGCCTCGGTCATCGCCGCCGTTGCGCTCTGGAAGCGTTCGAGCGCGCTGCGCAGGTCGGCTTCGTTCTGCCGCTGGCGTCGCAGCAGCCGCGCCAGATAGGCAAACGCCTCGGACCAGATCCCGGAGCCGGGCGGCACCGGCGTGCCCTGCGGCTGGTCGAGCCAGTGCAGCAGCGACCCCATGTACCAGGCCTGGCGCAGGTACAGCAATGCAAGCCAGGCCGCCAGCCCGACCAGCGCGGGCACCGGGCCTGCGGTTGCAGCCGCGGTCCCGGCCAGCGCCAGCCACAGGGCGAGCCATCCTGCCGCTCCTCGCCAGTATCCGCGCACCCGGACTCCTTCCTCGATCACATCCCGCGCTGGGGATGCGGGATTCTACTTGCGTCGCGCTGCCGCGTGCGACTGGCCCGTGTTCAGGGCGAGTCCGACAGTCGGTAGCCACTGCCGCGCACGGTCTGCACGAGCCGGTCGTGCCCGGTGGGTTCGAGCGCCTTGCGCAGCCGCCGGATGTGTACGTCCACCGTCCGCTCCTCGACGAACACGTGGTCGCCCCAGACCTGGTCGAGCAACTGGACCCGCGAGTGGACGCGCTCGGCATGGGTCATCAGGTAGTGCAGCAGCCTGAACTCGGTCGGGCCGAGCACCAGTGCGACATCCCCGGCCGTCACGCGGTGGCTGGCCGGGTCGATCTGCAGGCCACCGACCTCGACGCGGTCGTCGGTGGCTTCGGGGGCCCGGCGGCGCAGCACGGCCTTGATGCGGGCGTTGAGCTCCCGAGGAGAGAACGGCTTGGTGATGTAGTCGTCGGCCCCGGTCTCGAGGCCGAGCAGCTTGTCCGGTTCCTCGGCGCGGGCGGTCAGCATGATGATCGGCACCTCGCGCGTGCGCCGGTCGGCCTTCATCCGCCGGGCGAACTCGATACCGGACTGTCCGGGCAGCATCCAGTCGAGCAGCACCAGGTCGGGCAGCACGTCGCGCACGAGGTTCAGCGCCTGCTCCGCCGTTTCGGCGCGCATCGCCTCGTGGCCCGCCTGGCGCAGGTTGTAGGCGATCAGTTCCTGGATGGCGGGTTCGTCTTCGACGACCAGTATGGTGGCGGGCATCGATCTTCCTGCAGGAGGCGGGCCGGAGCGGCGTGGCGGATTGTATGAACCTTGTGTGACGGGCAGGTGACGGCCGGGCACCTGGCGCCGGTGCGCGTATGATGCGCTCCCCGACACCCGCAGCAGCCCCTCCCGCGATGCATGATCCTTCCGCCCCGACTGCCGCCGCGCCCGCGCCGTCCGCCGCGGCTCCGGTCCCTACCGAACTGGTGCTGCACCAGTCGTCGGGCCGGCTAGAGGTCACCTTCTCCGATGGACGCCAGTTCTCCCTGCCCACCGAATTCCTGCGCGTGCACTCGCCGTCGGCGGAGGTGCGCGGACACGGCCCGGGCGAGGGTACGCTGCAGGTAGGCAAGCGCGGCGTCACCATCAGCGACATCGATCCGGTCGGCACCTACGCGGTCAAGCTGGTGTTCTCGGACGGCCACGACACCGGTATCTTCTCGTGGGCTTTGCTCTACGATTACGGGTGCAATCAGGACACGATGTGGGCGCGCTACCTGCAGCGCCTCGACGCGGCCAAGGCCAGCCGCGACCCGGTCGGCTGAACGTCGGCCCGAAAGGAATGCGATGACCCGCAAGGTCGATTTCGGCTTCGAGTCGGTGGCGGAAGAAGAGAAGGCGCGGCGCGTGGCTGGCGTCTTCGACTCGGTCGCCGGCCGCTACGACCTGATGAACGACCTGATGTCCGGCGGCATGCACCGGCTCTGGAAGCGATTCACCGTCGACCAGAGCGGCGTGCGGCCGGGGCAGAGGGTCCTCGACATCGCCGGCGGAACCGGCGACCTGGCGCTGGCGTTCCAGGAGCGCGTCGGTCCGTCAGGTACCGTGCTGCTCACCGACATCAACGCATCGATGCTCGCGCGCGGCCGCGACCGGGTGCTCGACCACGGGCGCCTGATCGAGGCGGTGCGCTGCGATGCCGAGCACCTGCCCTTCCCCGACCGCACCTTCGACTGCGTGAGCGTGGCGTTCGGCCTGCGCAACATGACCCACAAGGACGTCGCCCTGCGCGAGATGTTCCGCGTGCTGCGCCCGGGCGGCCGGTTGCTGGTGCTCGAATTCTCGAAGGTCTGGTCGCCGCTCGATCCGCTGTACCGCCTGTACACGATGCACCTGCTGCCGGCGATGGGAAAGGCGGTCGCTCGCGACAGCGCCAGCTACCGCTACCTCGCCGAATCGATCGCCCGGCACCCCGACCAGGAAACCCTCAGGCAGATGATGGTCGACGTCGGCTTCGAGCGGGTCGAGTATTTCAACCTGAGCGCGGGCGTGGTCGCCCTGCACCGCGGCTACCGCCTCTGAAAGCCCAGGCCGACAACCCGGGTCAGACACGGTTTTCCAGGGCCCGGTCCAGGTAACCCGGGTAACCCGTGTCTGACACGGTTTTCCACCAGAGAAATCCGTGTCAGAAATCCGTGTCTGACACGGGGGAACCTACACGGGGGAACCTTTCTTGCGGTAACCTGTCAAACGCTTCATGGGCCTGTTGTGCAGGTCCTTTTCCCACGGAGAATCAATGAACAAGCTGATGACCTGGATGGTGGCTGGCGTAGTCGGGTTGAGCCTGACCGCAGCCAGTTTCGACGCCGAGGCGCAGAAGCGCCGGTTCGGCGGCGGCAACAACGTCGGCATGAAGCGCGACGCCGTGCAGCCCCAGAAGCCGGCAGCGCCGGCGCAGCAGGCTCAGGGCCAGCAGACCCCGGGTACCCCGGCTGCCGCTCCAGCCGCGGCGGGGGCGGCAGCCGGCGCCGCGGGCAAGTCGATGCCCGGCTGGCTGGGTCCGGTGGCCGGCCTGATGGCAGGCGGCCTGCTCGCGGCGATGTTCTTTGGCGGTGCGTTTGACGGCCTGTCCGGCGGCGACTTCATGATGTTCGCGCTGCTCGCGCTGGTCGCGTTCCTGGCGATCCGGATGTTCCGTGCCCGGGCCCAGTCCCAGGCGCCGGCCTCGTACCGGATGAGCAACGGCCAGCAGGTTCCGGTCGAGGCGCCGCCGGTCGGGGGCGCGGTACGCACCCCGGTCGCGCCGGCCGTGGCCGAAGGGCGCATTCCCGCCGACTTCGACGTTCAGGGGTTCGTGCGCAACGCCAAGACGTCGTTCATCCGGCTGCAGGCCGCGAACGACGCCAAGAACCTGAACGACATCCGCGACTACACCACGCCTCAGGTGTACGCCGCGGTGGCGATGCAGATGCAGGAGCGTGGTGACGTCGCCCAGCGTACCGAGGTGGTGTCGATCGACGCCCAGGTGATGCAGGTGGTGACCGAGAACGACAAGATGATTGCCAGCGTCCGGTTCACCGGCCTTGTGCGTGAAGACGATGCGTTCAACCCGGAGCCGGTCGACGAGGTGTGGCACGTCGAAAAGGATCTGTCCAATCCGAACTCGAGCTGGCTGATCGCCGGGATCCAGCAGGTCGAACAGGACGCGCCGGCGCAGGCCTGACGCGCATCCCCGGGACCGCTCGCCAGCCTGGCGAGGCTTCCGACAGCAGTGGCGACAACGGGCGGACCTCTCCGCCCGTTGTCGTTTTCGGGCATCCTCCGGGCTCTCCCGTTCCCGTGCCCGATACCCCTGCGATTCCCATGCGCCTGCCAGTCGAAGCGGTGATCATCGGCGCGCTGAACCACCTGCTCGCCGCCCAGTCCTGGGCAACCGCACGTCTGCTGCCGCACGCCGGTGACGTGATCCGGCTCGAACTGCCGCCGGTCCTGGTGGAACTCGCGGTCACCGCGGAAGGTCTGTTCGAACCGGCCTCCGGACGCGAGCCGGCGGTGACCATCACCGTGCCTGCGTCCTCGCTGCCGCGGCTGCTCGCCCGCGACATGCAGGCGCGCCGGGCGGTCACGGTGACCGGTAACGTCGGCCTGGCCGCCGACCTGGAATACCTGTTTGCGAACCTGCGCTGGGACGCCGAGGCGGACCTCAGCCGGGTCGTGGGTGACATCGCTGCACACCGCATCGGCCGTGCAGCGCGCGCCGCGGCGGACGTACCCCGCGAGGTCGCCCGTTCGATCGCACGCTCGTCGCGGCAGTTCCTCATCGAGGAGCAGCCGGTGCTGGCCCGCCCGGACGAGGTCTCCGCGTTCATCGACGAGGTCGACCACCTGCGCGACGACGCCGAGCGGCTCGAGGCCCGTCTCGCGCGGCTGGAAGCGGCCCGTCGCCGGGCCGGCCTGGCGGAGCGATGATGCGGCTGCTGCGGCTGTTCCGGATTCTGCAGGTCACCTACCGCTACGGACTGGACAGCTTCGTGCTGGGCCATGAGCGATTCCGCGCGTTGCGTCCGCTGCTGCGCAAGGCGACCGGTCCCCGTGGCGATGCACCGCGCGGTGAGCGGCTGCGGCTGGCACTGGAGGCCCTGGGCCCGATCTTCGTGAAGTTCGGCCAGATGCTGTCCACGCGGCGCGACCTGATCCCGCCCGACATCGCCGACGAACTGGCGAAGCTCCAGGACCAGGTGCCGCCGTTCCCCACCGCGCAGGTCTACGAGACGCTCGAGCGGGTCTACGGTCGGCCGGTCGACCAGGTGTTTGCATCCTTCGACCCGGTCCCGGTGGCCAGCGCTTCGGTCGCGCAGGTGCATTTCGCGATCCTGCCCGACGGCCGGGAGGCCGCGGTGAAGGTGCTGCGCCCGGGCATCAGCCGGATCATCGAGAACGATATCGGTCTGCTCGATGCAGCGGCCGGTCTCGTCGAGTCGGTCTGGGCGGACGGCAAGCGGCTGCGCCCGCGCGAGGTGGTACGCGAGTTCCAGAAGCACCTGCTTGACGAACTCGACCTGATGCGCGAGGCCGCCAGCGCCAGCCAGCTGCGGCGCAACTTCACCGACTCGCCACTGCTGGTGGTGCCGGAGGTCTACTGGGACTGGTGCGCGACCGAAGTGATGGTCATGGAACGCATGCACGGGATCCCGATCTCGCACATCGACGAGATCCGCGAAGCGGGCATCGACATCCCCATGCTGGCGCGCTCCGGCGTCGAGATCTTCTTCGCGCAGGTGTTCCGCGACGGTTTCTTCCACGGCGACATGCATCCGGGAAACATCTTCGTCGGTCCCGACGGGCGCTACATCGCGCTCGACTTCGGCATCGTCGGTACCCTGACTGACGTCGACAAGAACTACCTCGCGCAGAACTTCCTCGCGTTCTTCAGGCGTGACTACAAGCGGGTGGCGCTCGCCCACCTGGAAGCTGGCTGGGTACCCGCGGATACCCGGGTCGACGAGTTCGAGGGAGCGATCCGCGCGGTCTGCGAGCCGATCTTCGACAAGCCCCTGAAGGAGATCTCGTTCGGCAAGGTGCTGCTGCGCCTGTTCCAGACCTCGCGCCGGTTCAACGTCGAGATCCAGCCCCAGCTGGTGCTGCTGCAGAAGACGCTGCTCAACATCGAGGGGCTGGGCCGTGACCTCGACCCTGACCTCGACCTCTGGAAGACTGCCCAGCCCTACCTCGAGCGATGGATGAGTGAGCAGATGGGCTGGCGCGCGTTCGTACGCAGCCTGCAGGAAGAGGCGCCCGGCTGGGCGACGTTGCTGCCGCAGATCCCGCGCCAGGTCGCGCAGGCGCTCAGGCCCGGGCGCAACGACCTGCTGGCGTTCGAGCTGCGACGGCTGGTGCGCCAGCAGCGTCGCCAGACCCTTCTGCTCGGTATGATCGCGACCAGCCTGGTGGTGCTGTTCGCGTGGCAGATGGCGGCCGCCTGGTAGGAGGCCTGCTGGCACGCGCCTTGCACGTGCAGGCCCTGACGACACCCAACCGGACTGAAAGCATGCTTGTCACGATTGTCATCGTATATCTGCTGGTGAGCATCGGCATCGGCGTGTACGCCGCGCGCCGCGTGCACGACTCGAAGGACTTCATGGTCGCCGGTCGCAGCCTGCCGCTGTACATCAGCGTTGCCACGGTATTCGCCACGTGGTTCGGTGCGGAGACCGTGCTCTCGGTCTCGGCGACCTTCGCCCGCGATGGCCTGAACGGCATCCCGGCCGATCCGTTCGGCGCCTCGGCCTGCCTGCTGGTGGTGGCGTTCTTCTTCGCGCGGGCCTTCTACCGGATGAACCTGCTGACCATCGGCGACTTCTACCGCAAGCGCTACAACAAGCCGGTCGAGGTGGTGACCAGCCTGGCGATCGGTCTTTCATACCTTGGCTGGACCTCGGCGCAGCTCACCGCGCTGGGGTTGGTGCTGATGGTGCTCTCCGATGGTGCCATCTCGCTGTCGACCGGCATCATGATCGGCACCGCGGTGGTCGCCGGCTACACCCTCTGGGGTGGCATGTGGTCGGTGGCGATGACCGACCTCTTCCAGACGGTGGTGATCATCGTCGGACTGGTCGCGGTGGCGTGGCTGATGGCCGACATGGCCGGTGGCGCCGGCGTGGTGGTTCAGGCGGCGATCGACGCGGACAAGTTCGCGTTCTTCCCGCAGGGCGGGCTCGCTGAATGGCTGCCGTTCGTCGCTGCCTTCCTCACGCTGGCGCTGGGATCGATCCCCCAGCAGGACGTGTTCCAGCGCGTCACCTCGGCGAAGGACGAGGACACTGCAGTGCGCGCCTCGCTGATCGGCGCCGGCGCCTACTTCTGCCTGGCCTTCTTGCCGATGTTCATCGCCTATTCGGCGCTCACGCTCGACCCGTCGATGCAGCAGCTGTTCGCTTCGGACGATCCGCGCGAGATCCAGCGCATCCTGCCCGACGCCGTGCTCGCCAAGGTGCCGCTGTGGGCGCAGGCGATGTTCTTCGGCGCGCTGCTGTCGGCAATCCTGTCCACGGCCTCGGGCGCGCTGCTCGCGCCGGCATCCATCTTCACCGAGAACGTGATCCGCCCGTTCGTGAAGAACATGGGCGATCGCCAGCTCCTGCTGACCGTGCGGCTGGTGCTGGTCATCTTCGCGATGGGTGCGCTGCTGTTTGCGCTCAACTCGCGCAGCACGATGTACGAAATGGTCCAGAACGCCTACAAGGTCACGCTGGTCGCGGCGTTCACCCCGCTGGTGTTCGGCCTGTACTGGCGGCGCGCGACCAACGCCGGGGCTGTGCTGTCGATCGTGCTCGGCCTGCTATCGTGGATCACGATGGAATCGGTGGCGCCTGAAGGCCTGTGGCCGCCGCAGATCGTTGGGCTGGGCTTCGCGATCGCGGGCATGGTCGTCGGGTCGCTGATGACGCAGTCGCGCGAACACCACGGCGCGCCGGGGCTGGACCTGGAGCGCTGAGGCGGATCCTGGATCGGTTTGCGCCGTCCGGTCCGCCCGGGTACCCGCCGATTCAGAGGCTGCCGGTGGCGAAGGCCGCGGCCCAGGCTGCGCCTGCCGCCAGCAGCAGCCCGGGACACACGCGCACGGCGTAGTCACGCCCACCTGCGAGGCTGGCCACCAGCTTGCTCGCGGTATTGGTCGAGATCGCGAGCAGCATCATCAGCTGCAGCTGTCCTTCGGCGCGTTCGCCCGACGCGGCCAGCGACAGCGCCGATGCCGACGCTGCATGCACGTCGGCGAAGCCGGCGATGGCGACCGCGGCCAGCGATGCCTCCGCTCCTAGCGCGCTGTCCAGCCAGCGCGTGGCCAGCGTCACGCCGGCCAGCAGCAGCGCGAAACCTACCGTCGCCGGCAGGCTGAACGCACGCCGCCGCGCTGTCGGTTCGGCCTGCACGCTGCCTCGGCGGACCAGCCCGGGCAGGCTCGCGATGACGGTGGCGACCAGGCCGGCCGCGAGCATCGGCAGGCTTGCGGCAAAGGCCGCCGGATGCAGTGCGACGACCAGCACCCCGAGCTGGATGAACGTGGGCAGGCACGACAGCAGGGCACCGGCGGCGTATCCGTCGAGTTGCGCGGGCGACTGCCGTGCCCTGAGTCCGTACGCAGCGATCGTCCCGGTGCTCGTGATGAAGCCGGAGGCGAATCCCGATACCGCCAGACCGTGCCGGGGACCGAGCACGCGCAGCGCGACGTGCCCGAAGGCCTGTATCGCGAGCAGCAGGACCACCACGCCCCAGACCTGGCGCAGGTCGAGTCCGCCCAGCCAGTCCACCGGGGCGGCGGGTGCGAGCGGCAGCACGATCAGTGCCGAGGCGGCCAGGACCAGCCCATCGCGAAGTTCTTCCGGGCTGAGCACTTCGTTGGCGAACGCGTGCAGGCGGGGGCGCGAGGCGAGCAGTGCGGTGACGGCTACCGACACGCCGGCGGCCAGCATCGGCTGCGCGATCGCTGCCACGCCGATCAGGTAGGTGACGAACAGGGCAAGCTCGCTCGTGGTGCCGCTGTCGACCGCGGACGAACGGTGGTAGGCCAGCGTGATCAGGGCGGCCAGGAACAGTGCGCCGGCGGCGACGATCCACGGCTGGTCGAGCGCCTGCGCGAGCGCCCCTGCCAGCGCCGCCAGCGTGAAGGTGCGAACGCCGGCGAACGCGACATGCCCCGGCTGCCGCTTGCGCCGTTCGCGCTCGAGCCCGATCAGCAAGCCCGCGCCCCCGGCGACGGCGATGCCCAGCCACGGCATGGCTTGCCAGTCGTTCACGCGTCGATGGCCGGCATCGGCGAACCATCCGCGATCGTGCGGTGCCTGGTGGCGACGGCATCGCCGATGTCGAAGGGGTAAACCACGTCAGGCACCGGTGGCTGCTCGAGCACGCGCATGGCCAGTCCATTGCCGTGCGTCATGCGCTCGAGCAGCCAGACGCTGGCCTGCTGCCGGGCGCTGCCTGGAGCAGCATTCATGGCGGTTCGGTCAGATCCGGTGAAGAGGCGTCCAGTGTAGGCCGACTGCATGGTGCCGGGGTTGATGCCGATCAAATGCCCGCGAGGGCCCAGCTGCCAGAACGCCGCGTCGGGGCCGAAGGTCGACATCAGGAAAGCGATTGGCCCCCCCTGCCCAACGATGCGGCCGAGCTTCCGGTCCGGGAGCCGGCTGCGGTAAGGTAGCGGCCCCAGGCTGGAGGAGACGGACCGATGGGACGCTGGATAGAAGAATTCCCGGGCAACATGACCTGGTCGAACGCGACGCTGATCTGCAAGGGCATGGCGCCCTACGGTTGTGTTGCGCTGGGCGAGATCGACGAGGTCTGTGACCGCTTGCGCGAGCGGCAGTCCGAACCGGACGCCTTCCGCGAGGAATGGGAGCGCATGGCACTGCGCCTGGAGCAGCGCGCCGACGCCGCCGAGGCGGCCGGGCACCGGATGACCGCGGGCAGCTTCTACCTGCGTGCCGGCATGTACTACTTCACCGCCGAACGCTTCGTTGAACCCGGGCCGCAGAAGCGCGAGCTCGGCCGCCGGTCGCTCGACTGCCAGGGCAAGGGGCTGGTGCGGCGCTACCCGAATATCGAGCGGGTCGAGGTGCCGTACGAGGGCGGTTCGCTGCCGGCCTGGTTCCTGAAGGCGCCGGGCGTGACCGGGCCGGCGCCCACGGTGGTCGTGTTCGACGGCATGGACAACTGCAAGGAGATGAGCGTGCTGTTCAACGGGCTGGAGTTCGCGGCCCGGGGGTACCACACGCTGGCGATCGATGGCCCGGGGCAGGGTGAATCGCTGCGGCTGCGCGACCTTGCAGCGCGGCACGACTATGAAGTGCCCGGGCGTGCTGCCTACGACTGGGTCGCCGCTCGGCCGGAGGTCGATCCGAAGCGGGTGGTGGTGATGGGCTACAGCTTCGGCGGCTACTACGCCGGCCGGGTGGCGGCATTCGACCAGCGCTATGCCGCAGGCGTCGCGTTCGCCGCGCTGCATTGGGACCTGCACGCCTGGCAGCTCGAGATCAAGCGCCGGCAGGATGCCGACCCGAAGTCCACGCCGCAGTCGACCTTCCACTTCCGCTGGGTGATGGGCACCGACACGCTGGATGCCGCGATCGAGAAGGCACGCCGCTTCAGCCTCGCCGAGGTGGCGAAGGACATCACGATGCCGTTCCTGATCGTGCACGGAGAGAAGGACAAGGTGGTGCCGGTGGCCTCCGCCCACCGGCTGTTCGAGGCGATCGGATCCACGCGCAAGCACCTGAAGGTGTTCACGGAAGCCGAGGGTGGGACGTACCATGTACAGCTCGACAACCGGCAGCTCGGGGTCGACTACATCGCGGACTGGATCGCCGAGAACGTCTGAAGCGCCGGCCCGGCGCATCCACAACGGGGAGTCAACATGAAGCAGCCATCGCCGGCGCGCGCGCCGGTCCGTCCGACCGCGGTCGCCGCGCTCGTCGCAGCCACCGTCGCCGGTTCCCTTGCCGGCACCGTATCCGCCCAGCCTGCGGCGGCCTATCCTGCCAAGCCGATCCGGCTGGTCGTGCCGTTCGCGGCCGGCGGCAACGTCGACCTCACCGCCAGGCTGGTCGCCCCGCCGATGGCGGACGCACTTGGCCAGCCGATCGTGGTCGAGAACCGTACCGGCGCCGGCGGCATGGTCGGCGCCGAGCTGGTGGCAAAGTCTGCCCCGGACGGCTACGTGCTGCTCACCGGCTCGAACAGCACGTTCAGCGTGGTGCCGGCGCTCTACCCGAATGCGCCGTACAACCCGGTGCGCGACTTCACGCCGATCATCAACCTGCAGACCTCGCCGTTCGTGCTGGTGGTGCGCAGCGGCCTGCCGGCACAGAACGTCGCCGACCTGCTGCGGCTCGCGCGCGAGAAACCGGGCACGCTGACCATGGGCTCCGGCGGCACCGGCTCGTCGAACCAGCTGGTGGGCGAGTTGTTCCAGATGCTCACCGGCGTGAAGTTCCTGCACGTCCCGTACAAGGGCGCGGCACTGGCCGCCACCGATGTGATGGGCAGCCAGATCGACCTGTTGTTCGACCAGGGATCGACCGCCAGCGGCAACGTGCGCGGCGGCAAGATGCGCGGGCTGGTCGTGTCCGGTCGCAACCGGATGGCCTCGCTGCCCGACGTGCCCGGCTTCGCCGAGGCCGGTCTGAAAGACTTCGACATCGCCAACGCCACTGGCCTGCTCGGCCCGGCCGGGTTGCCTGGCCCGATCGTCCAGCGGCTGCACGCAGCAGCAGTGAAGGCGCTCGGCACGGCGCAGGTGAAGGAGCGCTTCGGGCAGATGGGCGTCGATGCACAGGGCGGCACGCCCGAGGCGTTCGGCGCATTCATCCGCGAGGACTTCGCGCGCTGGACGAAGGTGGTGCAGGCGAGCGGGATCAAGCCGGACTGAGCGGCCGATCAGTCCGGCCGCGCGATCGGAGCACCTGGCAGCACATCCACCGGGCTGCGCACCCCATCACCCTCGATGTCGGGCACTGTCCGTGCCTGCCATTCGTCAATCGATCAAGCGATCGCGGGACTCCAGATCGACGTGCTACTGATCGCCGGTATGCGTCGGGAGCGGTCTCGAACCATCGTCTCACTCACACCAGAAGGCACCCATGGGACTACTCGACGGAATGCTCGGGAACGCATCGAAGATCGACGCGGCGAAGATCCAGGCAGAGTTCAGCCAGATCCTCGCCCCGGGCGAGACGGTGGAGCACGCCTACCAGCTCATCCGGGACTACTTCGTGTTCACCGACAAGCGGTTCGTGCTCGTCGACAAGCAGGGCATCACCGGAAGCAAGGTCAACTACCACTCGATCCCGTACAAGAGCATCACGCATTTCTGCATCGAGACGGCAGGTACCTTCGACCTTGATGCAGAGCTGAAGATCTGGATCTCCGGCACGGCTGCCCCGCTCCAGAAGCAGTTCAACAAGAAGCTCAGCATCTACGAGGTCCAGTCGGTACTGGCCAGCTACGTGCTGCGATAGGTGCCCCGCCAGGCGTCCCGCGCGATAATCGCCCGATGACGCCACACGAAAAAGCGGACCCGATGTCCGACCGGGACGCAGCGCATGACCCGACGCCCGGATCGGACCCGGCATCGTTGCAGGCGGCGCCCGACGGGCCGTCTGACGTCTCGGCATTCGCCAACCGGCTTCGCAAGAACCTCGCGCACTGGCGCAAGTGGGCGCGACGTCGTGGCATCACGTGCTTTCGCATCTACGGACGTGACGTGCCGCAGTTTCCGTTCGCCATAGACTGGTTCGAGACGGCTTCGCCCCGCGCCGAGATCCACCTCCACGTCCAGGAGATCGATACCGGGTGGCGGCGCAGCGACGCGGACTACACGGCATGGCTGGTCGCGGTGTGCGACGCCATCTGCGAGGTGTGCGGGGTGCGGGCGGAGCAGTTGCACCTGAAGCGTCGTGAGCGCCAGCGTGGTACGTCGCAGTACGAGAAGCTCGATGGCGAGGAGGCCGAAGTCTTCGTCGTGGAGGAGGCCGGGCTGCGCTTCGAGGTCAACTTCGACGCCTACCTCGATACCGGGTTGTTCCTCGACCACCGTCCGATGCGCGCGATGGTGGCCGAGACCCTCGCCGCGCGGGCGAAGCAGGGCGCGGGTACGCGCTTCCTGAACCTGTTTGCCTACACCGGCAGCTTCACCGTACATGCGGCGCGAGCGGGTTCCGAGGGTTCGACCACGGTGGACCTGTCCAACACCTACCAGGCATGGACCGCGCGCAACCTTGCGCTGAACGGCATCGACTCCGGCAGGCATCTGCTGGTGGCCGCCGACGCGCTGGCGTGGCTGGAGTCGGCGGTGGCTGCGCGCGAGCGCTTCGACGTGATCGTGCTCGACCCACCCTCGTTCTCGAACTCGAAGAAGATGCAGGGCGTGCTCGACGTGCAGCGCGACCATGTGCGTATGGTGGGCCAGTGCCATTCATTGCTGGCCGACGGTGGCGAACTGTTCTTCTCCACCAACCTGCGTTCGTTCAGGATCGACGCGCCACTCGTGGATGAATGCTCGCTGCGCGAGATCACCCATCAGAGCGTGCCGGAGGATTTCCGCCGTCCGAGCGGTGCCGGGCCGCATCGGGCCTGGAAGGCGCTGCGGCGGGGATGATGGTCGCAGGCAGCCTGGCAGGCGGCTGACCCCGTAGCGCCATTGGCCACAAGGTCAGCCGCCATCGCGGTCACTGCTCCGCCTTGACCCCTGCCTCCACGACGATCCTCCCGAACTTGGCCGACTCGGCACGGATGAACTCGCGGAACTGATCCGGCGTGGTCGGCGAGGGCTCGAAGCCGTTCTCGCGCAGCTTCGCTGCGATCTCCGGCACCTTCAGCGCCGCCACGGCCGCGGCGTTCAGCGTCTTGACGATCGCCGGTGGCGTACCGGCTGGCAGCATCAGGCCGAAGAAGTTGATCAGTTCGAAGCCGGCGAGGCCCGGGGTATCCGAGATCGGCGGCACGTTGGGCAGCGCCGAGACACGGGTGGACGACGTCACGCCGATTGCGCGCAGCCGGCCGTTCTCGATGAACGGCAGCGCGGCGCCGATCGATACGAAGGTCATCGTGATGTGCTTGCCGACGACATCGGCGATCTGCGGTGCGGCGCCCTTGTACGGGACGTGGATGATCTTCACGCCGGCCATCCGGTTGAACAGCTCGCCGGTCAGCTGCTGCGGGTTGCCGATCCCGCTCGACGAGAACGTGAGCTTGCCTGGCTGCTGCTTCGCCCAGGCGATCAGCTCGGCCACGGTGCGCGCGGGGACGTCCGGGTTGACTGCCAGCACGTTGGGCACGCGCACCATCATCGTGAGCGGGATGAGGTCGGTGTCCCAGTCGTAGGCCATCGGCTTGTAGAGGTGCGGGTTCACCGCCACTTCGCCCGAGTTGGCGAGGATGGTGTAGCCGTCCGGCTTGGACTTGGCGACGAACTGGGTGCCGATCATGCCGCTCGCGCCGGCGCGGTTCTCGACCACGATCGGCACGCCCAGCGTCTGCCGCATGTGCTCGGCGAGCAGGCGGGCGGTGAGGTCGGTACCGCCGCCGGCGGGGAAGGCCACCACCATGCGGATCGACTGGCTCGGAAAGGCCTGGGCTTGCGCGGTGCCGGTCAGCGCCGGCTGTCCGAGCGTAGCCAGCACGGCGGCCGTGGCGGATGACAGGAGAGGGGTGCGGCGGGCATTCGATGGCGAGCGATTCATCGCTTCTGTCCTCCTTCGGTTGGAACGTGTTCGAAGGCGGCGTATGGGCCGCCATGGAAACGCGCTGCCGGGTCGCTGGCCGGCGGCGCGAGCGCCTCCAGTTGCGGTGCCCAGCGTTCGGCATCCTGCGTCGGCGCGTAGCCGATGCGCGCAGCGTCCGGGCCGTGCCACCGGGCCCGGGTGTTGGCCGAGATCCCGTAGACGATCGCGAAACCGGGGTCCGGCGCCTCGATCGCGCAGCGCGCGAGTTCCGCCATGTCGCGGTGTCCGATCCAGGTAACGAGCTGGCGTGCGTCCTCCGGCTGCTCGCGGAACGAGCCGATGCGCAGGCACACGACCGTCATCGCGTACTTGTCGACGTACATGCGGCCCAGCGCCTCACCGAACACCTTGGACACGCCGTAGCGGGAATCCGGCCGCACCGGCTCGTCGATACCCACCGTTTCGCCGGCGCCGCGATAGCCGATCGCATGGTTCGAGCTGGCGAACACGATGCGCCGCACGCCGGCTGCCCGCGCCGCCTCGAACAGGGTGATCGTGCCGACGATGTTGTCGGGCAGGATGGATGACCATGCGGCTTCAGTCGGCACCCCGGCCAGGTGCACGATGCAGTCGATGCCGCGGACCGCTGCGTCGGCGACCGCCGGGTCTGACAGGTCGCCCTGGACCGTTTCCTCGGAGGCCGCCAGCGGGACGACCTGCATCCGGTCGGCCAGCCGCAGCAGCGGATATCGCCCGGTCAGTGCGCGATGCAGGCAGCGGCCGATGCGGCCCGCCGCACCGGTGATCAGCACGCGCGGGGCGTTCACGGGATCGTCCATCGATGGCTCCTCAGAGGGCTTGCGTGCGTTGCGCGGGGCTGCCCGCGCCTCACATCGGCTTGATGCCGGCCACCTTCATCAGCTTGCTGTGCTTGTCGTAGTCCTGCCGGATGCGGGTGGCCATCTGCGCCGGCGTCATCGTCCAGGGTTCGAACTCCTCCAGCCGCTTCTTCGTGTCCGGGCTTTCCATCGCGCGCGCGATCTCCGCGTTGATGCGGTCGACCAGCGGCTTGGGCAGGCCAGCCGGTGCAAACACGCCCACCCAGCCGGCGTACTCGTAGCCAGGCTGTCCGGACTCGGCGATCGTCGGGGTCTTCGGGAAGGCGGTGAGCCGGGTGTCGGAGGTGACGGCGATCAGCCTCAGCCGGTTGGTGCCCAGGTGCGTCGACACCGACGCAGGCGTGCCGGCGGAGAGCTGCGCCTCGCCGGAGACCAGGGCCGCGGTGGCCGGGCCGCCGCCCTTGTACGGCACGTCGGTCATGCGGGTACCGCTCATCGAGCCGAGCAGCGCGACGGCCAGGTGGGAGAAGCTGCCGCTGCCGGCGGTCGAATAGAAGAGCTGGTCGGGGCGTGCCCGCGCGAGGCCGATCAGGTCCTTCACCGACTTCACCGGCAGGGACGGATGTACCACCAGCAGGCCGGTCTGGCGCACCAGCGTGCCGATGCCAACGAAGTCGTTCAACGTGTCGTAGGGCAGCTTGGCGTAGACGAACGGGTTCACGACATGCGCCATCGAATGCACCATCAGCGTGTAGCCGTCGGCCGGTGACTTGGCGACGATGTCGGCGCCGATCGTGCCGGCAGCCCCGCCACGGTTGTCCACCATGAACTGCTGGCCGAGGTTCTCGGAGACCTTCTGGAACACGATGCGCCCGACGATGTCGGTCAGACCGCCGGCGGCCCAGGGGGTGACCACGCGGACCGGTTTGGAAGGCCACGATTGCGCATCGGCCTGTGACAGCGGAAGGCTGGCCATCAGCAGGGCGGCGGCGACGAGGGTCGCCGGCTGCAGGCGGGTGCTCGGGTTCATCGGTCTCTCTCCAGTGGTACGGGCCGGGCGGGGGCGGCGCGCCGGACGGCGGCAGCCTGCGTTGTTTTGCGGTAGCTTAACCCGACACCGGAGCGGCGCATCGGAGCAGCGTAACAATGGCCGTTTCCGCCTGTGCCCTGATTGACGCCGGTCTCACCACCATGCCTGCGGAAAGCCTTTCCTCGCCTGCCTCGCCTGTCCACGCGCCCCTCTGCCCGGCCTGCGGCGAACCCAACAGCTGCGTCGTGTCCGCTGCGGGGTCGTTCGACGTCGCCTGCTGGTGCATGGACGCGTCCTTGAGGCCGTCCGTGCTGGCCGCCGTGGGGACGGTCGGCCAGCAAGTGGCCTGTGTCTGCCGCCGTTGCGCGCAAGCGGCCTGCAACGGCGCAGGGGATGCAGGCGGGCCGTGAGCTCCGGTACCTGGAGGACGTGCCCGCCTCCAGCGCTTCAGAATCCGTACAGCGCCGCCGGGTTGTCGACCAGGATGCGGTTGCGCACCGCGACGTCAGGCACCCAGTGGCTGAGCAGGTCGGCGAGGTCGCCATCGTTCGGCATGCGGGTCCTGACGATCACATGCGGCCAGTCGGTGCCCCAGATGAGCCGCTGCGGGGCGGCGTCGACCAGCGCGAACGCGAAGTCGTCGGTGTCGGAGTAGGGCATCTCGGAGCCGGTCAGGCGGTACGGGCCGGTCATCTTGGCCCAGGCCGCGCCGTCCTTCATCAGCCTCACCAGCGCCTGGAAGCCGGCGTCGGAGGTGCCCTTGCCGGTGGGTACGTAGCCGAGATGGCCGAACACCATCGGCACCGGGAAGCCGGCGAGCTGGCGGTCCAGGTCGGGGAACTCGTCCACGTGCATCAGGAACTCGACGTGCCAGCCGAATGGCTTCACCTTGTTGGCGAGGGTCTTGAGCGCGTCGAGCGGCAGCTGGCCCTTGCCCGTCTTGAGGTCGACGATGTTGCAGCGGACCCCGCGCACGCCAGCCGCATGCAGCCGCTCGAGCTCGGCAACCGGCACGTCGAACGGCACCACCGCGATGCCGCGCAGCCGCCGGGGATCGGCCGCAAGGGCGTCGAGCATCGCCCGGTTGTCGACATCGTAGATGCTCGGCTGCACCAGCACGGCCCGCTCGCAGCCGATGGTGTCGAGCATGTGGCGGTACTCGGAGAGCAGGGCATCGGGCGGTGTGTAGATCCGCTCAGACCAGTACGGGTAGCGTTCGGCCGGACCGCAGACGTGGGCATGGGTGTCGCAGGCGTGCGCCGGGAATGGCACTTTCGGCGCGCGGGGGTGCGGATCATGCGGGACACAGGTGGGGATCGTGGCGGTCATCGTTCGGGCGTAGGGTCCTGTCACAGATGCCCGACAATACACCGGAGCCCGCCCGGCCTGCACGGGCGGGCCTTGCCCTTCCCGTCCACCGCTGGAGCCTCCCGCATGAGCGCCGCCACCCCCGACCTGCCGCAGCATGCCGCCCTGTCCGCGCTGGCCTCACGCTTTGTCGACGTCGACGCGTTACCGTGGCGCGACACGCCTTCGCCGCTGATCCGGATGAAGGTGCTGCTCGAGGATCCGTCGACCGGCCTGCTGACTGCGCTGTTCCGCTGGGAGCCGGGGGCGGTGCTCGGCGACCACGAGCACGTGCGTATCGAGCAGTCCTACGTGCTCGAGGGCGCGATCGAGGACGACGAGGGGGAGTGCGCCGCCGGCAGCTTCGTCTGGCGCCCGGCCGGCAGCCGGCATGCGGCGCGCTCGCCGAAGGGGGCGCTGGTGCTGGCGTTCTTCCTGGCGCCGAACCGGTTCTTTGCGCAGGAGGGAAGGACCTGACCCCTGGCAAAAGGCAAGACCTGCCCCCCGCTAAAGACCTGACCCCCCGCTAAAGACCTGACCCCCCGCTAGCTGCGGCCGGGGTATGCCTTCTCCAAGGCGTCGAGGAAGCGCGGCAGGTCCGCCTCGGGCAGCAACTGGATGCCGGCCGCGCGTGAACGGCCACCGCCGGTCTCGAACTGGCGGCACAGGGCGTCGGCCCCCGCCGGGACGCTGGCCGGGGCGCGCACGCTGACCAGGTAGCCGCCGGCGCGCACGGTGAGCACCGCATGTGCGCGCATCGGGAAAGCGTTGGCGAGCTGGTTGCTGAAGAAGCCGGAGATGCGGCGCGACCAGGCAGCGTCGGGCAGGATGAACGCGGCCGCCGACTCGCGCACCATCGCCGGGTCGAGGTCGCCCGCGCGGACCAGGTCATCGGCCAGTGCCGTGCGCAGCACGTCGTAGACCGGCTCGGCCACTACGAAGTCGAGCGGGTTGTCGTAGCGGCGCAGGGTTTCGTACAGTTCGTCGGGCTGGTAGTGAAGGTCGTCGACCGACTCGCCGTAGGCGTTGTAGTTCAGGCATTCGCCCAGCACGCGCAGCGTGTGCATCTGCATCTCGTTGAGCTCGAGCGGCTCGGCGGCCTTCCATGCGGCCTCGCGCAGGTTGTCGCCGAAGGCGGCGACAACCGCCCATGCGCGGTACTTGCCGTTGAGGAAGCGGTCCACGATGAGGCTGGTGCAGGTGTCTGCCGAGCCGTCGATATGGGCGCGGAAGCCCGGCCGCTGCGGGATCGTGCCGGCGAAGTGGTGGTCGAACCAGCGCACGCGGGCACCAGCGTCAAGGGTGCGCATCAGCGCATCGCGGTTGACCTCGAGCGAGATGTCGAACACGGTGATCTCGTCCCCGCGTCCGGCCTCCACCCGCTCGAGCAGCTCGATGTCGCGCTTGGTGCCGGTCACCAGGATGGCGTCGCGGGGCTCGGCCAGCCTCAGCTGGTGCAGCGCGCAGAGGCCATCCGCATCGCCGTTGAAAACGTCATAGAATTTCATCGATGAATCCTGCTGTGCCAGGTACTGAAGTCGTCACGCATGTCGTCACGGATTTCCGGCTGGCTCAGGCGCGGGAAAGCCGGCTCGCGTGGTATTTCGCCGCAGCTTACCTGCTGGTCATCGTCTACGCGAGCCTGTCGCCGTTCAGTGGCTGGGCCACGCCCGGCGTCGCCCCGCTCGCCTTCCTCGACGAACCCTGGCCGCGCCGCTGGCAGCGCTTTGACCTGTTCATCAACTGGGCGGCGTACCTGCCGTTCGGGTTGCTGCTGACCCTCGCCACGATGCGCTGGATGCGGCCCTGGCTTGCCGTGCTGCTCGCCACCGTGGCCGGGACCGCCCTGAGTTTCGGCCTGGAGACCGCGCAGATGTACCTGCCCGGGCGGGTCGCCTCCAGCGTCGACCTGATGGTCAACGCAGCCGGGGCCTTCGTCGGCGCACTGCTGGCCGCGCGCACCGGACGGATGCCGCTGTGGGCGCACTTCCGCGACCTGCGCAGGCGCTGGTGTCTGCCCGGGCGGGTCGCCGAACCCGGCCTGGCGCTGGTGGCCGTGTGGTTCCTCACCCAGCTCGACCCGTCGCTGCCGCTGCTGTCGGTGCGAGCCCTGCCCGATGCGGTGCCGATCCCGGGTACCGGGTTCATACCGCCGCGCGCGTTCTCGACCGTCTCGGCACTGGCCGTTGCGCTGAACACGCTCGCCGTCGGTTTGTTCGTGATGGCCTTCATGCGCCAGCGCTGGCATGCGCTGGTGGCGATGCTCGCGCTGCTGGCGATGGCGGTGCTGATCAAGCTGGGCGCAGGGCTGGCCATGCTCAAGTCCGAGGCAGCCTTCATCTGGCTGTCGGCCGAGGTGCTGGCGGGCATCGGTGCCGGCGCGCTGCTGGCCGGGGTGATGGTCGCGCTGCCACGCGTGAAGGTGGCGGGCGTCGGCATCTTCGTGCTCTGCTGCTCGTTCGTCGCGATCCACCTGTACGAGAACCCGCTGCAGCCGCTGGAGGCGCTCTGGCCGTTCCGCTGGAACTACGGCCAGTTGCTCAACTACACCGGGCTCGCCCGCACGATGGCAGAACTGTGGCCGCTGGCGGCGGCGGCCTGGCTGTGGCGGGTCCGCCGGCTGCTGCGCCGCGAGGCGCTGGCCGGAGCGAGGGCAGCCGCACGGTCGCTATAATGGCCGTTCCTTCCGTCCGGACCCGCCGATGAGCCATTATCGCCATCATGTCTTCTTCTGCTGCAACCAGCGCGACAGCGGTGCATCCTGCTGCAACGACCATGCAGCTTCCGAGGTGCGCGACTACGCCAAGCAGCGCGTGAAGGCCCTGGGCCTGTCGGGCGAGGGCAAGGTGCGGGTCAACATGGCAGGCTGCCTTGACCGCTGTGAACTGGGACCGGTGATGGTCGTGTACCCGGAGGAGGTCTGGTACACCTACGTCGACCGCAGTGACATCGACGAGATCATCGAGGAACACCTGGTGAACGGCCGCCCGGTGGAGCGGCTGCGGGTCTGACCGATGAAGCCTTCGACGCTGAGCCGCTTCGACGTCCGCGGCGCGGCAGGCAACATCGAGGTGAAGCTGAACGACCCCGGCGAGGGCCGCCGCGGTATTGCGCTGGTCGCGCATCCGCATCCGCTGTTCGGCGGCACCAATGAGAACAAGGTGGTGACCACGCTGGCGCGGACGTTCTTCGAAGCAGGGCATGTCGTGGCGCGGCCGAACTTCCGCGGCGTCGGCGAGTCCGAAGGCGTGCACGACCACGGCAACGGCGAGACGGATGACCTGCTGCTCGTGATGGCGGCGCTGCGTGTGCGGTTCGGTGCGCTGCCGGCGGTCCTGGCCGGCTTCTCGTTCGGCGGCTTCGTGGCGAGCCGGCTGGCTGCCCGCGCCGAGGCGGCGGGCGATCCGTTCCGGCTGGTGGTGCTGGTCGCGCCGGCGGTGGGCCGGTTCGAGGTCGGGCCGGTGCGTCCGTCGACCGTGGTGATCCACGGCGAGGACGACGACGTGGTGCCGCTGCAGCAGGTGCTCGACTGGGCACGTCCACAGGAACTGCCGGTGTCGCTGGTGCCGGGTACCGGCCACTTCTTCCACGGGCGGCTGCCGGTGCTGGCACGGCTGGTGCGGCGTGCGCTGGCCAGTGCCGGCGTCGAATGAGCGCCGCCGCTGCGCGGGCTGACGCCGGGACAGCGGTCGCGCGGGTGCGCGGCCTGCGCAAGTCCTATGGCGACCGCGAAGTGGTGGCCGGCGTCGACCTTGAACTTTTCGCTGGCGAATGCTTCGGGCTGCTCGGCCCGAACGGTGCTGGCAAGACCACGACGCTCAAGCTCTGCCTCGGGCTGGTCGAGCCTGATGGCGGTTCGATCGACCTGTTTGGCTATGACCTGCCGCGCCAGGCGCGCGAGGCACGCCAGCGCGTCGGCGTCGTACCCCAGGTCGACAGCCTCGACCCCGATTTCACCGTGAGCGAGAACCTGCTGGTGTTCGGCCGCTACTTCGGGCTGTCCGATGCGCAGGTCAAGGCCCGCATCCCGGACCTGCTCGAGTTCGCCAATCTCTCAGGGCGAGGCGACGCGAAGATCCAGGCGCTGTCGGGTGGCATGAAGCGCCGGCTGACGCTGGCGCGCGCGCTGGTCAACGATCCAGACCTGGTCATCCTCGACGAGCCGACGACCGGGCTCGACCCGCAGGCGCGCCACGTGATCTGGGACCGGCTCAAGCAGCTCACCGCCCAGGGCAAGACGCTGCTGCTGACCACTCATTTCATGGAGGAGGCCGAGCGGCTGTGCACCCGCTTGTCGGTGCTCGACCAGGGACGGGTGATCGCCACTGGCGAGCCGCGTGCGCTGATCGCCGAACACATCGAGCCGCAGGTGGTCGAGGTGTACGGCGACGGGGTCGACGAATGGGCCTCGGCGCATGCCGCGCCGCTGAGCGAGCGCTGCGAGCGCACCGGCGAGACGGTATTCTGCTACGCCCATGACGCCGGACCGCTCGTGGCGAGCCTCGCCGCATGGCCCGGGTTGCGCCACCTGCACCGACCGGCGAACCTGGAGGACCTGTTCCTGAAGCTCACCGGCCGCGAGATGCGCGACTGACCATGGCTGCCGACGCCCAGTCTCGGCGCACCGTCGCGCGCGCATCGCCCTGGCGGCTGCCCGCGTTCAGCCTGCGTGCGCTGCACGTGTGGCGGCGCAACTTCCTGGTCTGGCGCAAGCTCGCCATCCCGTCGATGCTCGGCAACTTCGCCGACCCCGCCTTCTACATGCTCGCGCTGGGCTACGGGCTGGGCGGGCTGCTGCCGGCAGTCGACGGGCTGCCCTACATCGCCTTCCTGGCCGCGGGCACGATCTGCTACAGCACGATGAACACCGCAACCTTCGAGGCGCTCTACTCGGCATTCTCGCGGATGCACGTGCAGCGGACCTGGGACGCGATCCTCAACGCGCCGCTGTCGCTCGACGACATCGTCACCGGAGAGGCGCTCTGGGCGGCGACCAAGAGCCTGTTCTCCGGCGTGGCGATCCTGGTCGTGGTCTGGCTGCTCGGGCTGGCAGATTCGTGGCGGGTGCTCTGGCTGGTACCGCTCGCGCTGCTGGTCGGGTTGTGCTTTGCCAGCCTCGGGCTCATCGTCACCGCGCTCGCGCCGAGCTACGACTTCTTCATGTACTACTTCACGCTGGTGGTCACGCCGATGATGCTGGTCTGCGGGGTGTTCTTCCCGGTCGCGCAGTTGCCGGACTGGCTGCAGTCGGTCTCGTCCGTGCTGCCGCTGACCCATGCGGTGGCGATCGCCCGGCCGCTGCTGGCCGGCGAGGTACCCGGCCAGGTGCTGCTGCACGTGGCGGTGCTGGCGGGTTACGGCCTGGTGGCCTTCCATATCGCCCTGGTGCTCGCGCGCCGGCGGCTGCTACGCTGATCCTCTTTCCTGTCGACCCTGCCGCCATGCTCTGGATCAAGTCCCTGCACATCATCTTCATCACCAGCTGGTTCGCCGGCCTGTTCTACCTGCCGCGCATCTTCGTGAACCTGGCGATGGTCCCCGAGGACAGCACAGCCGAGCGCGACCGCCTGCTGCTGATGGCGCACAAGCTGTACCGCTTCATGACCCCGCTGGGGGTGCTGGCGCTGCTGTTCGGCATCGCGCTCTGGATGGGCTACGGGTTCGGCGGCGGCTGGCTGCATGCGAAGCTTGCGCTGACCGGGCTGCTGGTGGCCTACCACCTGTGGTGCGGCCGGGTGCTGGCAGGCTTCAAGGCAGGGCTCAACCGCCGTGGCCATGTGTATTTCCGCTGGATGAACGAGCTGCCGGTGCTCGTGCTGTTCGCGGTGGTGGTGCTGGTGGTGGTCAAGCCGTTCTAGCCGCCGTGCGCGCGGCAGCGGTGGCATCGGCGCTGCTGCTCGGCGGCTTGCTGGACGTGCCAGCTGCGTGGCCGGCAGCGACCCTCGAGGTCGCCGGCCGTGCCCCGCCGGTCGAGGCTATGATCGTGGTGCGCAGTTCGCCGCTGGCAGGGTTCCAGTTCCATGCCGGCGAGGCGCTGTTCGGCCAGATGCAGGTGGGCGACCGCCTCACGCTGGTGCGCGAGCCAGGCAACCCCCACGACTCGAACGCGGTCCGGGTCGAGTGGCGTCAGGTCAAGCTCGGCTATGTGCCGCGGCGGGACAACCCGCAGGTCGCGCGGCAGATGGACCTGGGTGCCGTACTGGAGGCACGCGTCTCGCGACTGCGCGAGGCACGCAATCCCTGGGACCGTATCGAGTTCGAGGTGGTGCTGGTGCTGCCGAGGTGAGGTTCACCCACGGGCCGGCATGAACTCCAGGAAGAACTGGTTGGGCAGGAAACGGTGCTCCTTCGCGAGCACGTAACCGGCCTTTTCGAGTTCGGTACGTACCTGCTTCGCCGTCACCCGGGCAGCCTTCGGTGGTCCTTCCGGCGACTCCAGCGTGAAGTCGATGATGGCGATACGGCCTGCAGGCGCGAGCGATTCGCGTATCCGTCGGAGCCATCGGTCCCGGTTCTCGACGTGATGGAACACGTTGACCATCAGAACCAGGTCGACCCGCGCGGGCAGCTTCGGGTCGTCCGGCAGGGCCGCCACCGGCACCAGGTTCTTCAGGCCCTCCTTCTTCGCGCGTTCGCCAAGGAATCTGACCATGTCCGGTTCGCTGTCGACCGCGAACACCCGGCCGGAGGGCAGCATGTTCGACAGCCGTGTGGCGAAGTAACCCGTGCCGGCGCCGATGTCCGCCACGACCGAATCGGGCTTCAGTGCCAATGCCTGGATCACTTGGTGGGGTTTCTGCCAGGCGTCGCGCTTCGGGTCTTCCAGCACCTTGACCCAGTCCTGTGCGCCGGTGAATCGGTGCTTGTGGTCATGGACCGTCTGCGCATGCGCTTGCACGGGCTCCCCGGGCCACCCGGGCAATCCCGGCAGGGCGCCGCAGGCGACCACGGCTGCCATCGCCCTGGCCAGCCGACGTCGAGCCGGTTGCGGCAGCGGTCCATCCAGAAAGGCGGAAGGGTGGGCGGCAACGGGTGGGGTGGCAGTCATGGTCGTGGTTCCGGTGGCATCGGCGATCAGGGCTTGCGGTGGGGCAGTCAGTTGGCCGGGATCGTGATCAGCGGCTGGTGCGGTACCGCGCGGGTCTCGTCGATCAAGGCGAAGATGCGCAGGAAGGTGAAACGTACGCCTGAGCGCGGCACAGCCGGTCAGTCGTCGCCATTGTTGCCGTAGACGGCTTCGAGCGAATGCGCGAAGCGCTGTGCGACCACCGGGCGCTTGACCTTGAGCGTCGGCGTCAGCATGCCGTTGTCGATCGTCCACGGTTCCTTCGTAGTGACCACGCGGCGTACCCGGACGTAGCGCGGGAAGTCCTTCAGCTGCTGGTTGGCCAGACGCACCAGCTTCTTTTCGTCAGTCTCCTGGGTAACGGTGACCAGCGTGAGGAAGTGGCGTCCTTCTCCCACCAGCATGACCTGCTCGAACACCGGGTTGTCGAGCAGCGCCGCCTCTGCCTCCTCCGGGGGGAACTTCTCGCCGTTGGACAGCACGATGATGTCCTTCGATCGGCCGCGGATGTAGATCCGGCCGTCCCGGATCTCGACGATGTCGCCGGTGTTCAGCCAGCCGTCGGGCGAGAGCACGCGGGCGGTGGCCTCGGGGTTGCGCCAGTAGCCCTGCATCACCGATGGCCCGCGCACCAGCAGTTCGCCAGCCTCGGACAGGCGCGATTCGAAGCCTTCGAGCAGTTGGCCGACCGATCCCGGGTCGTTGTCGTCCTCGCGGTTGCCGGCGATCACCGGCGCGGCCTCGGTCATGCCGTAGCCCTGGATCATCTTGAGGCCCAGGCCGATGAAGGTCTGCGCGATGCGCAGCTCGAGCTTCGCACCGCCGGCCGCCGCGAGCCGCAGGCGCCCGCCCAGCTTTGCGAGGATCGGTTCTGCGACCAGCGGCCGCAGCCGTGCGTAGGCCATCCGCTCGAACACGTTCGCCTCGCCGAGGAATACCTTCCAGCCATAGTGGACCGTCATCCTGAACAGCGTCCGCCTGATCGCGGAGCCGGCGACAGCCTGCTCGATGCGGGCGAGGAAGCGCTCGAACAGCCGCGGCACCGCGACCAGCAGCGTGGGGCGCACCGCGGCGAGGTCGTCGCTGAGCTGCTGGATGCCGCGCGCGTAGGCGACGCAGACGCCCGCGTGCAGCATCAGGTAGCAGCCGCAGGTGCGCTCGAACATGTGCGACATCGGCAGCACCGACAGCGCGACATCGGTGTCGAGCAGGCGGATCACCTTCGAGCTCGCCTCGACGTTGGCGAGGATGTTGCCGTGGCCGAGCTTGACGCCCTTGGGCCTGCCGGTGGTACCCGAGGTGTAGACGATCGTCGCCAGCGCGTCGGGCTCCATCGGCTGCACCTCGAACGGAGGGGCTTCGGCCGGCAGGAAGGTCTCGACGGTGTCTGCCGGTGCCGCCGCACCCGGGGGCAGGGCGCCGGCCGATGCCTCGATGCAGACCACCGCCGGCAGCGCGGGGATCAGTTCGCGCAGCCGGGGCAGCGCACGCGGTGTGTCCAGGACCAGCAGCCGCGCTTCGGAGTTGCCTAAGCACCAGGCGATGTTCTCGGCGTTGTCGATCACGTACAGCGGCACGACGACCAGGCCCAGACCGAGCGCGGCCTGGTCGATGGCCACCCATTGCACGCTGTTCTTCAGGCAGATCGCGATGCGGTCGCCCTTCTCGAAGCCGCGCAGCCGGAACGCCTGCTGCCAGCGCGCAGTGAGGTCGATCACCTGCGCGACCGTATAATCGCGCCAGCCCGCACCGTCCCCGTCCTCGGCCGCCGTGCCCGCCTCCCACTGCCGGTAGAGCACCTTGTCTGGCGTGGTGGCGTGTCGTTGCAGCAGCCGTGCGAGGTTGGTGGTCGTGGCGTTCATGGTGGAGTGCGCATGCGAACGATGGCGGAGGTACCGGGACCCGGACCGGATGGTGGCGACCGGTGAGCACGAACCGGTATTTTGCGCCATGCCCACGCGGACTGGAGGAAACGCTCGTCGTTGAACTGTCGCGCCTCGGGGGCACGCGTGTGGTCGCCGTGCCCGGTGGCGTCGGCTTCAGCGGCGACCTGGCTGTCGGCTACCGGGCCAACCTGGAAAGCCGTGTCGCCAGCCGGGTGCTGCTCAGCCTCGGCGAGACGCGCTATGCGAACGAGCAGGACATCTATGCGTTCGTGAAGTCGATCGACTGGCCGTCCCGCTTCGATGTCGGTCGTACCCTGCGCGTGGATGTGTCGGCGATCCGCTCGCCGCTGCGCAGCCTCGAGTTCGCGACGCTGCGCGTGAAGGACGCGGTGTGCGACCGGTTCCGCGAGAAGCTGGGCGTACGGCCCAGCGTGGATACGGTGTCGCCCGATGTCCGCGTGCAGTTGTTCCTGACCGCTGACATGATGACCGTGTACCTCGACCTGTCCGGTGAGCCCCTGTTCAAGCGCGGCTGGCGTACGGATACCGGCGAAGCGCCGCTGCGCGAGAACCTCGCCGCCGGCATGGTGGCGCTGTCGGGCTGGCAGCCGGGTACGCCCTTCCTCGACCCGATGTGCGGTAGCGGCACCGTCGCCATCGAGGCTGCGCAGGTCGTGCTGGGCATCGCCCCCGGGCTGGGCCGCAGCTTCGGATTCGAGCGGCTGACCGGCTTCGACGCTGCCCTGTGGCGGCGGCTGCTCGACGAGGCTGGCCAGCGGGTCGACCGTGGCCGCCGGCAGGTGTCGGTGTTCGGCTCCGACCGCGAGGCCTCATCGGTGGTCGCCGCGCGCGCCAACGCCGTGCGCGCGGGCGTCGATCGCGCGGTGCAGTTCGAGGTGGCCGACGTGCGCCGACGGCAGGCCCCGGCCGCTGCCGGCATCCTGGTGTCCAATCCGCCCTACGGCGTGCGCATGGAGAGCCGCGAATCGCTCGAGCTGTTCTACCCGCAGCTCGGCGCCGCGCTCAAGGCCGGATTCGCTGGCTGGACGGCCTACCTGATCTCGCCGGAAATGAAGCTGCCCGGGCTGCTCGGCCTGAAGGCCTCGAAGCGCACGGTGCTGTACAACGGCGCGATCGAGTGCCGGCTGTTCGAGTTCCGCATGGTCGCCGGCTCGCACCGCTGACGAAGCCCAGGCCCAAACCCGGGTCAGACACGGGTTTGGGTCGTAACCAGGGTCAGACACGGTTTTTCCGGTTCTTCCCGCGACGTCGGGAGCAGCCTGCCGGAAACCCGTGTCTGACCCGGGTTTGGGGTCAGACGATGTTGAGGTGGTCTATGCCGCCCATGACGTCGCGGTCCTTGGACTCGGAGCTGTGCAGCTTGATCTGCAGCCGCAGGTCGTTCACCGAGTCGGCGTTGCGCAGGGCGTCCTCGTAACTGATGGCGCCGGCTTCGTAGAGGTCGAACAGGGCCTGGTCGAAGGTCTGCATGCCCATCTCGCGCGACTTCTTCATCACTTCCTTGATCTCGTGCACGTCGCCCTTGAACACCAGGTCCGACACCAGCGGCGAGTTGAGCAGTACCTCGACCGCTGCCACCCGCCCCTTGCCCTCGCGCTTCGGTACCAGCCGCTGGGAGATGATCGCCTTCAGGTTGAGTGAGAGATCCATCAGCAGCTGCGGCCGGCGCTCCTCGGGGAAGAAGTTGATGATCCGGTCGAGCGCCTGGTTGGCGTTGTTCGCGTGCAGCGTGCACATCGCCAGGTGGCCGGTCTCGGCGAAGGCGATCGCGTAGTCCATCGTCTCGCGGTCGCGCACCTCGCCGATCAGGATCACGTCGGGCGCCTGGCGCAGCGTGTTCTTCAGCGCGGTGTGCCAGGAGTCGGTGTCGACCCCGACCTCGCGGTGGGTGACGATGCAGTTCTTGTGCTCGTGCACGAACTCGACGGGATCCTCGACCGTGATGATGTGGCCGTAGCTGTTCTCGTTGCGGTAGCCGACCATCGCCGCGAGCGAGGTCGACTTGCCCGAGCCGGTTGCGCCGACGAAGATGACCAGCCCGCGCTTGGTCATCGACACGTCCTTGAGCACCTTCGGCAGTCCGAGGTCCTCGACCTTCGGGATGTTCGAGGTGATCACCCGCAGCACCAGCCCGACCCGGCCCTGCTGCATGAAGGCGTTCACGCGGAAGCGTCCGAAGCCTGGAGGGCTGATCGCGAAGTTGCACTCGCGGGTGGACTCGAACTCCGCGGCCTGGCGGTCGTTCATGATCGAGCGCGCGAGGTCCGCGGTATGCGTCGGGGTGAGCGTCTGGTTCGACACCGGAACCACCTTGCCATCGAGCTTGAACGCCGGCGGAAAGCCGGCGGTGATGAACAGGTCGGATGCCTTCTTGCTCACCATCACGCGCAGAAGCTCGTGGACGAACTTGACTGCCTGGTCGCGTTCCATTTGGGGATGTCCTTGACTGTTCAGGCGCGCCCGTTGGCGCGGCAGGGGGCTACTGGATGTTGTCCTTGTTGGCGGCCTTCATCTTCGCCTCGGCAGAGGACACGATGTTGCGCCGGACCAGTTCCTGCAGGTTCTGGTCGAGGGTCTGCATGCCGAAGGACTGGCCGGTCTGGATGGTGGAGTACATCTGCGCGATCTTGTTCTCGCGGATCAGGTTGCGGATGGCCGGGGTGCCGATCATGATCTCGTGCGCGGCGACCCGGCCGCTGCCGTCCTTGGTCTTGAGCAGTGTCTGCGAGATCACCGCGCGCAGCGACTCCGACAGCATCGCCCGCACCATCTCCTTCTCGGCTGCGGGGAACACGTCGATGATCCGGTCGATTGTCTTGGCGGCCGAGCTGGTGTGCAGGGTGCCGAACACGAGATGGCCGGTCTCGGCGCCGGTCAGCGCGAGGCGGATGGTTTCCAGGTCGCGCAGCTCGCCCACCAGGATGATGTCGGGGTCCTCGCGTAGCGCCGAGCGCAGCGCGTTGGAGAAGGACAGCGTGTGCTGACCGACCTCGCGCTGGTTGATCAGGCACTTCCGGCTCTCGTGCACGAACTCGATCGGGTCCTCGATGGTGAGGATGTGCCCGTACTGGTGGTTGTTGATGTGGTCCATCATCGCCGCCAGCGTGGTCGACTTGCCGGAGCCGGTCGGGCCCGTCACCAGCACGATGCCTCGCGGCTGGTTGGAGATATCGGCAAAGATCGGCGGCGCCTTGATCTCCTCGAGAGACAGCACCTTTGACGGGATGGTTCGCAGCACCGCCGCTGCCCCGCGCTGCTGGACGAACGCATTGACCCGGAAGCGCGCGAGGTTGGGGATCGCGAACGAGAAGTCGAGCTCGAGGTTCTCCTCGTAGGTCTTCCGCTGGTGGTCGTTCATGATGTCGTACACCATGCCGTGCACGTCCTTGTGCTCGAGCGGCGGCAGGTTGATCCGGCGCACATCGCCATGGACGCGGATCATCGGCGGCAGGCCGGCGGACAGGTGCAGGTCGGACGCCTTGTTCTTGACGACGAATGCGAGCAGTTCGGATATGTCCACTATACTTTCCCGGCGGTTGAATTCGATTCGAGACTGATCCGGTGGGCCGATGCCGCAGTGCCCGGCGCCCCCGAACAGACCTAGATCGGCCGCAATGGCCCGCGCTTTAGCGCCGGGTCGCGGTCCGGGGGGGCGTTCTGTACGGAGCTGCCCGTACCCGAGCCTGACCCCAGGCCCAGTCCAGTCCCAGCCCTGTCCCTCCAGACGAACGGCCCCGTCGGCCGACACCGCTCCAGCACAGCCCCCAACCCCGCCTGCAAGTACTTGACACGTCGTCATTAAATTATGGGAGCCATCGCCGACAACTTGCAAGCTGTTCGTTCACGCATCGCAGCCGCTGCACGGGCATCGGGCCGCGACCCTGCCGCGGTCGGGCTGCTCGCGGTCAGCAAGACCTTCGGCGCCGATGCGGTGCTCGCCGCGCGTGCGGCCGGACAGCAGGCGTTCGGCGAAAGCTACGTGCAGGAATCGGTGGACAAGATCACGGGCATCGCCGATCCCGGCATCGAGTGGCACTTCATCGGCCCGCTCCAGAGCAACAAGACGCGCGCGGTTGCCGAGCATTTCCAATGGGTGCACTCGGTATCGAGCGAGAAGATCGCACGTCGGCTTTCCGAGCAGCGCCCGGAGGCGCTCGGTGCGCTCTCGGTATGCGTGCAGGTCAACATCAGCGGCGAGGCGACCAAGGCCGGTGTTTCGGAGGCCGCACTGCCGGCCCTGGCCCGGGCGGTGGCATCGATGCCCCGCCTGCGCCTGCGCGGACTGATGTGCATCCCGGCGCCGGCCGAGGGGTTCGAGGCGCAGCGCGAACCATTCGCCCGGCTGGCGCGATTGCGCGACGCCCTGTGCGCGGACGGGCTCGCGCTCGACACGCTGTCGATGGGCATGTCGGACGACCTCGAGGCGGCAGTCGCCGAAGGCGCGACATGGGTGCGCGTGGGCACCGCCATCTTCGGCGCTCGCAGCGCAGCCGCCACGCCCGGTCCGGGTGGCGCATGACGCAGGCAGATGGCATCCCGCCGGCACAGGCCGGCCCCTTCCAGCAGGAGTTGCATCGATGAAGGTCTGTTTCATCGGCGGTGGCAACATGGCCTCGGCCATGATCGGCGGCCTGGTCAAGAGCGGCCTCGCCGCTGAATCGATATCGGTGGTCGAACTGGACGCGGGCCAGCGCGCACGGCTGGCCGAGCGCTTCGGCGTGCGTACCTCCGACTCCGCCGCCCCGGCGGTAGCCGGCAGCGATTGCGTGGTGATCGCGGTCAAGCCGCAGCAGGTCAGGAACGTCGCGGCCGGCCTGGCGCCGCTGCTCGCAGGCCAGTTGGTGGTCACGATTGCCGCGGGGATCCGCACCGGCGACCTCGCGCGCTGGCTGGGTGGCTACACGCGAATCGCGCGTGCGATGCCGAACACCCCGGCGCTGATCGGGCAGGGCATTGCCGGGTTGTATGCGGACGAAGCCCTGTCCAGCGACGATCGCCAGCGCGTCGAGCGCATCCTCTGCGCGGTGGGCAGCGTGCTCTGGGTCGAGCGTGAATCGCTCGTCGATGCGGTCACTGCAGTCTCCGCCAGCGGCCCGGCCTACGTGTTCCTGATGATCGAGGCGCTAGAGGCGGCTGCCGTCGGCGTCGGTTTCGATGCCGCGCAGGCGCGCCAGCTGGCACTGGCCACCTTCGCCGGGGCCGCCAACCTGGCCGCCGGGGATGCCGAACCGCCGTCGGTCCTGCGTGCGCGTGTGACGTCGAAGGGGGGCACCACCGAGCGCGGCATTGCCGCGCTGGAGGCGGGCGGACTGCACCGGCTGGTGGCGGAGGCGGTGCAGTCTGCGAACCGGCGTGCGGTCGAGCTCGGCGATGAAGCCGGGAGCGACCCACGATGATCGCGCAGGCCCTGGCATTCCTCGTCGACACGCTGGGTACGCTGCTGATCGTTGCGCTGCTCCTGCGATTCTGGCTGCAGGCCGCCCGGGCGCCGTTCAACAATCCGCTGGCCGGCCTGCTGGCCACCGTCACCGACTGGGGTGTGAAGCCGCTGCGCCGGGTGGTGCCAGGGCTGCGCGGGCTCGACCTGGCGACGCTGGTGCTGGCCTGGCTGGTCGCCTGGGTGCTCAACGTGCTGCTGTCGCTGATCGATCCCCGGCTGGTGCTCGACCTGGCCGGCGCTGTCGGGGTCGGCGCCGCCAGCCTGGGCGCCAGCGTCGGCCTCGCGGCGTTCGCTGCTCTGGTCCAGCTGGTGCGTCTGTTCATCTACATGATGATCGCCGCCCTGATCGTGCAGATGCTGCTGTCGTGGGTGAACCCGCATTCGCCGCTGGGGCCGCTGCTGGACCTGCTGCTGCGTCCGTTCCTGCGTCCGATCCAGTCCCGGATGCGTCCGGTCTCGGGCTTCGACCTGTCGCCGCTGGTGCTGCTGATCGTCTGCCAGCTCGCGCTGATCCTGGTGGTTGGCGGACTGACGCGGCTGGTACTGATGCTTTTCTGACGATGACGGCGGCCCTTGCGGCGGGTTCTCCCGTGCACGGGCCGGAAAATCCGGTCCCGGATTCAAGATCGGACGCCATCGGCCGTCATTGATCAGGCCACGGCCTGTCCGTGAGCTGGAGGTCGTCCGCGCCCGGGCCGCATCGCCGGGGCCCGGCCCGAGCATCTGTCCCTCCGACGTTCCGTCCACCGGCCCCGTGCTTCCTTGAACAGCCCCCTCGAAAAGGACGTCCTCGACTACAGCGCCTGGCGCGACCGGGTGGCAGACGCGATCGAGACCTTCCGGGCGCGGCTGGATACCAGCCAGGTGATGGATGTCGAGCAGTCGCTGCGGATGTACGATCTGATCGAGAGCCTGCGCAGCGAACGGATGCTCCTGGCCTTCGTCGCGGAGCACTCGCGCGGCAAGACCGAGCTGATCAACGCGCTGTTCTTCGCGGACTACGGGCGTCGGCTGCTGCCGTCCGACCTCTGCCGCGCCACGCTGTGCCCGACCGAGATCTTCCACGACCCGGCCGAGGCACCCTGCCTGCGACTGCTGCCGATCGAGACGCGCGAGACCGACGAGAGCGTCGCGGCGCTCAAGCGCAAGCCGATCGAGTGGATCCGGATCGCCCTGCGGCCGGACGACGCCGATGCTCTGGCGGCGACGCTGTCCAGGGTGGCCGAGCGCAAGCAGGTGAGCGTGGAGCATGCGCGCCGCCTGGGCCTCTGGAACGACACCAGCGATGGACTGTCCGCCGCGCCCGGCGAGGTGATGGTGCCGGCCTGGCGCCATGCGCTGGTCAACTTCCCGCACCCGATGCTCAAGGCTGGCCTGGCGATCCTCGACACGCCCGGCCTGAACGCGCTGGGCACTGAGCCTGAGCTCACGCTGTCGCTGATCCCGAATGCCCACGCAGTGCTGTACCTGCTGGCGACGGACACCGGCGTCACGCCCAGCGACCTCGACCTGTGGCGGCGGCACGTGCAGAACAACGCGGCGCGCACGGTCGCGGTGCTGAACAAGGTCGACCTGGCCTGGGGCGACCTGAAGGGCGACCCGCAGATCGTACGGGTGATGGCCGGCCAGCTCGAGGCTGTGGCACGCATGCTGGACCTGCCCCCGCAGGACGTGCTGCCGCTGTCGGCGCAGCAGGCGCTGGTCGCGCGCATCCGGGGCGATGCGGCACTGCTCGACCGCAGCGGCGTGCCGGCCCTGGAGGCGCTGCTGGCGGGGATGATTCCCGAGCGGCGGCGGCGGGTCGCCGAGCGCGTCGCGCGTGAAGTCGGCGTGCTCGTGGACGCCTCCTGCGAGGCGGTGGCGGCCCAGCTGCGCTCGACGCACGCCGAGCTGGCGGAACTCGCCAGCCTGCACGGCAAGAACCAGGACATGGTCAGGACGATGAGGGTGAAGCTCGAGCAGGATCGGGCGGCCTGCCAGCACACCGTGCAGAACTTCCGCAATACCCATGCGGTCGTGATGAAGCAGGGCATCATCCTGCAGTCCAGCCTCGACGCCGACCGGATCGAGTCGATCTGCCAGGATCACCGCAGGAGGCTGCACGGCCAGCTGTTTACCGTGCCGCTGATACGCATGATGCAGCAGCTGTTCGACCACTTCGAGAAGGAGACCGGCAGGATCCTGGGCTTCGCCAACCAGATCGAGGGCCTGGTCGACACCGTCTACGCGAGCTTCCACGAGAAGCACGGTTTCTCCCGACTGTCCCCGCCGCAGCTGTCGCTCGCGCGCTACGGCGAGCAGATGCAGCAGCTCAGGCAGGCCACCATCGCCTTCTGCGCCAACCCGGCTACCGTGATGCAGCCCAAGGGCGTGGTGATCCGGAAGTTCCACGACATGCGGGTGGCCGAGGCGAAGTCGATCTTCCGGCAGGTCTCGGCCGAGGCCTTCGCGTGGATCGACCGCGCCCTCTCGCCGCTGGACATCCAGCTCAAGGAACACGAGGACATGCTCGAGCGGCGCGTCGACAGCCTGCGCCGGATCACCGAGAGCGTGCGTGCGCTGGAGGCCCGGACCGGGGAACTGGAGCGGCTCGAGGAAGCCCTGCGCCGGCAACTGGACGAACTCGAAGGCATCCGACAGGCGTTGCGGCCGCCCGGGCGGGCAACCGCACCGGACGCCGAGCCGCAGGCGCTGGTCGCCTGAGCCGTCCGGGACGGCGCTACTTCAGGATCACGTCGTACTGCTCCTGGCCGTACGCGGTCTCGACCTGCAGCGAGATCGGCTTGCCGATGAAGTCGCCGAGCATCGCGAGGTTGTGGCTCTCCTCGTCGAGGAACATGTCGATCACCGCCTGCGAGGCGAGGATCCGGTACTCGCGTGCATTGAACTGCCGTGCCTCGCGCAGCAGCTCGCGAAGGATGGTGTAGCAGATTGTCTGCGCGGTCTTCACCTCGCCCCGACCGCTGCAGGTCGGACAGGGCTCGCACAGGATGTGCGCGAGGCTCTCGCGGGTGCGCTTGCGGGTCATCTCGACCAGGCCCAGGCTGGTGAAGCCGTTCACCGTGAGGCGGGTGCGGTCGCGCGCCAGTGCCTTCTTCAGCTCGGCGAGCACTGCCTCGCGGTGCTCCGGGTTGTCCATGTCGATGAAGTCGAGGATGATGATCCCGCCCAGGTTGCGCAGCCGCAGCTGGCGCGCGATCACCAGCGCCGCCTCCAGGTTGGTCTTGAAGATCGTGTCGTCGAAGTTGCGCGCCCCGACGAAACCGCCAGTGTTGACGTCGACGGTGGTCATCGCCTCGGTCTGGTCGAAGATCACGTAGCCGCCCGACTTCAGGTCGACCCGTCGCGACAGCGCCCGCTCGATCTCGAGCTCGACCGAGTGGACGTCGAACAGCGGCAGTTCGCCGGCGTAGTGATGTACCCGCGGCAGGATCGACGGCATGAACCGTTCGGCGAACGCGCAGGCCCGCTGGTGGGTCTCGCGCGAGTCGATCACGACCCGTGCCGTGTCCTCGTTGAACATGTCGCGCAGCACGCGCAGCGCGAGGCTGAGGTCCTCGTGCACCAGCGACGGCGCGGCGGCGGTCGATACCGTCTCCTGGATCGACGCCCACAGCGCCCGCAGGTACGCGACGTCGTCGGCCAGCTCGCGCTCGGTCGCCGCCTCGGCCACGGTGCGGATGATGAAGCCGCCATGCTCGTCGGCCGGTCGGGCGCGCTCGACCATCTCGCGCAGGTGGTCGCGTTCGGCCTCGTTCTCGATGCGCTGCGAGATACCGATGTGCGGGTCCTGCGGCAGGTAGACCAGGAGCCGGCCGGCCAGGCTGATCTGCGTGGACAGGCGCGCGCCCTTAGTGCCGATCGGGTCCTTGATCACCTGGACCAGCAGCGGCTGTCCCTCCTGCAGGATCTTCTCGATCGGCCGTGCACCCTCGCCCTGCTGTGCTCCATGGCGGTGGCCGAAGATGTCGCCCACGTGCAGGAAGGCGGCGCGGTCCAGGCCAATGTCGATGAACGCGGACTGCATGCCCGGCAGCACCCGGGCCACCCGTCCCATATAGATGTTGCCGACCAGCCCGCGGCTGCGAGTGCGCTCGATGTGCAGTTCCTGCACGCTGCCCTGCTCGACTACCGCCACCCGCGTCTCCTGCGGGGTGACGTTGACCAGAATGTCCTCGCTCATGGCAGCTCGAAGCCGTGTCTGCGCAGCAGCTCGGCCGTCTCGTAGAGTGGCAATCCCATCACCGCCGAGTAGCTGCCCTCCAGCCGGGTGACGAACAGCGCGCCCAGCCCCTGGATGGCATAGGCGCCGGCCTTGTCGAGCGGCTCCCCGCTGGCCACGTACTGCCGCAGTTCGGCCAGCTCGATCGTCTTCATCGTGACCACGCTGCGCGTGAGCCGGAGGTCGATCGCCGTTTCGCTGGTAGCCACGGCGACCGCGGACAGCACTTCGTGGCTGCGCCCCGACAGTCGCATCAGCATCCCGGCTGCGGCTGCCGCATCGCGCGGCTTGCCGAGCGCCTCTGCGTCGATCACCACCTCGGTGTCGGCGGCGAGCACCAACCCTGGCGCAAGCCCGCGCTCGCGCACGCGCACCGCGCCCACCCGGGCCTTCTCGCGGGTCACGCGGACCACGTAGTCGGCCGGGGCCTCGCCCTCGCGCTGTATCTCCTCCACTTCGTCGCCGCCGCGTATCCGGTCCGAGCGCACCAGCAGCGTCTCGAAGCGCACGTTGATCTGGCGCAGCAGTTCGCGGCGCCGGGGGCTCTGCGATGCCAGGTAGATCGGGGGGCGGCCTTTCGTCATGGGGCATTCACCTCGGACATTGGGCGGACAGTTACTCGCGATGGTACGGATGATGCTCGATAACCGAAACGCAGCGATAGACCTGCTCGACAAGCACCAGTCGCGCGAGGGCGTGCGGCAGGGTCAGAGCGGACAGCGACAGGGTCATTGTGGCGCGGGCGGCGAGGGCGGGGTCCAGTCCGTCCGGGCCGCCGATCCAGAACGCCACGCCGGGTGCCTGGGCTCGCCAGCGTTCGACGGCGGTGGCCAGGGCCCGGGTATCGAGCGAGCGACCGCGTTCGTCGAGCGCCACGCGCACGTAGCCGTCGGGCACGGCAGCCTCGAGGCGAGCGGCCTCGGCCTGCATCATCGCCGGCACCGGCTTGCCCTGGGTGCGCGGGGCTGCCTTCACGGTCGCCACGTCCAGTCGGTACAGCCGCGGGAGGCGGCTGCGGTATTCGGCGATGCCGGCGTCGATCCACGCGGGCACGCGTTCGCCGACCGCGACCACGAGGAAGCGCAAGGCGGATGCCCGCCGGG
>CANHBC010000006.1 GCA_947458835.1 Betaproteobacteria bacterium | reverse complement strand
CAGCCATCACACTGTCGACCAGGGCCTGCGCCGGCAGCCCGCGGTCGACCACGAAGGCCAGGTCGCGACGCACCGGCGGGAAGCGCGAGACCTCGGTCGCCTGCGGCAACAGACCCTCGACGACCGCGGCCCACTCGACCTCGAACAGGGCGGTGGCGGCGGGCAGTTCGTACTGCTGCTGCCAGCGCGGGTGGAGTTCCCCGATCCATCCGATCGGCCGGCCGTCCAGGAGCACGCGGGCCGAGCGGCCGGGATGCAGCGCCGGATGTGCCGCCTGCTCGAAACGGGCCACGCGAGGCGCGAGCAGCGCTTCAAGGTCGGCCTTGAGGTCGTAGAAGTCGACCGGCCGCGCCTTCGTGCCCCACTGCTCGGGATCGGCATCGCCATGCGCGACCGCGGCCAGGCGCAGCGGCTGGTCGATGCCGGCCACCGCCAGCGGGCCGTCTGCGACCGCCGGATCGCGCCGGAACACGCGACCGAGCTCGAACAGTCGAACCCTCGGCTGGCGACGGTTCACGTTGTGGCGAACGTTCGCGACGAGGCCGCCGATCAACGTCGAGCGCATCACCGAGAGCTGGCTCGCGATCGGGTTGACCAGCGCGACCGGGGCTGGCGCCTGGCATCCCGCACCCGCGAAATCCGCTTCCCAGCGGGCGTCCACGAAACCGAAGTTGAGTGCCTCATGGTAGTCACGACCGGCGAGGATCGTGCGCATCCGGTCAGCGCTGCGCCGTGCCTCGGGCAGCATCTGCATCCAGGCGACCGCGGCCGGCGGGATCGCGGGCAAGTCGTCGTAGCCGTGGATGCGAACGACCTCCTCGATCAGGTCTTCCTCGATCGCGAGGTCGAAGCGATGCGCCGGCGGCGTGACGGTGAACACGTCACCTTCCGCCTCGTCCGCCACGCTCCACTGGAAGCCGAGCCGGTCGAAGGTGCGACCGACCGTCTCCCGATCGAACGGGATACCCACCACCCGGCTGCAGCGCGCCAGACGCAGCCTGACCGGCGCGCGCTCTGGCAGGGCGAGCACCTGGTCATCGACCGGCCCGGCGGCGCCGCCGCAGATCGACAGGATCAGCGCGGTGATCCGCTCCAGGCATGCGACGGTGCGCGAAAAGTCGACGCCGCGCTCGAAGCGGTGCCCGGCTTCGGTGGTGAAGTTGAGCCGGCGCGCTCGTCCGGCGATCGCGGCCGGCCACCAGAACGCCGACTCCACGTAGACATTGCGCGTGTCGAGCGTCACGGCGGTATGCCCACCGCCCATGATGCCGGCGACCGCCTCCGGCACGTCGCCGTCGGTGATCACGCCGAAGTCCGGGGCCAGGTTCACCGTCTGCTCGTTGAGCAGCTTCGCCTGCTCGCCAGCCTTCGCCCAGCGCACGCCCAGGCGCCCGTTGCGGATACGGTCGAGGTCGAACACGTGCGACGGCTGACCGAGTTCCAGCATCACGTAGTTCGAGATGTCGACCAGTGCCGAGATGGGTCTCTGGCCCGCGCGCTCCAGACGCTGCTTCATCCAGTCGGGCGTGAGCGCATGCGCATCCACGCCGCGGATCACCCGGCCGGAGAACCGGCCGCAGAGGTCATGCGCCGCCGGATCGACCACGACCGGCAGCCGGTCCTGGATCGAGGGGACCACCGCGTCACACGGCGGCAACGCCATGGGCGCGCCGGTCAGCGCGGACACTTCGCGCGCCAGTCCGTGCAGGCTCAGGCAGTCCGCCCGGTTGGGCGTGAGCTTGATCACCAGACGGACGTCGTCCAGCGCAAGTGCATCGCGCAGCGGCGTGCCGGGCACGAGCGTGGACGGCAGGTCCATCAGGCCGTCGGCCGCTTCGGACAACCCGAGTTCGCGCGCCGAACAGAGCATGCCTTCGCTCTCGACGTTGCGAACCGCAGCCCGGCGAATGTGCACCCCGGCCGGCAGTGCGGCGCCGACGGTGGCGCACGGTACGACCATGCCTTCGCGCACGTTCGGCGCGCCGCAGACGATCGACAGCGGCGCCGGCCCGCCGGCATCCACGCTGCACAGGCGCAGGCGGTCTGCATTCGGATGCGGCACCACCGCCAGCACCCGGGCGACCACCACGCCACTGAACGGCGGGGCCACCGGTTCGCGTTCCTCGACCTCGAGGCCGGACATGGTAAGCAGGTGGGCCAGCGCCTCGCTGTCGAGGGAGGGGTCGACGAAGCTGCGCAGCCAGGACTCAGGGAATTGCATGGGGACGTCCGCCGGTCAGTACTGGAACTGCTGCAGGAAGCGCAGGTCGTTCTCGAAGAACAGGCGCAGGTCGGCGATGCCATAGCGAAGCATCGTGAGGCGCTCGAGCCCGCTGCCGAACGCGAAGCCGATGTAGCGCTCCGGGTCGAGCCCGAAGTTGCGGATCACCGTCGGGTGCACCTGCCCTGCCCCGGAAATCTCGAGCCAGCGTCCCTTCAACGGGCCGCTCTCGAAAGCCATGTCGACTTCAGCCGAAGGCTCGGTGAACGGGAAATACGATGGCCGGAACCGTACCTTCAGCTGGTCGGTCTCGAAGAAGGTCTGCAGGAAGTTCGTGTAGACGCCCTTGAGGTGGGCGAAGCTGATGTCCTCGTCGATCCACAACCCCTCGACCTGGTTGAACATTGGCGAGTGCGTGGCGTCGGAATCGACCCGATAGGTGCGGCCGGGGGCGATCACCTTGATCGGCGGCCGGTGCGTCCGGGCATAGCGCACCTGCATCGGCGAGGTGTGCGTGCGCAGCAGCAGGGGCTTGCCCTCGGCGTCCTGGCCATCGACGTAGAACGTGTCCTGCATCGAACGCGCCGGATGGTTCTCCGGGTTGTTCAGCGCGGTGAAGTTGTACCAGTCGGTCTCGATCTCGGGACCGTCGGCGATGTCGAACCCGATCGAGCGGAAGATATCCTCGACACGCTGCTGGGTGCGTACCACCGGATGCACCGTGCCACGGCCACGGCCGCGGCCAGGCAGCGTGACGTCGATCGTCTCCTGGGCCAATCGTGCCTGGAGGGCCTCGTCGGCGATCGCGCGCCGGCGTGCATCGAGCGCGCCTTCGATCAGCGCCTTCGCGGCGTTGATCGCCGCGCCGGCTTCCTTGCGTGCGGACGGATCGAGCTTGCCGAGCGACTTGAGCAGTTCGGTGAGCGACCCGGTCTTGCCGAGGAAACGCGCCTTGTCCTGCTCGAGCCTGGGTGCATCGGGCGCCTGGGTGAACGACGCCAGCGCCTCGGAGACGATGCGATCGAGTTCGGCTTGCATCGTGGAGAAACGACCTTCTGGAACGAACACAAAACCGGCGGACTGGACCGGCCGGTGCACGGGGCACCGGCCGGCGCGGATCCGGCGGACCTGCGCTGACGGACTGCCCGACCTCAGGCCGTGGCCGAAGCGCCCGGCGTGCCTGCCGGCAGCGCGGCGCGGGCCTGCTCGACCAGCTTCGCGAAGCCGGCCTTGTCGAACACAGCGATGTCGGACAGCACTTTGCGGTCGACCTCGATGGACGCGCGCTTGAGGCCGTTCATGAACACGCTGTAGGTCAGACCGCACTCGCGGGATGCCGCGTTGATACGGGCGATCCACAGGGCGCGGAACTGGCGCTTGCGCTGACGGCGGTCACGGTAGGCGTACTGCCCCGCCTTCATCACCGCCTGCTTGGCGATCCGGTAGACGCTCTTGCGGCGGCCGCGGAACCCCTTGGCCTGTTCGAGGACTTTCTTGTGGCGTGCGCGGGCGGTTACGCCGCGTTTGACTCGTGGCATGGCGAAGGCTCCTTATGCGTAGGGCAGCATCGCGCGAATCGAAGGCTCGTTCGACGCGTGGATGGTCAACGTTCCGCGAAGGCCGCGCTTGCGCTTGGTGGTCTTCTTGGTAAGGATGTGGCGCAGGAACGCCTTGCTTCGCTTGATGCTGCCGCTGCCGCGCGCCTTGAAACGCTTGGCCGCGCCCTTCTTCGTCTTCATCTTGGGCATGATTCACCTCTGTTCTGCATGGTCGGAGGGCGATTCCCTCGTCGGGAATGCTTAGGGGGCCTGCCGTCCACTTCTTGGACTGCGCCGAAGCGCAGGTACTGCACCGGTGCCACGAAGGGCGCACCGGCCATTCCGGGCCGAAACCCGCATCAGGCGCCGGCCTAGTGTTTCTTCGGGGCGATGACCATGATCATCTGTCGCCCCTCGAGCTTCGGGAACTGTTCCACCGTGCCGAGTTCCACCAGGTCAGCCTGGATGCGCTGGAGCAGCTTTACGCCGAACTCCTGGTGCGCCATCTCGCGGCCGCGGAACCTCAACGTGATCTTTGCCTTGTCACCCTCGCCCAGGAAGCGCTTCAGGTTGCGCATCTTGATCAGGTAGTCGCCTTCGTCGGTCCCAGGCCTGAACTTCACTTCCTTGACCTGGATCTGCTTCTGCTTGAGCTTGGCCTCGTGCTTCTTCTTGCTCTCGCGATATTTGAACTTGCCGAAGTCCATCAGCCGGCAGACCGGGGGCACTGCCGTCGGGGCTATCTCGACCAGGTCAACCTCGGCCTCCTCGGCCATCGCAAGCGCCTTGGCCAGGCTGACGATCCCCAGCGGCTCGCTTTCGATACCTACCAGTCGTATCTCGGGCGAAGTGATCTCGCCGTTGATCCGCGCGTCCTTTTCCTTTTCCTGAGCGATGCCTGCACCTCGTGCGGTTCGTTGAATGAATGCTGCCGTGCGCTCCGGACCCGTCCGGGCACCGCCCCAACCAGACTACTGGCGGACCGCCTCCGCACCCTGCGCGGATTGCCCGCCCTCGTTCGCGGCCTTCGACCCTGCCTTGGCGTCGATTTCGGCACGCAACAGGGAGATTACTTCATCGACGCCGATCGCGCCGAGATCCCGATTGCCACGTGCACGCACGGCGACGCGCCCCGATGCCAGCTCTTTCTCGCCGACGATCAGCAGGTACGGCACCTTCGCAACGCTATGTTCCCGAATCTTATAGGTTATTTTCTCATTCCTCAAGTCGGACGTGCAGCGGATACCGGCGGCGCGCAGTCGGGCCATCAGTTCCGCGACGTATCCAGCCTGGTGCTCGCTGATGTTCATGATCACTGCCTGCACCGGGGACAGCCACAGCGGCATCGCGCCCGCATGGTGTTCGATCAGGATGCCGATGAACCGCTCCATCGAACCGAGCACCGCCCGGTGCAGCATGACTGGCACCTTGCGGGTATTGTCCTCGGCGACATACTCGGCGCCGAGCCGGCCGGGAAGCGCGAAATCGAGCTGCAGCGTTCCGCACTGCCAGACCCGCCCGATCGAATCCTTCAGCGAGAACTCGATCTTCGGACCGTAGAACGCGCCCTCGCCCGGGTTTTCCTCCCAGGCCAGGCCGCGGGCGTCGAGCGAGGCGGCGAGCGAGGCCTCCGCACGGTCCCAGGCCTCGTCCGACCCGATGCGCCTGGCCGGGCGCGTCGACAGCTTGATCAGGATGTCGGTGAAGCCGAAGTCGGCATAGACCTTCTGCAGCAGCTGGATGAAGCGACCCGCCTCCTCCTGGACCTGCTCCTCGGTGCAGAAGATGTGCGCATCGTCCTGCACGAAGCCGCGCACACGCATCAGGCCATGCAGCGCACCCGAGGGCTCGTTGCGGTGGCACGAACCGAACTCGGCCAGGCGCAGCGGCAGTTCGCGGTAGCTGCGCAGCCCGTTGTTGAAGATCTGCACGTGGCCCGGGCAGTTCATCGGCTTGACCGCGTAGTCACGGTTCTCCGATTCGGTGGTGAACATGTGCTCGCGGTAGTTCTCCCAGTGCCCGGACTTCTCCCAGAGCACGCGGTCCATCACCAGCGGCGTCTTCACCTCGTCGTATCCGGAGCCGTCGAGCAGTCGGCGCATGTACTGCTCGATCTCCTGCCAGATCGTCCAGCCCTTGGCATGCCAGAACACCATGCCGGGCGCCTCGTCCTGCATGTGGAACAGGTCGAGCTGGCGCCCGAGCTTGCGGTGGTCGCGCTTCTCGGCCTCTTCGAGCTGGTGCAGCCAGGCGTCCTGCTCTTCCTTCTTCGCCCAGGCCGTGCCGTAGATGCGCTGGAGCATCTCGTTCTTCGAGTCGCCACGCCAGTAGGCGCCGGCGAGCTTCATCAGCTTGAACACCTTCAGGCGCCCGGTCGACGGCACGTGCGGCCCGCGGCACAGGTCGACGAAGTCACCCTCGCGATACAGCGAGATCGGCTCGTTGCTCGGGATCGACGCGATGATCTCGGCCTTGTAGTGTTCGCCCAGCCCCTTGAAGAAGGCGACCGCGTCGTCGCGCGGCATCTCCTCGCGCACTACCGGGACGTCGCGCCTGGCCAGTTCGGCCATGCGCTTCTCGATCGCGACCAGGTCCTCGGGGGTGAACGGGCGCTTGTACGAGAAATCGTAGTAGAAGCCGTTGTCGATCACCGGCCCGATGGTGACCTGCGCGTCCGGGAACAGTTCTTTCACCGCGTAGGCCAGCAGGTGCGCGGTGGAATGCCGGATCACGTCCACGCCTTCAGCGTCGCGGTCGGTAACGATCGCAAGCTCCGCGTCGCGCTCGATCAGGTGCGAGGTGTCGACCAGCCGCCCGTCGACCTTGCCGGCGAGCGCGGCGCGCGCGAGCCCTGCGCCGATGCTCTGGGCCACCTGCGCGACGGTAACCGGTGCATCGAAGTGGCGTACCGAACCGTCCGGGAGTCGAATGTCTGGCATGGGGAAACCCCTGGTCGAAAAAAAGTGCGGTCGAGCCGCACTTCTTCAATCGCTTGCGCACCCGACCGGTGGGATCAGTACGACACCCTGCGAGTTCGGCAGCCCTGCGGGGCGCGCCCGACGCGGTTCGGGACCGCGGCAATCGGATCGCAGGCCACGTTGGATGTCCGGTACCCGGAATGTAAGTTGGTAGGCGCGATTGGACTCGAACCAACGACCCCCACCATGTCAAGGTGGTGCTCTAACCAGCTGAGCTACGCGCCTGCCGAAGCCACGCATTGTAGCGCATTCTGGCGAAGCATTGCCATACGCATTCACTCGATCCGGCGCGTCGCACCAGTGCCGACCACCAGACCGGCGCGGTCGCGGCAGCAGCGAGGGCGTTCAATCGGCCCAGTACAGCGTCGCCGGATTGAGTACGAGCACCTGCCGGCGCACCGCCTCGTCGGTGACCGTGCGCGCGAACAGGTTGACCAGTTCGCCGTCGTTCGGCATGTCGGCACTGATGTTCGGGTGCGGGAAGTCGGTGCCCCAGAGCACCCGCTCCGGCGCCACCTCGACCAGTGCGCGGGCGAACGGGCTCGCATCGTCGAACGGCGCCTTGCCGACGGACACGCGTTCCGACCCGCTGATCTTCACCCACGCATTCGGGTTGTTGCGCATCAGGTCGAGCAGCTGTACGAAGGCCGGCTGTCCGGTGCCCGCCGCCGCCTTGACCCGGGCCATGTGGTCGATGATGAACGGCACCGGCAGCGCATCGAGCAGCGCCCGGTACTGCGGGATGTCCACGGCGTCGAAGTGCAGCTGCAGGTGCCAGCCGAGCGGAGCGAGGCGGTCGACCGTCTCATGGAAGAAATCCATGTCCGGTGCGCCGCCGAGGTGCTGCACGAAGTTGAAGCGCACGCCCCGCACGCCGCCCGCGTGCAGCCGCTCGAACGCCGCGTCGGGCGTGCCCGGGTCGACCATGGCGACGCCACGGTAGCGGCCATCGCTGCGTGCGATCGCGTCGAGCATGGCCGAGTTGTCGGCGCCGTGGCAGCTGGCCTGCACCAGCACCGCCCGCTCGAAACCGAGGAAGTCGTGCAGGCCGCGCAGCTGGTCATAGCCGGCATCGGTCGGGGTGTACGTTCGCTCGGGTGCGTACGGGAACCGGTCAGCGGGCCCGAAGATGTGGCAGTGCGCGTCGCAGGCCAGCGGCGGCGGCGTCCAGCCCGGCTTCACCGGATGGGTATCGTAGGCTCGGCAGGGCTTCATCGGGCAGGCTCCAGGGGTCACCGGCAGCGCAGTCGCCGCCTCTTTACCAAGTTTACTGCCGCTCGATCTTCGCCTGCGTGACCACGTCGCCCCAGCGCCGGATCTCGCTGGCCAGCAGCTTCGTCAGGTCATCGGGCGTACCGCCGGTCGGGCTCACCGCCAGCTCGAGCATCCGCTTGCGGATATCGGGTCGGGCGATGGCGGCGTTGATCTCGACGTTCAGGCGACTGATGATCGCTCGAGGCGTGCGAGCCGGCGCGGCGACGCCGTTCCAGCCCGCGACGTTGTACTGGGGCATCCCGCTCTCGACCGCGGTCGGCACGTTAGGCAGGCCCTCGAAGCGGCGTGCGCCCGTGACCGCGACCGCGCGCAGCGCACCGCTGGTGATCTGGGTCAGCACCGGGCCCAGCACCTCGAAGCCGACCTGCACCTCGTCGCCCTGCAGTGCCGCGACCAGCGCCGGCGTGCCCTTGTAGGTGACCGCGTTCATCGGCACTCCGGCCTGCGCCCGGAACAGTTCGGTCGCCAGGTGCTGGGTGCTGCCGATGTTGATCGACCCGAGGTTGAGCTTCTGCGGAGCGGTACGCGCGAGGTTCAGGATGTCCTTGATCGAAGCGATCTGCGAGCCCTTGCCGGTGACGATCACCAGGTCGAACGACGCCATCGGCGCCACCATCGCGAAGTCCTTGACCGGGTCGTACGGCAGCGACTTCATCAGCGTCACCGCCGCCGCGTTGCCGTTGGTGATCAGCAGCAGCGTGTAGCCGTCGGGGGCGGACTTGGCCACGGTCTCGGCGGCGATGATGCCGCCAGCACCCGGCCGGTTGTCGACCAGGACTGGCTGGCCAAGCCGCTCGCCGAGCTGCTGCGCGAGCAGCCGGGAGGTGAGGTCGGCGACGCCACCGGGCGCGAAGCCCAGGACGATACGCACCGGCCGCGAAGGCCAGTCCTGCGCGTGCGCATCGACGGCCGGCAGCGCCTGGGCTGCACCCAGCGCAAGGCCGGCCGCGATCGTGAGGGCCTTCGGATCCATGGTCTTACCTCCGCCTGATCGGTTGTGGATTCGTTGCGGCGCGGATGTTAACCGAAGGCTGCAACCGGTCGCTGGGCACCCTCGGGACAGGCACGTCCGTCAGGATACACTCGTCGTTCGACCCCATCGGAGGAGGCAGCATGGAGCGCACGACAGACGACCGCGTGGCCGCGATGCAGGCGCCCGCCGCCGTGCCGTTCCGGGAGGCGCTGCGCTTCTGGTTCAAGCTGGGCTGCATCAGCTTCGGCGGGCCGGCCGGGCAGATCGCGCTGATGCACACCGAACTGGTCGAACGCCGGAGATGGATCAGCGAGCAGCGCTTCCTGCACGCCCTCAACTACTGCATGGTGCTGCCCGGCCCGGAGGCCCAGCAGCTTGCCACCTACATCGGCTGGCTGCTGCACCGGACCTGGGGCGGCATCGTGGCCGGCGCACTGTTCGTGCTGCCGTCGCTGGTGCTGCTGGTCGGCCTGTCCTGGATCTACATCCGCTTCGGCGATATGCCGGTGATCGCCGGGGTGTTCTACGGGATCAAGCCGGCGGTCACGGCCATCGTGCTGCACGCCGCCTGGCGCATCGGCAGCCGGGCACTCGCCAACGGCTGGATGGCCGGCATCGCGGCAGCCGCGTTCGTCGCCATCTTCGCCTTGGACATGCCGTTCCCGGCGATCGTACTCGCCGCGGCCCTGGTCGGATACTTCGGCGCCCGTCGCTGGCCCGGGGTGTTCGCTCTCGGTGGCGGACATGCCTCGAAGCGGAAGGACTACGGTCCGGCGTTGATCGACGACGACACGCCGCGCTCGCCGCACACCGTGTTCACCCGCGCCCGCCTGCTGCGCGTGCTGGCCACCGGTGCCGCGCTGTGGCTGGGCACGATGGCGCTGCTGCTCGCGATCTCGGGGTCGGAGGGAACGCTGGCGCACATGGGCTGGTTCTTCACCAAGGCTGCACTGCTCACCTTCGGCGGCGCCTATGCCGTGCTGCCCTACGTGTACCAGGGCGCGGTCGAGCATTACCAGTGGCTGACCGCGACCCAGATGATCGACGGACTCGCGCTCGGCGAGACAACGCCGGGGCCGCTGATCATCGTGGTCGCGTTCGTCGGATTCATCGGCGGCTGGACCGCGCAGGTGGCCGGCGAAGGCGCCCCGTTCCTCGGCGGCGCGCTGGCCGCGGCCGCGGTGACCTGGTTCACCTTCCTGCCCTCGTTCCTGTTCATCCTGGCCGGTGGCCCGGTGGTCGAGGCCACCCGTGGCCGACTGGGCTTTACCGCCCCCCTGTCTGCGATCACCGCAGCCGTGGTCGGGGTGATCCTCAACCTCGCGCTGTTCTTCGCCTACCACGTATTCTGGCCGGCCGGCTTCGATGGCGCCTTCGAACCGGTGGCCGCAGCGATCGCCGCCGCGGCGGTGGTCGCGCTGTTCCGCTACAAGGTCGGCGTGCTCCCGCTGCTCGGCGGATGCGCGGCAGCAGGCCTGGCGTGGACGCTGCTGCGGCCGATGGTGGGCGGCTGAGGGCCCCGGCGCCGGGAAGCCTCAGGCCACCAGCGGGCGCGCGGAAAGGCCGAGCGCCTTGCCGATGGTCTCCGAGGCCTTGAGGCCGGTACCGGTGAGTACCGCGACGGTCGTCTCGCCCGGCCGGATATCGCCCGCATCGAGCAGGTGACCGAGCGCCGCACCGACCGACGCGCAGGTCGGTTCGACGTAGAAGCCCATGCCGGCCAGCGTGCGCAACGCGTCCACGATCTCGTCCTCGCCCACCGACAGGATCCGTCCGCCGGAGGCTCGCACCGCATGCAGGATGGCGCGTCCACGCGTCGGGCGCTGCGAGGCGATGCCCTCGGCCAGCGTCGGGACCGGGACGATCTCCTTGTAGTCGTCGAGGCCCTCTTCGAAGGCCTGGGCGAGCGGCGACACGTGGGCCGCCTGCACGCCGAAGATGCGCGGCATGCGGTCGGTCTCGCCGGCGCGCATCAGCTCGGCGAAGCCGCGCTCGCAACCGAGCACGTTGGCACCGTAGCCCACCGGCACCACCACGTTGTCCGGCAGCCGGAAGCCGAGCTGCTCCCACAGCTCGTAGGCGAGGGTCTTGGTACCTTCGAGGAAATGCGGCTGCCGGTTGTGGCTGGCGTAGAAAAGGCTCGACGCTTCGCGCAGCGCTGCATCGGCAACATCCTGGCGCGTTCCCGGCACCGCGACCACGTCGGCGCCATGTGCGGCCATCTGAGCGATCTTGGGGTAGGACGCCGCAGCCGGCACCATGATCCGGCAGCGCATGCCGGCCGCCGCGGCATAGGTCGACAGCGATGCACCGGCATTGCCGGACGAGTCCTCGAGCACGTCGGTAACGCCCTGCTGCTTCAGGTAGCTCACCATCGCAGTCATGCCCCGGTCCTTGAACGATCCGGTCGGCATCACGTACTCGAGCTTCCACAGCAGGTCGATACCCCGCCACGCCCGCGGCAGCAGCGGCGTCCAGCCCTCGCCGAGTGTGACCGCACCCTCCGCCGGCACCGCCATCGCTGCAGCGTAGCGCCACAGCGAACGGCGCGACGGGTCGATCCGGTCGCGCGTGATGCCGGGACAGGGCTCCAGGTCCAGGCCGTTGCCCTCGTCCGACTGCCAGCGCGGGACCGATACCGGATAGCGGCGTCCGGTGACGACGTCGACGTAGTTCACCGCGGCACCGCCATCATCAGCCCTCGACCTTCTCCACCACGCCGCTCTTCGTCGCCTTGAAGATGGCCTCGAGCGCGGAGATGTTGGCCACCATCTGATCGCGCGGCACCGGATACGGTGCGCGGCCCTCGGCGGCGTCGGCGAAGGCCTCGAGGTTGGCGAGCACGCCGGGTACCGGCGGGAACTCCTTCACCTCGCGCCGGCCACCGCGGAAGCACTGGGTCATCGTCCAGCCTTCCGGTGCTTCCGGGTGGGTCTTGTCGCGCACCTCGATCCAGCCTTCGTTGCAGTAGATCGCGAAGCGTCCGTCGAACGGCGTGGCGAGGATCGCGCTGATCAGCGCATGGCCACCGTTGCGGAACGACACCAGTATGGCGAGTGTGTCGCCGTTGACCAGATGGCTGCCGAGCTGCTTCACGCTGGCATACACGTGATCGGCCTCGCCGAACACGCCGACCGAGAGGTCCAGCAGGTGGATGCCGGTCGCGGTCATCGGGCCCGCGGGCGCTTCCTTGCCCGACAGACGCCAGTTGTCAGCGGCCAGCGACAGGAACTTGTCCTGGCTGAAGTTGGCCTCGACCTGCAACGGCTTGCCGAGCACGCCGGACTTCACGATCTTCATCATCTCGACGATCGGCGGCTCGAAGCGGCGCTCATGGCCGACGGCCAGCGCGACACCGGCCTTCTCCACCGCGGCTACCGCACGCAGCACGTCGGCGCGGGTCATCGACAGCGGCTTCTCGCAGAACACGTGCTTGCCCGCGGCGGCCGCGGCGACGATCTGGTCGGTGTGCTGGGTGTGCGGCGTGCACAGCACGACCGCCTGGATCGACGGATCCTTCAGTACCTCTTCATAGCTTGTCACCACCTCCACGCCCTGCTCGCGCGCGAAATCGGCGATCGAATCGGGATTGACCTCGACCACCTTGCCGACCGAGATCTTGCTGCTGGTCTTGAGCAGCGGGACGATGATCTTGCCCCACCACCCCATGCCGACGACGGCTACGTTCAACATCTTTCTGCTCCTCTTTTCAGGCTGCGCGAGCGGTCTTGCCCGACGCGATGGCGGCATTGACCGCCGGCATGACCTTCTCGGCCATCAGTTCCATGGAGCGCTTGCCCAGCGCCGGGTCCTTCCAGTCCAGCGACGCATAGACGAGCGTGCCGAAGTCGCCCACTTCCTCGCGGAAGGCCAGGATCTGGTCGACCACGCTGTCGACGGTGCCGGCGATCGTGAGCTTGCGGTTCACGTAATCCGCCGTGATCATCTCGTCGGGCATGCTCTGGTCGGCCTTGAACAGGTTGCCGCGGTTGCCGAAGCCGACCAGCTTGCGGATGAGCTGCTTGAAGTAGTGGTGGTAGGGGCCGTCCTCGCCGTAGCCGTAGCGCTGGGCCGTGGCGTCGTCGTCGGCGACGAAGATGCACTTGGCGACGCTCCAGTCGGCCGGGCTGGCCACCTGCCCGATGTTCTGCTTGCCCTGCACGAAACTGTCCCAGTGAGTCTTCACCCATTGCGGCAGCAGGAAGTTCGCCGAGATCGGCTTCCAGCCGCGCTCGGCCATCGCCACCACGCCCTTGGAGAACGGCGCGACCACGGTGCCGACGATCGGCGGATGCGGCTGCTGGTAGGGCTTGAGCATGATGCCGGTACCGATCTCGGCGATCATCGTCTTCTCGGTGGTGACTTCCCAGAACTGGCCCTTGAGGTTGTACGGAGCCTCGCCGGCCCAGATGTCGAGCACCATGTTGATGCCCTCGACGAACATCGCCATGCGGTCGCGGCCGTAGTTGCCGAAGGCCTCGGCATCAGACATCAGGCCGCCAGGGCTGATGCCCATGATGAACCGGCCTTCCAGGATGTTGTCGAGCATGGCCGCCTGCGCGGCAACGTGGGCCGGATGGCTGTTGGGCAGGTTGATCGTGCCGGTGCCGAGCTTGATGTGTTTGGTGTCGTGGGCGAGGCTGGCGAGGAACATCATGCACGAGGTCACCGTCTCGGCGGCGTCGGTCACGTGCTCGCCGACGAAGGCTTCCGAGTAGCCGAGGCGATCGGCCAGGATGATCGCCTCGCGGTCTTCCTTGAGCGACAGCGGCCACGGCTTGCCCACGGGGTGCAGCGGCATCATGAAGGTGGACAGTTTCATGCGGGTCTCCGTATGCGGATATCTGTTGCGGGTGGAAGCGGATCGAGCCGTGTCGCGCGCTCAGGCGGCCAGCTGTATGGCAGTGCAGTAGCGGCCCTGGCTGTAGATCAGCGGCTCGCCGTCGCCGTAGCGTGCAGCGAGCACCCGGCCGATCACGATACGGTGGTCGCCACAGACGACGGCATCCTCCACACGGCATTCGAACGCGGCAAGGCTGCCCGAGAGTACCGGCACGCCGTCCACGCCCTCCTCGACCGCAATGCCGGAGAACTTGTCGTCAGCCGGCCGGCAGAACCGCTGGGACACCTCCTGCTGTGCGGTGGCCAGCACGTTCACGGCGAACGCGCGCCCCTTGGCGAAGGCCGGCTCCGATGGCGAGCCGGATCGCAGGTTCCACAGGATCATCGCCGGATCGAGGGACAGCGAAGTGAACGAATTCACCGTGAGACCGGTACGCCGGCCGTCGGGCAGCAGCGCAGTGATCACGGTGACGCCGGTGGCGAAGCGGCCGAACGCATCGCGGAGCTTGCGCTGGGAGGCGGCGTCGCCGCTGGCGTCGCTACTGAGGTCCAGACGGGTCATCGGGGCTCCACGGTCAGGGTCGGACGGACATCGAGGCCGGACTCTAGCGATCGATTCGCATTACGCCAAATGATGATTCATAATCATGAGCATCACTATTCGTTATCTGACGCCGACATCCTGGACGTCGACTGATGCCCTCCCTCACTGCGATCCGACTGTTCGCCGCCGCCTACGAGGAACGCTCGTTCTCGCGCGCGGCCGAGCGCGAGCACACCACCCAGCCGGCGGTGTCGCAACGCATCCGCGCGCTCGAGGAAGAACTGGGCGTACGGCTGCTCGACCGCTCGCCCTCCCAGGTGAGCCCGACGGCGGCCGGCGATGCGTACTACCGGCGCGCGATCGACCTGCTGGCGACGCTCGAGCAGGCCGGACGTGACGCCCGCTCGGTGGGCAATGCGCTGTCGGGCGAGGTCCGCGTCGGACTGATGCCTTCGCTGACCCGCTGCTGCCTCGCCCCCGCGCTGGCGGCGTTCGGCGAGCGCCACCCGCGGGTCACGCCCAAGGTCACAGAGGCCTACAGCGGGGTGCTGACCGACCTGCTGCGGGCGGGTGAACTCGACTTCGCGATCGTGCCGGCCTTCGATGCCCCGGTCGGCATCCGCAGCCGCTTCCTGACGCGCACGCCGGAACTGCTGGTGTCGCGACCAGACGGTCGCTGGCCTGCCGGCCAGCCGGTCGACGCGGCGCGGCTGCGTGAGCTGCGGCTGATGGTACCGGCGCCGCTGAACACCCGCCGGGAGCGCATCGAGCAGTGGCTCGCGTCCAATGGCGCGACGGTCGCCCAACGCCTCGAACTCGACTCGATGTACGGCACGCTGGACATGATCGGCCGCAGCGACTGGGTGGCGATCCTGCCCGGGGTGATGCTGGCCCCCGAGATCGCGGACGGCTCGCTGTCGGTCTGCCCGCTGCGCGCGCCGCCGTTCACCCTCGACCTCGTCGTGATCGAAGCCGCCCGCCGGCCGCCACCGGCGGCCGCAGAGGCCTTCCTCGCGGAGCTCGCGGCGCTGATCGAGGCCTCCGGCTCGGTGGTAGAACGCGCCGCCTGAGCAGTGGCACCGGCATCGGCGGCAACGACCGGTTTCGGCATGCCCTCGGGGTGCGATGCGGTTCCACTGCCAGCCATCCAACGCTGGCCGGTCTGGCTGCGCGCAGGCGCCGACCCGGCCGGCAAGGCCGGCCAGGCCCGCGCGAGGAGGTCAGTCCGCGGTGATCTTCGCGTCGCGGATCGCGCGCCCGAAGCGCTCGTTCTCTTCGCGCACGAACGCGGTGAAGTCCTCCGGCGACTTGCTGACCACCACCTCGGCGCCACCGTCATTCAAGCGCTTGCGCACGTCGGGATGGGCCATCACCTTCTGCATCGCCTCGAACAGCCGGTTGACCACTGGACGCGGGGTGCCGGCCGGCACGAACACGCCCTGCCAGGAGCCGGTACGCATGCTCTTGAAGCCCGTCTCGCCCATGGTCGGCACGTCGGGCACACCGGCGTTGCGGGCCGGCGCGACGATGCCGAGCATGCGCAGCTTGCCTGCCTTGACGAAGGACATCGCGGACGAAAGGGTGACGAAGCCCAACTGCGTCTCGCCCTGCACCAGCGAGGTGACCGCCGGCCCCGCCCCGCCCTTGTAAGGGATGTGGGTCATGCTGATCCCGGCCGCGCGCATCAGGATCTCCATCTCGATCCGGTTGGCACTGCCCGGACCGGGCGAGGCGAAGTTCAGCTTGTTCGGGTTGGCCTTGGCGTAGGCGATCAGCTCGGGCACCGTGGTGGCCGGAAGCGAAGGGTGCGACACCAGCGCCCCCGGCACGTCCACGACCTGAGTGACCGGGATGAAGTGCTTCGTCGGCCTGTACGGAAACTCGGGGTAGAGGCTGGGGTTGATCGCCATCGTGCCGACGTTGCCGAGCAGGAGCGTGAAGCCGTCGGAAGAGGCGCGGGCGGCGACCTCCACACCGATGTTGCCGGCAGCCCCGGCACGGTTGTCCACCAGCACCTGCGCGCCGAGTTCCTCGGCGAGCCGCGGCTGCAGGATCCGGCCGACGAAGTCGGATGCGCCACCGGGCGCGAACGGCACGATGATGCGCAACGGTCGCTTGCTGAAGTCGACCGGCTGGGCGCTCGCCGCCATCGGCGCGAGCAACAGCGCGGCGGCGCCTGCCGCCAGGGTCAGTGTCGGGCGTGTCATGGTCATCCTCCGTCGGGTTGTGCGGCTGGTCCGTGTGCCGGGGGCCCCGGGACTAATCCGAGACCTTGATGTTGTTCTCGCGGATCACCCGGGCCCACTTGGCGGTCTCGGCGCGCACGAAGGCGGTGTAGGCCTCCGGCGACTTGCTCGGCGACACCTGCATCAGCAGCTTGCCGAGGGAGTCGCGCAGTTCCGGCGTGCCGAGTACCTTGACGGTGTCGTTGAAGATCCGGTCCAGCACCGGCCGGGGCAGCGCGGCCGGGCCGAACAGCCCGTTCCAGGCGTTGGTACCCTGCCCGGCGAAGCCCTGTTCGGCCATGGTCGGCACGTTGGGCAGTTCCGACAGGCGCTGCGGTGCGGTCGTGGCAAGCGCCTTCAGCCGGCCGGCCCGCAGGTGCTCGATCGTCGATCCGAGGTTCAGGAAGGCCACCTGCGTCTCGTTGCCCATCAGCGACGGCACCATCTGGCCGGCACCGCCCTTGTACGGGATGTGCGTGACCTGCATGCCGGTCACCCGGGCGAACAGCACCATGTCGAGGTGGGGGTAGCTGCCGATGCCGGCCGAGGCGTAGTTCAGCTTGTTCGGGTTCTTGCGTGCGAACTCGACCAGTTGCTTGACGTCCGAAGCCGGCAGCCCGGGATGCGCGGCGACCACGTGCGGGATCTCGATCAGGTTGGTGATCCCGACCAGGTCGCGCGAGGGCCGCAGCTTGCCCAGCACGTGCTCGAACGTGGTCTCGTTGATCGCGTTGGTAGTGACGTTGCCGACGAACAGCGTGTAGCCGTCGGGCACCGCCTTCATCGTCGCCTCGAGTGCGATGTTGCCGGAGGCGCCGGCGCGGTTGTCGATGATCACCGGCTGGCCCCAGACCTCGCCCAGCTTCGAGGCGACCTGCCGGGCGACGATGTCGGTGGCGCCGCCGGGCGAGAACGGGACCAGCATGCGCACCGGCCGGGCGGGGAAGACGTCGGCCGCGAAGGCCGTGGCGGGCACCAGAGACGCCAGCGCGAACGCGGCGACGAGCGGGACGGACGGACGGGTCATGCTTTCCTCCAGGGGTGTGCCCGATCCGTCCAGCCTTCGCGTGGGCCGGATCGGACGGGACATGACGCGCGCAGGCGCGCGGTGCGCGGGTTCAGGAGCGGATGTCGCCCGCGGTGATCGGCAGCGGGACCGGCCGGCGCAGCCGCGCCGAGAGGTCGATCGCCTTGGTCAGCATCAGTCGATTATGGCCCTCGGCCGCCGTCGCGTGCTGGGTCTTGAGGCCCAGCGACACGCGGTTCAGCCAGTCGACCGTCTCCTCGCGCATCGGGCCGCGGAGTTCGCCCAGCGCCATGTCGCCCACCGGATAGCTGGTGAGGAAGTCGACATGCCGCCGCTTGTCCGGTGCGTAGCCCTCGCCCTGGATCAGGTTGGTGGCGAGCACGATGTCGCGGTGCGTGTCGTCGATGGTCAGCACGCCCTCGGTGCCGACGATGCCGACCTCCAGGCTGTAGACAGCGCCCGGCCATACCTCGGGCAGGCCCCAGCTCAGCACGCCGCTGTAGACGGTGTCGTCGGAGAAGGTGATCGTGTAGGCGGTGCCGTCGATCCCGTCGCAGATCGGCTGGAGCGCCTTGTTCACTGACCGTGCGTAGACTTCGACCGCGGTCTTGGCCTCGAGCATCCACATGCACATGTCGAGCGCATGGGTGCCGGAGATCACCATCGGCGAGATCTCGGCCGGGTTGTCGGTGCGCTTGTAGTTGTCGAGCGCGACGAGCCGGTTCATGAACCCGCGCGAGGTGACCATGGTGACCTCGCCGAGCGCGCCGGTGCGCACCTTCTCCTTGGTCACCAGCCAGCGGCGGCGGAAGCGCTGGGTATAGCCGACCACCGCGTCGAGCTTCGCCTCGATGATCGCCTTGAGCACCATCTCGGATTCCTCGAGGTCGGTGGCCAGGGGCTTCTCGATCATCAGCGAGATGCCGCGCTCGCAGGCGCCGAGGATCGGATCGACATGCAGGTGCTCGTCGGTGGAGATCACCGCCGCGGTGACCTCGGGGCGGCGCAGCAGCTCCTTGTAGTCGGTGGTGACGAAGTCCGCACCGATCTGCTCGGCAACCAGCTTGCCGCGCGCCGGATCCTTCTCGGCGATGCCGATCCACTCGACCGACGGATGGCGGCTCGCCACCGCGCCGCGGATCAGGCCGACCCGGCCGGCGCCGACGATGGCAAGGCCGATACCCTTCGCATTCCTGTTCATGCGCTGCTCCTCCGAAGATGGTTTGCGGGGCCGCGCGACCCCGCCGTTCGCCGCTTCAGCTCAGCGCCGCGATTCCGGCAGCGGCAGGCTCACCGGCTCGTTGCGCTCGGCCGAGATGTCGGCGGCCACGTAGACCTCCATCACCTGGCGCGCCTGCTCGGCGGTGACCAGCACCGGCGTGTCCAGCGCGCAGGCCTCGATGAAGTGGTCGGTCTCGGGCGCCATCGCGCCGGCATAGGTGTGTTCGACGTACTCGCCAGGCATCGTCGACATGGGGTGGACGATGCCGTTCTTGACCGTCGACAGCTGGGTGTCGCGGTGGGTGTCGTCGATGATCAAGGCACCTTCGGTGCCGATCAGTTCGATCCAGGTCGACGAGAAGTTCGGGTACGCCGGCGGCAGGCTCCAGCCACCGCCGACCATCACCGACACGCCGCTGTCCATCGTGACCATGATGTACTGGGTATCGGGGACGTCGGCGCCGCTCATGTCGCGCATCGCGCCGTAGTTGTTCTGCGAGTAGACGCGGATCGGCTTGGCCGGCTCAAGGCACCAGAGCAGGAAGTCGAGGTCGTGCGTCGACTCCATCGCCGCCGGCGACAGCTTGCTGCGCCCGGTGATCTTCTTGCCCAGGCTGCGCCCGATGTGGCGGCTGACCAGCGCGCTGACCGGGCGACCGAGCGTGCCGTCGGTCGCGCACTTGTGCACGTAGGCGTACTTCGGGTTGAACCGCTGCGAATAGCCGATGGTGAACTTCACGCCATTGCGGCGCGCGATGGCGATCAGTTCGTCAGCCTCGTGGATCTCGATGGAGATCGGCTTCTCGAGGAACACGTGCTTGCCGCGCGACAGGCAATCCTTCGCCATCGGATAGTGCAGGTGCTCGGGCGTGGCCGAGATCATGTACGCGTCGATCGCGTCGTTCTTCAGCATCTCCTGCCAGTCGGTGGTGGCAGAGGTGGCATTGCACTTCTCGGCCATCTCCGACAGACGCTCCGGGCGGATCTCGCACAGGTGCAGTTCGTTGACCAGCGGATGGCGCGCGCTCGCCTCTGCGCGGATGCCGCCGCACCAGCCCACCCCGATGATGCCTACGTTGATTTCCCGGGCCACGATGTCTCCTTCGGTTCGTTCGGTTGGCGCGAATGGTACCGACCTGCGACACCGCCGGGCAAATGTCGAACGGGCATCCATGCCATGCCGAAACGGCATGGCGAAGACGCCGACCGCCGCCGCCGGCAACGACCGGGAAAGGGGCGCCTCCGGCCTGCCCCCGCACCGGCCAGCATACCGGAAGCGCATCGCGCCCCGGGGCGCGCCGGCCCGGCGGAATCGGCTATGCTCCGCCCCCATGGATCTGCGCAGCCTCCGCTACCTCGTGCACATCGCCGACGCCGGCAGTATCACCCGCGCGGCGGCACAGCTGGGCATCGCGCAGCCGGCACTGACCCGCCATGTGCAGGGCATGGAGTCGGAACTGGGCGTACCGCTGCTCGAACGGCTGCCGCGCGGCGTACGCCTGACCCCGGCCGGGCGCAAGTTCCTCGAGCATGCCCGCCGGGCGGTACGCGAAATCGACCGTGCGCAGGCAGAGGTGGCGCACGCCGGGCAGCCGGCCGGAGGCCGAGTCATCCTCGGCGTGTCGCCGACCATCGCCGCCTGGCTGGTGCCGGGCTGCGTAGAACGCTGCCGCGCCGAGGCGCCCGGACTGTCGGTCAAGGTGGTCGAGGGCTTCAGCCCGCAGCTCGCCGACGCGCTGGACGCGGGACGGGTCGATGTCGCGCTGCTCACCAACCCGGCGCCGGCGCGCGCGCTGCGCTACACGCCGCTGCTGTCCGAGCCGATCGTCGTGGTCGGCCCGCGCGGCGCGTTGCCCGCCCGGCCCTTCTTCACGCTCGCCGAACTCGCGCGCACGCCGGTGCTGATCACCGACGGCATCCGTGCCGCACTCGACGAGCAGCTCTCGCGCGGCGGAGTCAGGCTGAACGTCGAGGTGGAGATCGATTCCATCGAGGCGATCCGCGCGCTGCTGCTGCGCGGCGCCACACATGCACTGATGCCGGTGTCGACCTTCCACGACGACATCGCCAGCGGACGGCTGTCCGCCTGGCAGATCACCGATGCGAGCCTGCACCGGATGCTGGTGCTGGCACAGGCCGCGCGTCCGACGCTGCCGGCGGCAACCGAGGCACTCGCGCAGGTGGTCGCCGCAGAGATCGAACACCTGTTCGAGCGTGGCCGCTTCGGGCTGCCCGCGCGCCCAGGGCCGGGGCCGCGCAGCCTCGGCAGCCCACCCATTTCCATCGTCCAGGCAAGACCCCAGAGGAGGAAGTCCGCATGAAGAAGATTGACCTGCACAGCCACGTGCTGCCCGACACCGTGCTCGACCTGATGGAGCAGGCGGGCGACGCCGACCTGTACAAGGCGAAGATCATCCGCAAGGACGGCAAGCGGTTCTACTCGCGCGGCAAGAACCAGTTCGAGCTCGATCCCGAGTACTACAGCGGCGAGGGCAAGGTCGCGAAGATGGACCGGATGAAGATCGACATCTCCTACATCTCGACCGGCCCGCAGGCCTTCTGCTACTGGCAGAAGGAGGAAGACGCAGTCAGGACCGCGCGCGCGGTCAACGAAGGCATCGCGAAGATGGTCGCCGAGCGCCCCGACCGGCTGCGCGGCATGGCGAGCGTGCCGATGCAGCATCCCGACCTGGCCATCGCCGAACTGGAACACGCGGTGAAGACCTACGGCTTCCGCGGCGTCGAGATCGCCACCTCGATCGTCGGCGAAGAACTCGCGGCCCGGAAGTTCCGTCCGTTCCTCAAGCGCTGCCAGAACCTGAATGTGTCGGTGTTCACCCACCCGGAGAACATCGGAGCCACCGGCCGGCTCGACTGCTACTACATGACCAACCTGATCGGCAACCCGCTCGACACGACCATCATGGTCGCCAACCTGATGTTCAGTGGCGCGCTGGACGAGCTGAAGGAACTGAAGTTCCTGCTCCCCCATGCCGGCGGCTTCACGGTGGCGGACATCGGCCGCTTCCAGTGGGGCCACGGTTGCCGTCCGGACACCGCGATCGACTGCAAGACCCCGCCGATGGACCTGCTGCGCCGGTTCTGGTTCGACGCGCTCGCCCACAACCCCAAGGCGGTGCGCTTCCTGATCGAGCAGGTCGGCGCCGACCGCGTGGTGGTGGGCACCGACGACCCGTTCGACATGGGCGACATGACGCCGATCGACAACATCGAGAAGGTGCCCGGCCTGACCGATGCCGAACGCGAGCGGATCTACTTCCGTAACGCGATGGACTTCATCGGCGAGCCTGGCTGATCGCCACTGGCAGGCCAGGCCCTGACGGGGCTGGCCTGCCGGCATGCCTCAGCGCCGACGCACGCGGATCACGCCCTTCACCTCGCCGATCGCAGCCAGCAGCCGCGATACCTGGTCGACGTCCAGCACCTCGACAGTGAAGCGCATATGCGCAGTGTCGCTGCGCGAGGCCGTCTGCGTGGCCGTCACGTTCACCTTCTCGCGCGACAACAGCTCCGAGATGTCGCGCAGCAGCCCCTGCCGGTCGTGCGCCAGCACTTCCAGGTCGACCGCGAAGCGTCCCCCATCGGGCCTGCCCCACGCCGATTCGATCATCCGCTCCTGGGGCATCCGCGCCACGTTCGGGCAGTCCCGCCGATGCACGGTCACGCCTCGCCCCCGCGACACGAAGCCGACGATCGGGTCTGGTGGCGCCGGCTTGCAGCATTTCGCGAGCGCGGTCAGCAGCTTGTCCACGCCGACCACGAGGATTCCGCGCGCGCTGCTGCCGGCCTCGGAGCGGCGGGCGATCGGCACCACGTCGGGCGCCTCGTATGGCTGGCCGGCACCGGGTGCCGGCTCGCGCAGCGCCACCTGGAGCTGGCGCTGGTTCACCTCGCCACGCGCGATCGCCGCGAGCGCATCGTCGAGCTTGCCCAGCCCGAGTCGGACCGGCAGCTGCTCGAGGTTGTAGGACGCGATGCCCAGCCGCTGCAGTTCCTTCTCGACCACGGCCCGGCCCTGCGAGATGCTTGCCGCGAGGTTCTGCGCATTGAACCACTGCCGCACCTTGTTGCGCGCCCGGGAACTGCGCGTGAAGCCGAGCTGGGGGTTGAGCCAGTCGCGCGACGGCCCCCCTTCGCGTACGGTGATGATCTCCACCGTCTGGCCGTTGGCGAGCGGGAAGCTGAGCGGCACGATCGAGCCGTCGACCTTGGCCCCCCGGCAGCGGTGGCCGAGTTCGGTGTGCAGCGCGTAGGCGAAGTCGACCGGCGTGCTGCCCGCGGGCAGGTCGACCACCCTGCCCTGCGGCGTCAGTGCATAGACCACGTCGCTGAACAGTTCGGTCTTGAAGCGCTCGCCGAGGGATTCGGCCGGCTCTTCAACGCCGGGCGCCGCATCCGGCGCCTGCCCCATCGCCTGCCCGCCCTGCTGCGCGACGGTGTCGCGCCAGTCGAGGATGCGCCGCAGCCAGGCGATGCGCCGGTCGTAGTCGCTGGCGGCGGCCCGGCTGCCCGACTCCTTGTAGGCCCAGTGCGCCGCCACGCCGAGTTCAGCATGCTGGTGCATCGCATGCGTGCGGATCTGCACCTCGACCGCGCGTTCGCCCGGCCCGATCACGGCCGTGTGCAGCGACCGGTAGTCGTTTCCCTTGGGCTTGGCGATGTAGTCGTCGAACTCCCTGGGCACCGGCGTCCAGCGGTTGTGCACCAGCCCGAGCGCGGCATAGCAGTCCTTCACTTCGTCGACCAGCACGCGCACGCCGAACACGTCGTACAGGTCGCCGAACTCGAGGCCCTTGCGGCCCATCTTGCGCCAGATGCTGTAGATGTGCTTGGGACGCCCGGTCACCAGCGCCGGGATCCCGGCGGCGGCCAGGTCGGCTCGCAGCAGGCGCATCACCTCGTCGACCACCTGCTGGCGCGCGATGCGCTTCTCGTCGAGCAGCCGGGCGATGCGCCGGTAGGTGTCCGGGTCGGACAGCCTGAACGCGAGGTCCTCCATCTCCCACTTGAGCTGCCATATGCCCAGGCGGTTGGCCAGCGGCGCGAACAGGTCGAGGGTCACGCGGGCATGGCGGCGACGCAGTTCCTCGTCGGGATGCCGGATGAGCGTGCGCAACATGACCAGTTCCTGGGCCAGCTTGATCAGCACGGTACGGATGTCCTGCACCATCGCCAGCAGCATCTTGCGCAGCGACTCCTGCTGCGCCGGCGTGGTCCCGGCCTCGCCCACCTCCGACAGCGTCTGGATCGCATCGAGCCGGGCCGTCCCCTCGACCAGGGCCAGCACCTCGGCGCCGGCGCGCTGGCGCAGCCCCTCGCGGGCGTTGCCGGCGTCGAGCGGCAACCAGGCCAGCAGCGCGGCCATGCGCGTGGCCGGATCCGCGCCGATGGTGACCAGCACCTGAGCGACGTCGAGCGCGGCCGCCGAGGCCAGCATGCCGACCGGCAACTTCCGGTCTGCATAGCGCAGGGCCGCCCAGGCCAGCGCCGCCTCGATCTGTGCGCCCGGGACCGCCGAAAGCCGGCCCTCCTCGCGCAGCAGCGCGGCGGCGTGGAGCGCCCAGTCGTCGGTGGTCGACGGCGGCGGCAGATTGGCTTCGTCGGCGAGCATCTGCCGATTATCCCATCACGAGGGGCCCCGGGCCGGCGGCACCCGCCCGCCGCTGTGCCCGGCCGGCCAGCTCGGGCCGGCGTCTGCCGCCGCGCCCTGCATCCGCTCGCGCACCGCCTCCGCAAGCCGCACGAGGGTCAGCGGTGCCGAACCCTCTGCCTTGTTGTTCGCGATGACGTAGACCGCCTCGCCGGCGCCGATCGTGTCCGCCGCCAGCGCGGCGAGCGCGCCGCGGGCAGCCGGGTCCTCGTCGACCAGTCGGTCGAACGGCTCGTAGCGTGCCTTCGCCTCGTCGTACCCGAAGCCGGAGTGCAGGTTCCAGCGCACCACCAGTGCGCCCGGCCCGACGCGCCGGGCCCGCGCCGCCTGTTCGTCGACCACGGGCATCCGCGCATGCACGCCGATGCAGTAGCGCACCCGGTGCGCGGCCAGCGCATCGAAGAACGCCGGCACCAGTACCTCCGGATCGCGCACCTCGACTGCGAGCAGCGCGCTCGACGCCTCCGTGCGCAGCGCAGCGAGGAAACCCTCCAGCGCATCGGCGAACCGCTGCGGCACCCGCGTCCATGCCCGCCCGAGCGGCGAGAACTGGAACACCAGCGGCCCGGCCTTCGGCCCGAGCCCCTCCAGTGCCGGCCGCACGAACTGGTCGATGGCCACCCGCTCGTCCAGGAACTGATCGTTCGCGGCCGGCAATGCACCATCATGGCGCACGACCGCGCTGGTACAGGCCGAAGGCGCCTTCACGAGGAAGCGGAAACCGTCGGGCACCTGGGCCGCGTGGCGTGCGAACGCCGAAGCCGGCAGCGGTGCATAGAAGGTACGGTCGATGCCGACCGCGTGCAGCACCGGATGCCGCGCGTATGCCGGCAGCCCGTCCCTCGACAACCGGGACGGATCGAAGCTCCGGTCGTAGACCAGCCCGGCCCAGCCCGGGAACGACCAGGAGGACGTGCCCAGGTAGAGCGCACGCGGCAGTGCGCGGCCGAGTTCCACGAGTGCCGGCGCGACCTCGGCAGGGCCAGGTCCGCTCCCCGCCGCACGCACCGTCCGATGGGCCGGCACGCCGCCACCACCGCCGGCTGGCAGTGGGTCGCCGAAGAGGTCCAGTTGCGGAGGTCCGGAGGACATTGTCCAAGGATACGGCGAAACGGCAGGGCCGGATCCACGCCCCGCAGGGTCCGAACCGATAGAATGGACAGCAGCGGGCACGCTTCCTGCTATAGGCTCCTGCGGTTACCCTGACACATGGCCATCAACTGGAAGACCTACCCCGCACGCGGCGTGTACGACACGCTGCTCGCCGCACCAGGCGAGGTACGTCCCGTGGCGAGCGGCCTGTGCGCCTACCTCGCGTCGCTCAGCGAAAAGGAAGTGCGCGACCGACGTGCCGCGGCCGACCTCGCGATCCGCAACCTCGGCATCACGTTCACCGTCTACTCCGAGGAAGGCGGATCGATCGATCGCGCCTGGCCGTTCGACATCATCCCGAGGGTGATCGCGCGCGGTGAATGGGCGCGCATCGAGCGCGGCCTGCGCCAGCGTGTCGAGGCGCTGAACCTGTTCATCGACGACATCTACCACGACCAGCGCATCGTCAAGGACAAGGTATTCCCGGCGGAGCTGCTGGCCGACTCGAAGAACTTCCGGCCACAGTGCGTGGGGGCCACACCGGCACACGGCATCTGGGCACACGTCTGCGGCTCGGACCTGGTGCGCGACCGTGACGGCACCATGTACGTGCTCGAGGACAACCTGCGCGTGCCCTCTGGCGTGTCCTACATGCTCGAGAACCGGCTGGTGATGAAGCGCGTGTTCCCGGAACTGTTCGAGAACACCACCATCCTGCCGGTGGACGACTACCCGTCCCAGCTGTTCGACTGCCTGTCTTCGCTGTCGCCTCGACGCGGACGACGACCCGAGGTGGCAGTGCTCACGCCTGGCATCCACAACTCGGCGTACTTCGAGCATGCCTACCTCGCCCAGCAGATGGGCGCCGAGCTCTGCCTGGGCACAGACCTGGTCGTCGGCGAGGACGACTGTGTCTACAAGAAGGCGATCACCGGGCTGGAGCGAGTGGATGTCATCTACCGGCGCATCGACGACCTGTTCCTCGACCCCGAGGCGTTCAACCCTGACTCGGTGATCGGGGTGAAGGGACTGTTCCGTGCATGGCGCAACGGCAAGGTCGGGCTGGCGAATGCACCCGGCGCGGGCGTGGCCGACGACAAGGTGGTGTATGCGTTCGTGCCGGCGATGATCCGCTACTACCTGGACGAGGACGCGATCCTGCCCAACGTGCCGACCTACAAGTGCGTAGACCGCAAGGAACGCGAATACGTGCTCGCCAACCTCGACAAGCTGGTGGTCAAGCCGGCCAACGAGTCCGGCGGCTACGGCATGCTGATCGGCCCGCAGGCCGGCAGCGCCGAACTCGAGGCGTTCGCGCGGCACATCCGGCACGATCCGCGCAACTACATCGCGCAACCGATGATCACCCTGTCCACCGCACCCACGCTGGTCGACGACCACGTCGAGCCACGCCATGTCGATCTGCGACCGTTCGTCCTGTCCAGCAAGGCCACCTATGTCACCACCGGCGGCCTGACCCGCGTCGCGCTGCGCAAGGGCTCGACCGTGGTCAACTCATCGCAGGGCGGGGGCAGCAAGGACACCTGGATCGTCGACCATGAAGCGGGCTGATCCCGTGGAACACCACTGATGCTGTCCGGACACGCCGAATCGATCTACTGGCTGGGCCGCTACGTCGAGCGTGCCGAGGATGGCGCGCGGCTCGCCAACGTGCACGCGAACCTGCTGCTCGACCTGCCGCGCAAGTACACCTTCGGCTGGGCGCCCCTGATCGCGATCACCGGCGGCGCCGGACTGTTCGCCGAGCTCTATCGCGAGCCCAGCGAGCGCAACGTGGTCCGCTTCCTGATTTCCGACGAGAAGAACCCGGGGTCGATCCTGTCGTCGCTCGCCTGCGCGCGGGAGAACGCCCGGCTCCTGCGCGACCTGCTGCCGCGCGAAGCCTGGGAGCAGGTAAACGAGTTGTACCTGCGCGCGAAGCAGGACGCCGGCCACTCGCTCGCGCAGGGCCGCCGCTACGATTACCTCGAGGCGGTGATCCGCGGCGCCCAGCAGCTCACCGGCACGCTGGCCGGGACGATGGCCCACGACTACCCGTACGACTTCCTGCGGCTGGGGCTGGCGCTGGAGCGCGCGGACATGACCACCCGCATCATCGACGTGCGCTCGGCCAACCTGCTCGACGGCAGCGCGAAGTCGGACGACGGCCCGGGCGACCTTGCGCCGTTCGAGACCATCCAGTGGATGAGCGTGCTTCGATCGCTGTCCGGCTACCAGGTGTACCGGCAGACCGTGCGCGGGCCGGTGAGCCACGCGGACGTCCTGCGCTTCCTGCTGACCGACACCCGCTTCCCGCGCTCGATCGGATTCTGCCTCGCACAGATGGATACGCTGTTGCGGCGACTGCCGCGCAGCAGCGCGATCACGCGCGACATCGGCCAGCTGGTCGGCGAACTCGAGCGGGTCGACTTCGACCGGCTCGACCGGCAGGCCCTGCATCGCTACACGGACGAACTGCAGATCGGCTTCGGCACGCTGCACGACCGGATCAGCGCAACCTACTTCCTGACCGGACCGGCCACCCCTCCCGGATCCGCCTGACCGATGACCATCCGTGTCGCGCTACACCATCGGACGCTCTACCGCTACGACCGCCCGATCAAGCTGTCGCCCCATGTCGTCCGACTGCGGCCTGCCGTGCACTCGCGCACGCCGATCGAGGCGTACTCGCTTCGCATCACGCCGGAGCCGCACTTCCTGAACTGGCAGCAGGATCCGTTCGGCAACTACCTCGGGCGGATCGTGTTCCCGGAGCGCACGACCGAACTGTCGATGCAGGTGGACATCCTCGCCGACATGACGGTGATCAACCCGTTCGACTTCTTCCTCGAAGAGGCTGCCGAGCACTTTCCGTTCGCCTACGAGCCCCACCTGAGGAAGGACCTCGCGCCCTACCTCGAGGTGCGCGAGTCCGGACCGCTGCTTCGCCGGTGGCTTGACGGCATCGACCGTTCGCGCACGCGCACGGTCGATTTCCTGGTGGCCGTGAACCAGCGACTCGCACGCGACATCGCCTACACGATCCGGCTCGAACCCGGTGTACAGACCTGCGAGCAGACCCTGGAGCGCGCGCTCGGCTCCTGCCGCGACACCGGCTGGGTGCTGGTGCAGGCACTGCGCCACCTGGGGCTGGCCGCGCGCTTCGTGTCCGGCTACCTGGTTCAGCTGGTGGCCGACCAGAAGCCGCTCGAAGGGCCGGCCGGGCCGACAGTGGACTTCACCGACCTGCATGCCTGGGCCGAGGTGTACATCCCGGGCGCCGGCTGGGTCGGCCTCGATCCCACCTCCGGGCTGTTCGCCGGCGAGGGCCACATACCGCTCGCCTGCACCCCCGATCCGGAGAGTGCCGCCCCGGTGACCGGCTTCACCGATCCCTGCGAAGTGGTCACCTTCGAGCACGAGAACACGGTGACCCGCGTCCACGAGGACCCGCGCGTCACCCGGCCCTACACGGGCGGCCAGTGGGCACGCATCGAGGCCCTCGGCCACCAGGTCGATGCCGACCTCGAGGCCGGCGACGTGCGGCTCACCATGGGCGGCGAGCCGACCTTCGTGTCGGTCGACGACATGGAGTCGCCGCAGTGGACGGTAGCGGCCGACGGCCCGGCCAAGCGTGAGCGGGCCAACGTGCTGGTGCGCCGGCTGCGCGAGGCCTTCGGTCCCGGTGGCGTGCTCTACCACGGACAGGGCAAGTGGTACCCGGGCGAGCCGCTGCCCAGATGGATGCTTGCGGTGTTCTGGCGCGCGGACGGCCGGCCGGTCTGGCATGACGCTTCGCTGCTCGCCGACACCACCCGCGACCTCGGCCACGGCATCCGCGAGGCCGAGGCATTCGCCCAGGAACTCACCGAGCGGCTGGGGCTGGCCACGGTGTACCTGAAGCCGGGGCACGAGGACACCCTGCATTACATCCTCGCCGAGCAGAACCTGCCCGGCAACGTCGATCCCCTGGCTGCGGACCTGAAGGACCCGCTGGAACGGCAGCGGCTCGCGCGTCTGCTTCAGCGCGGGCTGGGCGAACCCACTGGGTATGCCCTGCCGCTGGCGTGGGATGTCGCACGCAGCCGCTGGCTGAGCGGCGCCTGGACCTTCCGCCGGGACCACATGTTCCTCCTGCCGGGCGACTCGCCGATGGGCTACCGCCTGCCGCTCGACTCGCTGCCTGAACTGCCACCGGAGCAGCGCATCCCGTTCATCGAGCGCTCGCTGATGCAGCCGCTGCCGCCGCTGCCCGACTACGGGCGCGTCCGCTTCCAGTCGATGCCACGCGCCACCGGCGCCGCGCCTGCCGCGGCCGTGGCGCCACCGCCGGGGCGAAGCAGCGCCAGCCACCAGCCGAATGATGCGGTACGCACCGCGCTCTGCATCGAGCCGCGCGAGGGTCGCCTGTACGTTTTCCTGCCCCCGCTGGCCTGCCTGGAGCATTTCCTCGACCTGGTCAGCGCGATCGAGGACAGCGCCGCCGCGCTCGGGCTGCCGGTGGTGATCGAGGGCTACCCGCCGCCGCGCGACCCCCGGCTGGTTCGCCTGCCGGTCACCCCCGACCCGGGCGTCATCGAGGTGAACATCCATCCGGCAGCCCGCTGGACCGACCTCGTCCGCAACACCGAAGTGCTGTATCACGAAGCCCGCGAGAGCCGGCTCGCCACCGAGAAGTTCATGCTCGACGGGCGGCACACCGGCACCGGCGGCGGCAACCACATCACCATCGGCGCCGCGACCCCGGCCGACAGCCCGATCCTGCGCCGACCCGACCTGCTGCGCAGCCTGGTCACCTACTGGCAGAACCATCCGTCGCTGTCGTACCTTTTCTCCGGGCTGTTCATCGGCCCGACCAGCCAGGCGCCTCGCGTGGACGAGGCACGCAACGAGAGCCTGTACGAGCTGGAGATCGCGTTCCGGCAGATGCCGTCCGGCGACGTCGCTCAGCCCTGGCTGGTCGACCGGCTGCTGCGCAACCTGCTGATCGACTCCACCGGCAACACGCACCGCACGGAGTTCTGCATCGACAAGCTGTACTCGCCCGAAGGCGAGGCCGGCCGTCTCGGACTGGTCGAACTGCGTGCCTTCGAGATGCCACCGCATCCGCAGATGGCACTGGTGCAGGCGGCGCTGCTGCGCGCGCTGGTCGCGCGCTTCTGGAAGGTCCCCTACCGCCGCCCGCTGGTGCGTTGGGGCACGGAGCTGCATGACCGGTTCATGCTGCCGCACTACGTGCGCGCCGACATGGCCGACGTGGTCGAGGAACTGCAGGCGGCCGGGTATCCGTTCGCAATGGAATGGCTCGCGCCGTTCTTCGAGTTCCGCTACCCGCATTACGGCACCCTGGTCAGCGGCGACCTGCAGCTCGAACTGCGCGCGGCGACCGAACCGTGGCACGTGCTCGGCGAGGAAGTGACCGGCAGCGGCACCGCGCGCTATGTCGACTCCTCGGTCGAACGGCTGCAGGTCCGGGCCACCGGCCTCACCGATTCGCGCTACGTGGTCGCCTGCAACGGACGCCGCGTTCCGTTGCGCTCGACCGGCACCCGCGGCGAGTATGTCGCCGGCGTGCGCTACCGCGCCTGGCAGCCACCGTCCGCGCTGCACCCGGCGATCGGCGTGCACGCTCCACTCACGTTCGACCTGATCGACACCTGGAACGGACGCGCGGTCGCCGGGTGCCGCTACCACGTGACGCATCCGGGTGGCCGTAGCTACGAGACCTTCCCGGTCAATGCGTTCGAGGCGGAATCGCGGCGGGTGTCGCGCTTCTGGGCGTACGGCCACACGCCGGGAGACCTGCAGCCACCGCCGGACCTGGGCGGCTGGGTGCCTAAGGATGCGCCGCGCCCGATGTCACCGCCACCGGCAGAGCCGGACAACGACTTCCCGCACACGCTGGACCTTCGGCGGTGACGCGTACCCGGCTGCCGCGGTGCTAGACTGGACCGCCCAGTTGAACGGTCTCCAGTCTACAGATCCCGCCCCGTATCGATGTCGAAGGACGCCCACGCAGAACAGGCAGCCAGCCCCAGGCCCCGGCCCGATCCGGCCGGCTCGCGCTGGTATGAGCCCGCCGCGGGACTGTTCGACGAGACCCGTTCGGACGACGGCACGGTTCGCCCGCACTGGGAATACCTCGCGCGCGCGCTGCAGGGCCTGGGCACCGAGGAACTGCGCCGCCGACGCGACGAGGCAAGCCGGCTGCTGCGCGAGAACGGGGTCAGCTACAACGTCTATGACGACCCGGACGGCTACAACCGGGTCTGGGACCTCGACCCTATCCCGCTGGTCATCGGCAGCAACGAGTGGGCAGGCATCGAATCAGGCCTGATCCAGCGGGCCGAACTGATGGACCTGATCCTGCGCGACCTGTACGGTCCGCGCGAACTGCTGCGCAAGGGACTCCTGCCCCCGGAAATGGTGTTCGGGCACGCCGGCTTCCTGCGTCCGTGCGACGGTGTGAAGCTGGCGGGAGAGCGGCAGCTGATCCTGTATTCCGCCAACCTGGCGCGCGGACCGGACGGCAACATGTGGGTGCTCGGCGATCGTACCCAGGCACCCTCGGGCGCCGGTTATGCCCTCGAGAACCGGATGGTGATCACCCGCATCCTGCCGTCGCTGTTCCGCGACTCTCGAGTGCACCGGGTAGCGGTGTTCTTCCGTGCACTGCGCCAGACGCTGGTGTCGATCGCCCCGCGCGCCAGCCGCGAGCCGCGCATCGTCATCCTCACGCCCGGCCCGCGCAACGAGACCTACTTCGAGCACGCCTACCTCGCCAGCTATCTCGGCTACCCGCTGGTGCAGGGCGATGACCTCGTCGTGCGCAACGGCCGGGTCTGGCAACGCACGCTGTCCGACCTGCAACCGGTGGATGTGATCATCCGGCGCGTCGATGACGACTGGTGCGACCCGCTCGAGTTGCGGGCCGAGTCGCGGCTGGGCGTGACCGGACTGCTCGAATGCGCGCGGCGGGGCACCGTGTCGATCGCCAATCCGCTGGGCAGCGGCCTGCTCGAGAACCCGGCCCTGCTCGCGTTCCTGCCGGCTATTGCGCGACACTTCCTCGGGCAGCCACTGCGCCTGTCCTCCGTGCGCACCTGGTGGTGCGGCAACCCGGGCGACCTGCAGCACGTGCTGGCCAACCTTGAACACCTGGTGATCAAGCCGCTGTCGCGCGCCGCAGGCGAACGCTCGCTGCCCGGGCCTACGCTGAGCCGCGACGAACTCGACCGGCTGCGCGCGCAGATCTCGGCCAGCCCGCGCAACTGGGTCGGCCAGGAGTTCGCCCAGTTCTCGGCCACGCCGACGCTCTCCGACGACGGGGGTGTCGAGCCGCGCGCCGCAGTGCTGCGCACCTTCCTCGTGGCGCGCGACGCCGATTACGCGGTGATGCCGGGTGGCCTGACCCGGGTCGCCCCGAGCCGCGGCAGCCCGCTGGTCAGCAACCAGTACGGCGGCAGCAGCAAGGACACCTGGGTACTTGCCTCCGAACCGGAGCAGCAGGTCACGCTCTGGCTGCAGCCGGCCCGCGAACAGATGACCTCGGGCAACCGGGCGCCGCTGTCCTCGCGGGCGGCGGACAACCTGTTCTGGCTTGGGCGCTACTCCGAGCGTGCCGAGGGCACGGCACGGCTGCTGCGCACCATCCTGGCGAAGTACGACGAGTCGCTGCAGTACGACGATCCGGAACATGCGCAGTGCCTGCACGCGCTGCTGCGCTCGCTGACGCACTTCACCGCGACCTACCCGGGCTTCATGGCGGAGGACGCACGGCTGCACCAGCCCGATGATGAACTGCTCGCGGTCGCCTGCGATGCCGGTCGCAGCGGCAGCCTGGCGCAGTCGCTGCAGGCACTGGTGCACTCCGCGCACGCGATCCGCGACTTCTGGTCGTCCGATTCCTGGCGTGTGCTCGACTCGATCGATACCCAGCTCGCTGCGCTGCGCACCCGCGGCAGCGTGACGATCGAGAACCTGTCCGAGCACCTGAACCAGGTCGTGGTAGCGCTCGCTGCGTTCAACGAACTCACCAGCGAGCGGCTGATGCGCGACCAGGCCTGGCGCTTCCTCGACATGGGTCGCCGGATCGAGCGCTCGCTGCTGCTCGCCTCGCTCACTCGCTCCACCGTGGCGGTGCATACCGAGCCGGCGGTCGAGGCCCTGCTGCTCGATGCCATCCTGTCCACCGGGGAGAGCATCCTCACCTACCGCCAGCGCTACCGGTCCTACCTCGAGGTGCGCACGGTGCTGGAACTGATGCTGCTCGACTCGAACAATCCGCGCGGCATGATCCACCAGCTGCTGCGCCTGCAGGAAACGCTTGCCGGGCTGCCGACCGATCCCGGCGCGGCCGGCGGTGCCGAGTTGTGCGAGCGCGATCGCCTCGCGCTCGAGGCCGTGACACAGCTTCGCCTGGTCAGCCTAGACCGGCTGGTGCAGTCCGGCCGCGGCTCGGTGCTGCGCGAGGACCTCGACCAGACGATGGCACGGATCACCCACCTGCTGACCCGCATGTCCGAGGTGATCACCGGCCAGTACTTCGGACACCTGCGCGAAAGCCAGCAGCTGGTGCAGGCGCGCATCGAGGTCGAGCGGGGTCCTCGGTGAACTACCGGATCGTGCACCGCACCGACTACCACTACGCCGAGCCGGTCGACAGCGGCTACAACGAGGCGCGGCTGCTGCCGCGCGCGGTGCCGCGACAGCTCGCGCTGTCGTCGTCGCTGTCGATCGACCCGCCGCCATCGGACTACCGCGAACGGCTCGACTACTTCGGCAACCGTGTCGCCGGGTTCTCGATCGACCAGCCGCACCACGCGCTGTCGGTGACCGCAACCAGCGAGGTCTCGATCGAGCCGCGCTCCGGCCGCCTCGACCTGTTCGAGGGTGAGTCCTGGGACGCGAGCCGAGAACGCCTGATGCAGTCGAACGACCCGGAGTCGCTGCTGGCACGGGACTTCGCGCTCGACTCGCCGCTGGTGGCCGTGCAGCCGGGACTGGCCAGCTACGCCGCCGGCAGCTTCGCCCGCGGCCGCTCCCTGCTGCAGTCGGTGCACGACCTGATGGAGCGCATCCACCGCGACTTCCGCTACGACCCGGAGTTCACCACGCTGTCCACGCCGCTCGCGCAGGTGCTGGAGCACCGGCGCGGCGTGTGCCAGGACTTCGCCCATCTGGCGATCGGCTGCATCCGTTCCCATGGGCTGGCCGCGCGCTACGTCAGCGGCTACATCGAGACGTTGCCGCCTCCGGGCAAACCGCGGCTGGTCGGCGCCGATGCCTCGCACGCCTGGTTCTCGGTGTTCGTCCCGGGCAGCGGCTGGGTGGACTTCGATCCGACCAACAACCAGGTGCCGGAGACCCAGCACATCACTGTGGCGTGGGGACGCGACTACGCCGACGTGACGCCGCTCAAGGGCATCATCTTCGGCGGAGGCATGATGACATTGAAGGTGTCGGTCGACGTGCTCAACCTCGACACCGCGGTGGTGGCTGCCCCGTCCGACAGCGCAGGCGCCGCGGCCCAGCCATGACCTACTGCTGCGCGCTGCACGTGGACGAGGGCATCGTGTTCGCGTCCGACACGCGCACCAACGCCGGCCCCGACCATATCTCGGTGGCACCGAAGATGTCGGTCTGGGAACGTCCCGGCGACCGCGTGATCGTGCTGCTCGTCTCCGGCAACCTCGCGATCACGCAGAAGGTCGTGAGCCTGCTCAACGAGCGGCTGCACGCCACCGGCCAGGCCAACCTGTGGACCGCGACCACGATGTTCAACGTCGCGCAGCTGGTCGGAGACACGGTGCGCGAGGTGTACCGTGCGGACAGCGAGGCGCTGCGCAGCTTCGGCTATGAATTCTCGCTGTCGCTGATCCTCGGCGGCCAGATCGCTGGCGAGGCACCCCGTCTGTTCAACATCTACGCGGCCGGCAACTTCGTCGAGTCCACGCGCGAGACGCCCTACTTCCAGATCGGCGAGGTCAAGTACGGCAAGCCGATGCTCGACCGCGTGGTGACCTCGGACACGCCACTGGGCAAGGCGGCCAAGTGCGCGCTGATCTCGTTCGCATCGACCCTGCGCAGCAACGTCACCGTCGGCATGCCGCTCGACCTGCTGATCTACCGCCGCGACAGCCTGAAGGTCGACTTCCGGCGGCGCTACCAGCCGAACGATGCGTATTTCGACGGCCTGAGCTCGGTGTTCAACGAAGGCATCATCCGCGTGTTCGACGGCCTGCCCGATCCGGCCTGAGGCGGGGCTTCGGCCGTACCGAGCCGACGTCCGACGCGGCTGTGGCGCACGCTCACCATCGTCGGCCCTCGTAGAGCTTGCGTGCGTCGACGATGCAGGGCGCACCGTCGGCCAGGCTCTGGCCGAACCACCCATCGCGACCGACGCGCTGACGGTGTCGTTGCGGGTCACGATCAATGCGATGCGCGCCGCCATCGGCATCGCGAGCCGGTTCGGCCCGATGGGCGCCGCGCGCGTTGAACACCACGTCGTTGCCGCTGGCGGCGAGCTTCGCCCCCCAGTACCCGCCGATACCGCCGGCGCCCATGATCGCGCTGCGCATCGGAAGTACCGACCTTCTGTGGCGATGCCCGGTCGCCGGAGGGCGACCGGTACGTCAGCGCAGCAACGGCAGGATACCGGTCTTCTCGTTCACGAAGCGCGCGTCCAGCCGCTCGACGCTCTCGCTGCAGGCGTCGGCCAGCGCGCGGTCGGTCGCCTCGCGCAGCCGTGCCAGGCCGGCCTCACTGGTCACCGGCTCCGCCAGCTTCCACTCGGGCCGATCGAGCCGCGCGGGTGGCGGGTGCATCGCCTCCGCCGCCCGGATGAGTTCACCCTCGACGCCACGGATGTCGCCAGCGATACCCTGCAGGTCGGTGACCTGGCGCATCCGGGCTTCCATCTTCAGCCGCGCCGGCTCCGGCAGGAAAGGATCCTGCACCCGCTCCGAGACCGCCAGCCCGGCCGTCACTGGCCGGATTCGGCCGAGCACGAGGTTCATGCGGTCCAGGATGCCGTTGCCACGCACCACGTCGCAGGCGGCCTGCGCGACCATCCACCAGGCGCCCGCCTCGCTCGCCCGGTCCAGTGCGGCCGGCGCGACCGGCCGATCACGCGCTCCCTTGGCGACCGGCTGCGCGAGGGCCAGCACCGGATGCAGCAACGGACTGGCGGCGAGCAGCGCCAGCGCCAGCGCGCTGGCTGCGGCAGTCGGCACCGTACCGCCCACGCACCGGCGGAAGGCGCCTGCCCGGACGGTCCGCCGCTGCACCACGCTACAGCCGTTCAGCGACCCAGGCCTCGACCGCGGCCAGCGCCTGCGGAAGCTTCGCCGGTTCGGTGCCACCCGCCTGCGCCATGTCCGGCCGTCCGCCACCCTTGCCGCCGACCTGCTGTGCGACGAAGTTGACGAGTTCACCGGCCTTCACCTTGCCGGTGAGGTCAGCCGTGACGCCAGCAATCAGTGCGACCTTGCCGTCGGCAGCACCGCCGAGCACGATCACCGCCGATTTCAGCTTGTCCTTCAGTTTGTCCATCGTCTCGCGCAGGGCCTTCGCGTCGCCGCTGTCGAGCGCCGCGGCGAGTACCTTGCAGCCCTTGACGTCGGTCGCGCGCGCGGAGAGGTCGTCTCCCTGCGAGGACGCCATCTTCGACTTCAGGCGGCCAAGCTCCTTCTCGAGGTTGCGGACCTGGTCGAGCACCTGCGCGACGCGTGACTGCAGTTCCGCCGGGCTGGTGCGCAGCACGGCGGCCACGTCGGCGAGCGAGCGGTCGATGCGCTGCACATGGACGAGCGCGCCCTCCCCGGTCACCGCCTCGACCCGTCGGATGCCGGCCGCGACGCCACCTTCCACGAGGATCTTGAAGAAGCCGATGTCGCCGGTGCGCGACACGTGCGTGCCACCGCAGAGCTCGGTCGAGAACGCGGCCGATGCTTCGCCGCCCATCGACAGCACGCGCACCTCGTCGCCGTACTTCTCGCCGAACAGGGCCATCGCGCCGGCCTTGATCGCGTCGTCGTACTTCATCACGCGGGCGGCCACCGGCGTGTTGCGCCGGATCTCCGCGTTCACCAGCGCCTCGACCGCGGCGATCTCGTCGGCGGTCATCGGCTTGTCGTGGGAGAAGTCGAACCGGGTACGGTCCGGGTCGACCAGCGACCCCTTCTGCTGCACGTGAGTGCCCAGCACCTTGCGCAACGCCGCGTGCATCAGGTGGGTAGCCGAGTGGTTGTTCGCCGCACGCGAGCGCGACTTCATGTCGACCCGTGCGGTCAACCGGTCGCCCACGGCGATCGAACCGGCGGAGACCTTGCCGTGGTGTCCGGACACGTCGGGCTGGACACGGCTGGTGTCGTCCACCACCAGCGTGCCGGACGCGCCGACCAGCTCGCCGACGTCACCGACCTGCCCGCCCGACTCGGCGTAAAAGGGCGTCTCGTCGAGCACGATGATCGCGGAATCGCCCGCGCCGACCCGGTCGACTGCGGTGCCGCCGACATACAGCGCGACCACCTGCCCCTGCGCCTCCAGCACGTCGTAGCCACGGAATCGGGTCTTCTCGCCGGAATACTCGACCGCGGCAGCGGAGCGGAACTTGCCTGCCGCGCGAGCCTGCTCACGCTGCCGGCTCATCGCCTGCTCGAAGCCCGCGATGTCGACCGTCTTGCCCCGCTCGCGCGCGATGTCGGCGGTGAGATCGACCGGGAAGCCGAACGTGTCGTACAGCGTGAACACCATCTCGCCGTCGAGCACGTTGTCCTCGCGGGTCAGCGCCCCCTCGAGGATGCGCATGCCGTTCTCGAGCGTCTCGCCGAAGCGCTCCTCCTCGGCCTTGAGCACCTGTTCGACGCGACCGGCCTCCTGCACCAGTTCGGGATAGGCATCCCCCATCTGCTCGACCAGCGGCGCCACCAGACGGTGGAAGAACGGCTTCTGCTGCCCGAGCTTGTAGCCGTGGCGCAACGCGCGGCGGATGATCCGGCGCAGCACGTAGCCGCGGCCCTCGCTGCCCGGGATCACGCCGTCGACGATCAGGAAGGCGCAGGCTCGGATGTGGTCGGCGATGACCTTGAGCGAGTTGTCCGAGAGGTCCTTCGCACCGGTCTCGCGCGCGGCTGCGGCGATCAGCGCCTGGAACAGGTCGATCTCGTAGTTGCTGTGCACATGCTGCAGCACCGCAGCGATGCGCTCCAGGCCCATGCCGGTGTCGACCGAAGGCTTGGGCAGCGGATGCATGGTGCCCGCCTCATCGCGGTTGAACTGCATGAACACCAAGTTCCAGATCTCGATGTAGCGGTCGCCGTCGGCCTCGGGCGAGCCGGGCGGGCCACCCTCGACCTCGGGGCCGTGATCGAAGAAGATCTCGCTGCACGGACCGCAAGGTCCGGTATCAGCCATCTGCCAGAAGTTGTCCGACGCGTAGGGCGCACCCTTGTTATCGCCGATGCGGACGATCCGCTCGGGCGGCACGCCGATCTCGTCCTGCCAGATCGACCAGGCCTCGTCGTCGGTGTGGTAGACGGTCACCCAGAGCTTGTCCTTGGGCAACCCGTAGACACCGGTGAGCAGCGTCCAGGCATGATGGATGGCATCGCGCTTGAAGTAGTCGCCGAAGCTGAAGTTGCCGAGCATCTCGAAGAACGTGTGGTGCCGGGCGGTATACCCGACGTTCTCGAGATCGTTGTGCTTGCCGCCGGCGCGCACCGAGCGCTGCGCGGTGGTCGCCTTCGTGTAGGCCCGCTTTTCGGTGCCCAGAAACACATCCTTGAACTGCACCATGCCGCTGTTGACAAACAGCAGCGTCGGATCGTTGCCGGGCACCAGGCTCGACGAACGCACCACGGTGTGGCCCTTCTGTTCGAAGTACTGCAGGAACTTCGCCCGGATCTCGTTGGCTTTCATTTCGGCTTTCGGTCGGTGGCTGGCGACAGGCACGCGCCGCACGATGCTCGACCGTGCAGCAAGCCACGGATTATAGGGCTGAAACGTCCGCGGCCTCCCGGGCCGGGCGTAGCCTTGACCAACGTCGGGCCCGGCGGAACCGCCGCCCCCCCGCTCAGTCGAGCGGATCGTCCGGGGGATCGTCGTCGATCGCGCCGTCCTTGAGCACCCGCGCAATCGTGGAGCCGCTGAAGCCCCGGTTGCGCAGGAAGCGCAGCTGGCGCAGCCGCTCCTCGGCGCTGGTCGGCGGCGTGCCGAACCGACGCCGCCACACCTCGCGGGCGACCGCCAGTTCGCCCTGCTTCAACGGTGCGGCTGCTTCGCCGAGCAGCACCGGATCCACGCCGCGCCGGCGCAGGTCGTTGAGCACCCGCGCCGCGCCGAAGCGCTTCGAATGGTTCACGACCTGCTCGACCAGTCGCTGCTCCGACAACCAGCCCCGCGTCACGAAGTCATCGAGCAGGGCGTCGATATCGTCATCCGGGCCCGCGTGGCGGCCGAGCTTCATCCGAAGCTCGGCCCGGGAATGCTCCCGGCGCGCCAGATAGCCGAGTGCCCGGCCGCGCAGGGACAGCGGAGGACGAGGCGGCAAGTCCGGACCCGGGATCAGGTCTCACAAAGCCTGGATACGGAAGGCGGGTGCCTTCCGCTCAGGCTTCTTCTTCCTCGTCGTCCTGGGCTTCGTCGACGATCGGCGGGGTACCGACCGCGGCGCGAATCTTGCCCTCGATCTCCATCGCGAGCTCATGGTGCTCGCGCAGGTAATCACGGGCGTTGTCCTTGCCCTGGCCGATGCGCTCGCCGTTGTAGCTGTACCAGGCACCGGACTTGTCGACGATCTTGTGCAGCACGCCGAGCTCGACGATCTCGCCGTGACGGGAGATGCCCTCGCCGTAGAGGATGTCGAACTCCGCCTGGCGGAACGGCGGCGCCATCTTGTTCTTCACCACCTTGACCCGGGTCTCCGCGCCGATCACTTCCTCGCCCTTCTTGATCGAGCCGATGCGC